>CAZTVO010000001.1:0-5845 GCA_964617075.1 uncultured Jutongia sp.
ATGCCGCGAAAACGCCTTGGAACGAGTACAAAAAAGGCCTGATTGACCTTGTGCTGTCTGTTTTGACGGTGGCCGCCTTTCTATATTTCAACGGCTCCGAAATTATTATCGGCGGCTATGCGCTTGAGCTTCCCGTGCCCGTCTATTTTATACTGGGAGTAATACTTTTGTGGGCTTCGATAAATGTGACCAACTGTTCAGACGGCGTGGACGGGTTGTGCGCCACGGTCTGCTGCGTGTCCATTTCATCGTTTGCCTTTATTTTTGCCGACGAGCTTGGAAATTACGTCATAGCCTGCGCGATATTTGTTGCCGTGCTTCTTGCTTACCTTTGCTTTAATTCATCGCCAAGCAGCATGCTTATGGGCGACGCAGGCTCTAGGGCTCTTGGCTTTTTTATCGCCCTTGCGGCCATGAAGACGGGGCGGCCGTTTATGTATCTGCTGCTTGCGATAACGCTTGTTGTAGACGGCGGGGCGGGAATTATAAAGGTGTCGTTAAAGAGATTTTTAAATATTTCCATTTTAAGCGGCGTAAGGACGCCGATTCACGACCATATGCGGAAAAACAAGGGATGGTCGGATACGCAGGTGGTGTTTAGATTTGCGGCAATTCAAATATTGTTTGCCGCTGCGGCGTATGTTTTAAAGACTTTGTCATGACGGGGGTGAGCTATATTGGCCGTTAAAAAGAGCGTGGTTGTTATCGACGGCAATGACGAGGATAGGGCCGACATTGTCGAAATTTTAAGCGAAGACTACAATGTGCTTGAGGCCTTTGAAAAGGACGAGGCAATAGGACTAATGAAGAAAAACGCCGACAGCGTAGCGGCCGTGGTTTTGGATGTCGACACGAACATGGGGGAAGGCTATGACATCATTCGTGAAATAAAAAAGAAGAAGCGGCTGTCAAAAATCCCCATAGTGGCCATGTCTTATGACGCCGACGACGAAGACGAGCTAAAGGCGCTGTCGATGGGAGTAAGCGACTTCATCCGCAAGCCGTGCGCGCCTATGGTGGCGCAGAAGCGCCTAAGCAACATAATAAGCCTTAGCGAGAGCGCGACCGCGAAAAACCGTCCCGAAAAGGACGATTTGACGGGCGTATATTTGGAGGACGCCTTTTGCGCCAGGGCCGACGCGCTTCTTAAAAAATATCCAAACAGGGAATATGTCATAGTATATTCCGATATGGAAAACTATCAGCTTATAACGGATCTTTTCGGCGACGACGTGGGACGAAATATCCTTGTGTATATGGCAAAGGTGCTTAAGCATTTTATAAGCAGGGACGAGCTGTGCGGACGCATGGGCGCCGACCATTTTGTAATGTTTATAAAACAGAATGGGGACGCACTAAAGGAGAATCTGGAGTCGATAGTAAGCACGGTAAACGATTTTCCAATAGACATGAACATCCTGCTTAGGTTTGGTATATACAGAATTGTCGACAGGTCCATGTCGATTGCGGCGATGTGCAGCAGGGCAATGCTTACCGTAAACACCATAAAGGGCAAGTACGGGCAAAACGTAGCGTACTACGACGAGAAGATTTGGGAGAAGCAGCTGCATGAGCATGAAATACTAAATCATGTGGACGACGCAATCAGGGAAAAGCAGTTCAAGGTATATTTTCAGCCGAAGTACGACCTTGAATCGGAGCGCGTAGCGGGAGCGGAGGCGCTTGTGCGCTGGGAGCATCCGGTCAAGGGATTTATGAATCCGAATGAGTTCATTCCCCTTTTTGAAAAGAACGGCTTTATCACGGAGCTTGACAAATACGTCTGGGACACAGCCTGCGGATATGTGGAGACATGGAAGAAAAATGGATACCCGGTAGTGCCTATCTCGGTAAACGTCTCCAGGGTCGACATATATGATCCCGATTTTATCGACACAATCTCGGGAATTATAAGCAGGCATAATCTTAGGCCTGAAGACATTCATCTAGAGATTACGGAGACCGCCTACACCGAAAACCCGCGCCAGATCATAGAGATTGTTAAAAAGCTAAAACTTATGGGCTTTATAATAGAGATGGACGATTTCGGATCGGGATATTCTTCGCTTAATATGCTAAATGAGCTGCCGATAGACATTTTGAAGCTGGACATGGGATTTGTGCAGGGCGATTCGAATCCAAACAGCGGAAATATATTGAGCTTTATCATAAGCCTCGCGAAGTGGATGGATTACGCGGTAGTCGCGGAAGGCATAGAAACGAGGGAGCAGATACAGATGCTTAAAGACATGGACTGCAACTACGTTCAGGGATTTTATTACGCCAAGCCCATGCCGCCGGACGAGTTCGAGGCATATATGTTAAAGCACAACGTAATGTCCAACGGAGTGGGAGAGGACGGCGATCTGAACGGACTTAAGTTTAAAAAGTCCCAGGGCGTCATGCTTATAGTTGACGATATAAAGCTTAACCGCAAAATATTAAAAGCCTCCTTTTCTTCTTATTTTGAAATAGTTGAAAAGGAAAACGGCGCGCAGGCGTACGACTACATAAAGGAGCATTATGACCAGATTGAGGTAATAATGCTAGACCTTGTCATGCCCGTCATGGACGGCTTTACGCTTATGCAGCAGTTAAACATGGACGACAGATATAAAAATATTCCCATAATAGTTACGTCGCAGGGCGGCGAAAAAAGCGTGGAGAGGTCGTTTGCGCTTGGAGCCGCTGATTTTGTGGAGAAGCCGTATAATTTAAACATTATCCTCCACCGGGTGCAAAATGTGGTAATGGCCGTAAAAAACGCGGGCGAGGCGCACGCTGACAACGCAGTGTAGAAGGCGGGACTATAAAAAAAAGGAGGGCGAAAAATGAAGGTAACGTTAAAGGACGGTTCAAGCAGGGAATACGAATCTCCCATGTCAATTATAGACATCGCGGGCGATATAAGCTCTGGCCTTGCGAGGGCGGCCTGCGCCGCGGAAGTAGACGGGCGAGTCGTGGATCTGCGCACTGTGGTCGACGGGGACTGCAGCCTAAACATCCTAACATTTGACAGCGACGGCGGCAGAAGGGCGTATCGCCACACATGCGCCCACGTGCTGGCGGAGGCCGTAAAAAACCTTTACCCCGACGCGAAGCTTGCCATCGGCCCCGCCATAGACAACGGCTTTTACTACGACTTCGACATGCCAAGCCTTTCAAGAGAAGAGCTTGACGAGATTGAAGAAGAAATGAAAAGGATTATAAAAAAAGGCGACGCTCTTGAGAGATATTCGCTTTCAAAAGACGAGGCGATAAAGCTGATGGCCGGGCGGGACGAGCCGTACAAGGTCGAAATGATAGAGGGGCATTCTGACGACGAGGAGCTTACCTTTTACCGTCAGGGCGATTTTGTGGAGTTTTGCGCGGGTCCGCACCTTATGAGCACCAAGCAGATAAAGGCGTTCAAGCTGACGTCCTCTTCGGGGGCGTATTGGAGGGGCGACGAGCATAACAAGATGCTTACCCGAATTTATGGCTCCGCTTTTGACAAAAAGAAGGATCTGGACGAATACCTTGCGTATCTTGAGGACGTAAAAAACCGTGACCACAACAGGCTAGGTCGCGACATGGATTTATTTACGACCGTCGATGTGATTGGGCAGGGGCTTCCGCTCTTTATGCCGAAGGGGACAAAGATGATACAAAAGCTTCAGCGCTGGATCGAAGACCTTGAGGACAACGAGTGGGGGTATGTGAGGACAAAGACGCCTTTGATGGCAAAATCCGATCTTTACAAGATATCCGACCACTGGGAGCATTATAAGGACGGAATGTTTATACTGGGCGATGAAAACGACGAAAGCGGCGACGTGTTCGCGCTGCGCCCGATGACCTGCCCTTTCCAGTATTATGTATATAAGGCCAGGCAAAAGTCGTACCGCGACCTGCCGTACAGGATGGGAGAGACGTCCACGATATTTCGCAACGAGGACTCCGGCGAGATGCATGGACTTACGCGCGTCCGCCAGTTCACTATTTCGGAGGGGCACCTTATATGCGCTCCGGAGCAGCTCGCGGACGAGTTCAAAGGATGCGTGGATCTTGCCAGATATTGCCTAAAGACGCTTGGTCTTGAAGAGGACGTGACGTATCGCATGTCAAAGTGGGATCCAAATGATGCCGGAAAGTATATGGGAACCGGAGAGCAGTGGGACGAGGTTGAGGGCGCCATGCGCGCGATACTTGACGATATCGGTCTTGACTACACGGAGCAGGCGGGCGAGGCCGCGTTTTACGGGCCAAAGCTTGACATTCAGGCAAAAAACGTGTACGGCAAGGAAGATACCATGATTACGATTCAGCTCGACATGTTTCTTTCCGAGCGTTTCGACATGTACTACATCGATGAAAACGGCGAAAAAAAGCGTCCGCACATCATACACAGGACGTCGATTGGCTGCTACGAACGCACGCTTGCGTGGCTTATAGAAAAATACGCGGGCAAGCTGCCTACGTGGCTGTGTCCGGAGCAGGTTCGCGTCCTGCCCATTTCTGACAAGCATTCCCAATACGCAAAAAAAGTCTTGGACGAGCTTAAGAAAAACGGCATAGACGCGTCGGTGGACGGCCGTTCCGAGAAAATAGGATACAAAATAAGGGAAGCGAGGCTTGAAAAGATTCCGTACATGCTTATAGTCGGGGCGCAGGAAGAGGACTCCGGGAAAGTGTCCGTAAGTAGCCGTTTTGCGGGAGACGAGGGACAAAAGGATCTTTCGTTATTCATAGAAGATGTATGCAGGGAGATACGGACAAAAGAGATACGAAAAGAAGTTGCGGAAAACTGATATAAAAGACGAAAATGTGACATATAAAAAAGCAAGATAAAAAACGGAATCGCGGAAGAGTAAAAAACGGGGGAAGGGCCCACGCCAAAAAGGCGCGGGCCCTTCCCCCGTTAAGCTTTTCATCTCGCACGGTATATCTGCACAGCGTCCTCAAGAAATTCGTCCGAATTGAAATTTTCGGTTGAAACTACGGCATATTCTATGATGGTTGGCGCTATCGCGCGGTAGTATATGGAAGCGTCGTCATAGCTTCTTTTTAGCCGGCAGTTTTTTCTATACGCGTCGTATATAGGCATGTCGCCCTTCGCGGCTTCCGAGTGCGTCGTGTAGTAGAACGAAAAATCTTGCGAGGAGGCGTCGCATAGAAAAGTCCACTGGTTGTACTCGATATTTATGTCTGATATAGGCGCGAATGAGTTCTTTTTCTTGTATCCGATGTAGTACTTAAAATTTATATCCTCAAAGTCGTCGCTTTTTGAAACAGGATTTATTATTTTTATACGTCCGCCGGAGCGTCCCTCTATAAGACCAAAGGCGACGCCGGTCTTGCCGTTGGGCTTCATTATTGCCTCCGCCGCCCCTTCTTCCTCTTCATCGGGCGGCTGTTCGCCTCCGCTGTTTTGCTTTGCTTCTTTGGTGATGTCGCCGATTGCCGAAACGCTGGCCGCTATATTGCCAATATTTCCTCCTCCGTCGGTTTGGCCGGCGGGTTTTGCCGCGTCTTGCGCGGGGGATTTTTTCTTTTCAGCCGGCTCCTCCTGTCCAAGAGGCTGGTGCAGTATGAAAAAGTCGTTGGAGACGTTGTACTTTTTATCGCCCGCAAGCTCTTTTGAGACTGATGCCATATATTTATGGAAAAGGCTGGTCACTATGGACGAGCGGCTCGCGTTTCCCGCAAGGAATATGTGAAGGTGGTCGATGCCGCTTACGTTCTGATCCGAAAGGGTGGTCTTCATGCACTCAAAAAATCCTTTTATTCCGCGCTCGATTCGCGAGAGGAGTATATTGTCAAGCTCGTCGATATCTATGTTTAGCTCGTAGTTTAGCTTCTGCTC
>CAZTVO010000001.1:5855-14027 GCA_964617075.1 uncultured Jutongia sp.
CGTAAAAAGCGCGGCCTTTATTTTTCCGCTTTGGTAAAGCGCTCTGCTTTCGGAATGATTTTCCCAGAACGGACGGAGCTGTTCCATAAGCTGGCGCGTGTTAAGCTTCGCTTCCTGGGAATTGCTTATAAGGGCCTCATATCCCGGGAACGGCTGACATTCAGGCGGGAGGGAAAACGTTATGTTGTCGTCCCGCAGCCTGTCTCTGTTGTACTTAAACACGTCGTAAGACAAAAGCTCCAGCAAATTTTCTCCTCCCAGGTACTGGTCGCCGCCTCCGCCGTAGCATTCAAGCACGTAGTCGTACCTGCGGCTTTCGTCCGGTTCGGGATTGCGCCAGCATCCGAAGTCGTAATCCGCCGTGCCCCCTCCAAAGTCGAATATTCCATAATATACGCTGTCCTCGCGCACCAGCTCAAAGCCATACGCCTCAAGCGCGCATATCGCGTACGCGGCGGGCTCCGACGCCCCCTTGGCCACCCTAAACTGCGACATGGCGTGCTCGTCCTTAAGCACCGTTTCGGGAAACGACTTTCGTATTCCGTTGTAGAAGCTTTGAATGATCTTGTCGCATACGGCCTTTTCAAAAGTCACCGGAAAAGAGAGCACGTAGTCTAAGTAGATGCCGTTGTGCATATTGTTGATGTAGAGGCCTATGTAGTACGCGTATATTTCGATGGGATTGAAGTCGTCGTCGGTTATGTCAAGGAAGGCGGGAAGAAGTATGTCGTTTTCATGCTTGTCCTTTAGCCTTATCTGCTCACGCTGGTTGCCGGCCCACTGCTTAAGCTCGTTAAAATAGCTGTAGTAGTTTTCGCTTGTGCTGTTCATCATGCTGCCCACCGCGCTGTGCGAGATGGTTATGTCGTCCCAGTGCGTTTCGGGCCTGCCGTCCCTGCTTCTGTACTGCGAAAGGAAGTGCCTTACGTCTATCAGTTCCATGACCGTCGGGTTTTCGTACTGCTTTAAATCCGCCTTCTTGGAAAAGTGTCCCGTGCCTATCCTCATCGGCATGATGTGCTCCGTCTTGTCCTGATATACTACGACGGTGCTTTTCGTGCCGAAGTCGATGCCTATTATGCCGTTGTAGCGTATGTCCGATATGGGGTTTCTGGCGACAATCGCCTTATCGAGAGAGGCGGTGTATTTTGCGTCCATGCTCTCCTCCGGCCAAAGCGCCCAATGGCCGCGCCCCGGGTCGGTAAGTATATTGTCGTCATACCTATCTATATCGGCTCTTAGCTTGTCGTAGTCTAGCAGGAAATCCTTGACTATTTTATATGATTCAGGCGAAAGATTGTCGAGGGCTATGGTCTGAGAAGTTGCGTCGTATAGGAAAGAGGAGTTGTCCGAGCCGTCGGACATAAGCTCCGAGTCGCCGCCAAGCACGGCGTTGAACACGACGTCCTTGTTCATGTAGGCCGAACCGTTTTTCCACTCGATTGATTCGGGGTGGCTTTCATACATCGACATGACCTGCCTGTAGTCGGCCTTAAGATTTTCCGGAAGCTCGTCAGGGACAAGGCCGTTCTTTAGCCAGAGGAAGAGTGTACGCACAGGAGAAATCCGTTCGCTGTCCATGCCGTTTAGTCGGTAGATTGGTATGTGGTACGATTCAAGCTTTGAAAATCCGTTCCATCTTTTAGTGTGCATGCCGTCGGAATGGTATGCCTTTCGAAAGTCAACCAGCGTAAAGTAGCAGTCCAGGAAAAAATCGGGGCAGATATTGTGGAGAACGTCGAATTTGCCCGCGAAAGCGTTTTTAAATTCCTGGATGGTCATAAGGCTTCCGGCGTAGCCGGCGTATTCGTTGTTGAACGTAACGGGGTCGTACGGACGGTTTAACGGGCAGTGTCCTATCTTAAAACTGTTGAAGTCGGGGAAAAGTCCGACTACGGCGTTGTTGTACATCACGCTTTTGTCGTTCATGAAAAACCAGTCTGATTTTTCACAGTGGTCGGAAATAAATTTCATGGTGTCGTTGAAGAACTTGTTTACGCTGGCTGCCCTCCTTTCGACAAGTACCGGCATATGCTCTTCTATGACGTCGTGGAAAAGGCTTTCTCCGATAACAATTTTATTGACCTGTTTTGTTGTCATTATATATGCACCTCCTAATGGTATAGTACGTCTCAATGCGTCACAGGTCGACGACAACTACCGCCTTTTTGATGACCGCTCCGGTGAACGCGTTGGCAAGTCCCGGAAGAAGAACCTCTTTTATATTTCCCGACGTCTTGCTTTCAGGGGTACGTATATGCAGGTCGACGTCGAATGCGTCCCCGGGGGCCGCGTCCTGCATCGCCAGGATGGGAGTGTCGTTCGTGGAGTTGTACAGCTTAACGAAATATTGTATGACCGTATTTAAGATCTTTACGTCCTTCATGTTGCCAAGCAGCGCCTCGCTTCTGGCAAACTCCCACAGCGCGTCTATATTGTCCGGCTGTACGCCGCACGCAAGAAAGTTTTCAAAAGAATCTTCCTTAAAAATTCCGTTTAGGGCCTCCAGGCTGTGTTTGGACAGTCCCTGGTATAGGTAAAATATCCTCGTCTGCTTTTGAAATACGTTTTTGAAATAGAAATATTTGTTTTTGAAGTCGTCGCGCTGCTTTTCGGCAATTTCCATCTGCCCGGCAAGCTCTGAAATTTTTGATTCGGCATCCGCAAGCCTGGCTTTTAGAGCCTCAAGATCATTGTTCATAAGCAACCCCCAAATAAAAGAATGCGATAAAAGGTAAAACTCCGCCGTTCCATTATAGCATGATTATAGTAAATTGAAAACAGCATTTAGGCTCTTATTAAGAGATTTCGCAAATTTGTCGATGTAAATATAAGACGGCCGCGTTTTTTGCGGACAAAAAAGCGCGGCGCAAAGCAGAAGGGAAATCAAAAATTTTTTAAGGAAAGGCGAAGGGAAACCAACTGAAATGAGGTTTGCCGGTGATGTTTATGAACGTTAAAAATGTAGTGTACCGGACCGAAGGCGTCCGGAACGGAGCAGACCGGCCTTTTGCGGGCAGTCCGGCGTCCATCCTTGGAAAGAAGGGACAGGTGCTGGAGGGCACTATAACAAAAGTTTCAGACAGGATTTCCATCAACTTTAACGGAATAGAGGTCGCGGCGCCTCGTTCCGCGGTACGCAGCGCAACGGAAGGCGATAGAAGAAAATTTCAGATCATGGATGTGTCGAAAGAAAACATCGTACTGAAAGAAGTTGGAAGGACTGGCGGCGTAGCTGAGGCGGCAGGCGCAGGAGCGTCCGCTGAGGCCGATTTGTACTGCTACGGCAATGTTTCAAAGGAACGGGCGCAGCCTGTTATGGAGGAGCAGGAGGCAAAAAAAGATCTCTCCTTGCTTACCGGAGAGGACATGTCAGAGCTTGAGGACGAGGAAGGCGCGATAGAAAAATACGAGGACGACAGCCTTAAGCGCGCTCTTGCCAGGGCGAAGGAGCAAAAAGAATGGAAGGCGCATTGTCGGGAGAATAATGAAGAGCTGTGCAGAAAGCTTGAGGAAGGGCTTGACAACATAAAGGAAAACAGCTTTTTGGAATTTAAGAGCCGGGGCCGGGTAGAGCAGATAATGCGCGACGCCGGCATACCCGTCACCGACGAAAACTTTGAAAGGATAGTTTCGGCTCTGCAGATGAGCCGGACGGCCGGCGTTATGTCGGACGACGCCAAGGCCTATATCATAGGCGGAGACATGCAGCCGACCATAGAAAACATTTATCACGGGCAGTATTCGGGCGTTGACGCCGCGGCTGCCGCGGACTGCGATGAGCAGGAGTGGCTTTCGCTTAAAAGCCAGATTGAGGCCGTTGTTGAGGCGTCGGGACTTGACGGTAAGACCGCGCTTTATGACGCCAGGTGGCTGCTTGCGAATAATCTGCCGGTTACGGCGCAGAACCTGCGAATGATTAGGACGCTTGACGACATCAAGGAAAACATGACGCTTGACAGGGCTCTTGGCCAGATCGTGCAGACTGTCGCCTTAGGCGGCGAGGCCAAGGACGCGCTGCTTGACGACGCGCGTTTTTCGGTAGCGTGGGATGTCATAGACGGATTTAAGTCGGCCGACGACGGCGCGATAGCCGCCGCGGCGGCGCTTGCGGCCAAATCCGGGGAGCCGCTAAGCCTAGAGCTTATAAGACGCGCCGCGCGGACGGAAGAGGCGGCGCCTTATGAGACGGCGCCCATACCCTCAATCGAGACGGACGGAATGGACGAGCGGGAGCTTTTGGCCGTTGCCGCGAAAAGGCGCGTGGCCGAGATATGCCTCAAGATGACAGTGCAGTCGGTTTTTTCAATGCGTGAAAAGGGCATAGACGTGGAAACGGCGCCGCTTGAAAAAATCGTGGACGAATTAAGAAGGCGCGAGGACGCGTATTACGCGGCCCAATCGGGGGCCGCGGGCGAGACGGATGCGGCCGATCTTGATCTGATGCGGGAGGCGATGCAGAAGAAGGAAGTCATTGCCGACGCGCCCGCCTCCATAATCGGCCGCGGGATAAGGCAGCTGCATCTTATCACCTTCAATGAGCTCCACGCGGCGGCGGCAAGCGAGACGGCGCAAAAGCGCGAGTTTATGGAGGTATATGAAAAAGTCGCCACCAGGGCGGATGCAGCGCTTGGCGACGGCATTAAAAAGGCGTTTGAGTCGAGCGCGTCCGGACTTTTGAGCAGTCTTGGACTTGACGGCTGCGCCGCGAATGAGCGCGCCGTCAGGATACTTGGCTACAACGGCATGGAGATTACAAAAGAAAATATCGAGGCTGCCAAGGAATGCGATTTTGCCATAAACAGGATTATAGAGAACATGAAGCCTGCCATAGTTTTGGAGCTTATAAGAAGGGGACGCAATCCTTTGGGCGAATCGATAGCCGAGCTTGACGCGGAGCTTAAAGAGATAGCCGATGAAAAAGGGCCGGTTCCCGAGGAAAAATACAGCAGGTATTTATGGCAGCTGGAGAAAAACGACGAGATAACAGAAAGCGAGAGGGATGGATACATCGGCATATACAGGCTCCTAAACAATATAGAAAAGTCTGACGGGGCCGCGATAGGCGCGGTGCTCCAGTCAGGCAGGGAGCTTACGCTTGGCAACCTCCTCTCCGCGGTAAGGACTAGGCGCGCCGGAGGGTTTGACGCCCGCGTGGACGACGCCGCCGGAGGACTTGAAAAGCTGGTATACGACGCCAAATCCATAACCGACCAGATAAACGCGGGATTTGGCGGCGGTTCTAACGAACGGGAATCGGGTTTTGAGGACGGAGCAAAAAGGTACTATAAAGGTGTCGCGTCCGAGGCGCTTGACAATATAAATCCCGCAAAGGTAAAAGAGATTTCCGACGGCGACATGGAAAAGCTCCTTGACGTTTCGCTTGAAAGATTCGCGGAGCACATAAAGGCGTCAAACGCCGGCAGCGAAATAAAAGAGGCGTATTTTGACGAGCGGGCCGCGCAGATTCGGGAGCTTGACGCAAATAGGAAGGCCGTGGAAGATTTTATGGCGGCCATGCAGATTCCTTCTACGGTTGAAAATACAAAAGCCGCGCTAAACCTTTTGGAAAACGGCTACAGTCCGCTAAAGGAGGCCTACAAAAGAAGGGGTGTTCTTGACGGCGATAAGCGTCGGGAGTTTGAGGAAACCGTGGAGGAGATGGCGGACGCTCTTGACGACGAGGAAGGCATTAAGAGAGAATGCGAAAAAGCTGAAAAATATATGGAAGACGTGCTTGAAAAGTCATACGAGGCGCCGGACGTTTCGTACGAGGAGCTTGCGGGCCTTAAAATGCTTGGCGGCGGCATGCGTCTTGGAGCGATGCTTGTCGGCAGGAGAAGCTACAGCGTTCCGGTTGTCGCCGGAGGTTCGGTAGTCAATATGAACGTCACGATTCTTAGCGGCTACGAGGACAAGGGGAAGGTGCGCGTCTTGATGGAAGACGGGCCTGACGCGGGAGAGTTTGCCGCGGCATCGATGGAGTTTAAGCTTTCGGGCGGAAACGTGAGAGGAATTGTCGTCTGTCCAAACAGGGCGGGGCTTGACGCCGCCGAGGCGGGCGCGGATCAGTTAAAGGACGCTTTGTCGGGAGCGGGATACGGCGTAGGTGACATATCGTTTGCTATCGGAGCCCCCGCGTCGTCATGGATCGCGGAAAGCGGCGGTGTGGACGTGGCGGGCGCGGACCTGTACAGGATAGCGAAAATCGCCGTAAGCTACATGAGGGGCCTTATAGAAGCGAAGGGCATGGAAGAAACGGAGGTATATTTAAATGAAGATTAACCACAACATAATAGCGCAGCTTGCGAACGTGAACTTAAAAAAGGACGAGCGGAGCATGTCGGCGAGCATTGAAAAACTCAGCTCCGGATATAAGATTATAAGGGCGGCCGACGACGCGGCCGGCATGGCCATTTCAAATAAGATGCGCACACAGATTCGGGCGCTTGACCAGGCCGCTAGAAACGCCGCGGACGGCCAGTCCATAGTGCAGACGGCGGACGGCGCCCTAAACGAGGTGACGGGGATACTTCAGCGTATGCGCGAGCTGAGCGTCCAGGCGGCAAACGACACGTACACATTGGAAGACCGGGCCGCTGCGCAGGCGGAAGTGGACGAACCTTTAGACGAGATAGACCGCATATCGACGACTACGGAATTTAACGGCAAAAAGCTTTTGGACGGCTCCATTTCAAGGACGTTTACAAGTGATAACGCCGGCGTGGACGCGGTGTCCGCGTCCATGGACGTGCCAAGCGGCGATTATGAGATTACAGTGGATGAATTGCCGGAGCCTGCGTCGGTGCCGATAAATCTTGATCTTCCTGTGACGGAGGATTCGTCCATAATCATAAACGGCACCAGGGTAGAGATTACGCCGTTGGACGATGTTGACAGCGTCGCCGAAAAGGTCATCGAGGTTTGCGACAAGATGAATATAGATGTCACTTTAAATGCAAATGTGCTGACGCTTACGACAAGGGCGACGGGATATAACCAAATGATTGAAGTCGAGGATCAAAAGGGAAGCAAGTTATTAGACAGAGGAGAGAACGCGAAAATTACTCCCGGCTCCAATTTCAACCCCTCCGCCAAGGTTTTTGTCGACGGAGGCCATGTAAAGATTAAGGACAACAACGGATTTGAGATGCTTGTTGAGATCCCTGAGGAAATAGAATACTTAGATCCAGACACAGGCCTTCTTCAAGTAGACCCTCCTATACCTATAAAATTCACGGTATACGACGCCGGATACATGGGCATGCAGATTGGCGCGAACGAGGATCAGACGCTTGCCATGAATTTTGCGGAGGTTTCCTGCAGGACGCTTATGCTTAGGGATTCCGACGGTCAAAACGTCGTGAACCTCTGCACGCAGCATAACGCGTCGCTTGCCATAACGTCGTTTGACGAGGCCATAAACATGGTGTCCTCGACCCGTTCGCTTCTTGGCGCATACCAGAACCGCCTTGCAAGCACCGAATCAAGCCTGGATGTGAGCAGCTACAACATGACCGACGCCATGTCGCACATAATGGATACCGACGTGGCCGAGGAGATGACGCAGTACACGCAGTTTAGCGTGCTTCAGCAGGCCGCCACCGCCATGCTTTCCCAGGCGAACAACAAGCCGCAGGAAGTCATGAACATAATACAGGGAATATAATTAAAAAAAGGTGCTTTTTATGGAAGACGAAAAGATTAGGGAATATGCCGTGCGCATTTCGCAGGCGAACGCCAGCGAACTTGTGGCCATATTGTACGAGCTTTTTATGTACAGCATAGACGAGGCTTTGGCCGCGTTTGACACGGGAGACGGAGCCAAAGCGGCCAAATATATGAAAAAGGCGCAGGAATGCGTTTGCGAGCTTCTTAGAAGCCTTGATTTGCGCTATGAGTTGTCCCGCAATCTTGAAGCGCTGTACAGGTATGTCCACGAGCAGATAATATCGTCTATAATAAAGGAAAAGCCCGTGAATCTAGACGAGGTCAAAAAAATCATGGGAAGCCTTCAAGAGGCGTTTATAGAAGTGGCCAAGCAGGATTCGTCGGGGCCTGTCATGCAGAACGCGCAGCAGGTGTACGCCGGGCTGACGTACGGCAAGGGGCGGCTAAACGAGGTCCTCCTAAGCGGCAACGAGGCGTCCAGGGGATTTAAGGTGTAAAAAA
>CAZTVO010000001.1:14127-33903 GCA_964617075.1 uncultured Jutongia sp.
TCAAAGATGCTCTTTGATTTTCAAAGATGTTTTTTAATTTCTTCGGCCGTCCTTTTCGCCTCCTCGTCCGAAACGGACATAGGCGTATATTTAAGGACGGCGCCGTCCCCGGCGCCGCGGCCTATTAGGTGGATGTGGAAGTGGAAGACGCTTTGGCCCGCCGCTTCTCCATTGTTTTGCAGCACGTTTAGTCCCTCATATCCAAACGCGTCTTTTATGGCGGCGCCGCATTTTTTTGCTACTTTAAGCGCCTTTTCGCAATATTCGTCCGGCAGATCGAAAAGGTTTGCCGCGTGCGTTTTCGGAATGATTATCGAGTGGCCCGCGGACGCCGGCGCGGCGTCAAGTATTACTTTAAAGTCGTCGTCCTCATAGATTGAATTGGTGGGAACGCGTCCATGCGCGAGTTTGCAAAAAATGCAGCCGTCGTCTATATTTCTATCCATGATAAAGCCTCCTAAATATGTGATCTAATTCAAGTTTCCAATCTAGGCGTTTGCCTTGAATCTAAAAAGCGAATCGAAAATGCGAAGATATTTAAAATCTCCTTTGGCGGTGAGGTCTCCCGTCATAAAAGCGCCCTGCAGAGTGCTTTCGCCGGATATTATGCGGTCGAGCACGGACGTCGCCGCCTTTATCATCACGTTGGCGTCGTCCTTGTCGCCGTAGTAGCAGTTTAGGCTTTCGCCGTCCACCTCTATTATCAGAGTATTTCCCTTGTCGGTCATGTCGATGCAGTACGACGCCGAAGTATCCTTCGCCGGATGGAAATGGCTTTTAAGGGCATGCATATAAGTTCCCTTAGACGGCGCGGGCTCGCCCATAAGTCCCTGAAACATCTGGGAGAGTTCCTCTATGTCGGCTTTTTGCTGCTTTACATAGTCGTCGTTTGAAACGTACATCGAAAGCTGCTCGCTTTCCTGCGGCGTCAGGTTCATGGCTTTTGGATGCGCGACGCTCGCGAGCACGTCGCCGCTGCTTGACGGAAAAGAAGGCATTTTCTTTGAAAAAGTTCTGTAAAAGCCCTCCGCCTTTTTCTCAATCAGAAGCGAGTAGTCGTCATTCGTTTAAAAGTCGACGGAGCTGCTTACGTACGCGCTTATGCCGTCGCACGTGATTCCGCCCAAAAGCTCCCATGCCCTGACAAGCGTCGAGTACGCCTCAAGCTCCCCGTATGTAGTGGAAACGACGACGGGCATCATGTAGAGATGCTTTAGCGCCTCCTTGTCTCCATAAAGCCAGCACGAATCGAGAAACTGCTGCAAAAATCCGCCTATTCCCATCCATTCGACAGAAGCGGCAAGTATGGCCGCGTCCGCGTCTTTAAGCGTTTTTGGCAGAACCGATATTCCTCGTATGTCCTCGTGCAGATTGTATTTTTTTACCTGTACGTTCAGCTCCTCAAGCACTTCAGTCAGCTTGCCCATCACGTAGTTGGCGGGATCCTCAATAAGGCCTCTTCCGCCATAATATATATTTACCTTCAACATTAGCCCATTTCCGCCTTTCTTTTGGAGCCTCGGCAAAGAAGCGCCGTCACGGCCACGCCGCCGATAAATCCGCCAATGTGCGCGGCATTGTCGACCCCGGCGTTCGCAAAGCCGCCGTACAAGCTTATAATAATCATAAACGCGACGCGGCCCATGTCAAGATTGTGAAGCTTCCCGCGTCCCGCAAACAATATGAACGCCAGCGACCCCATCATGCCGAATATGGCGCCGGACGCGCCTATGGATTCGGCGTAGCTGCCCCGCAGCATATTATAAACCATAGACGTAAAGCCCGCAATAACGCCCGATGAAAAATACGCGATCAGGTATTTTGTCCTGCCAAGTACCTGCTCGATGCAGCTGCCCACAAAGAGCAGCACCAGCATGTTGTTAAAAATATGGTCGATTCCGTCGTGCAAAAACATACAGGTTATCACGCGGTAAAATTGGCCGCCTCCAAATACCATGCGCCATGAAAGGCTGTATTTTTCGACAATTTGCTCCCATGCCGCCTCGGACGTTATGTCTGTTATCAAAAAAACAAGTACGTTTACGGCCACTACGGCCAGGTTGACGGGCGATTTGAGCGGATTTATCTGGTTTACGGGTGCCTCCCCGCGTGGGGAGGCACCCCCTTGCTTACGCTCTTTGCGCGCGTCCGCTCCGATAAGGCGCTCTATTGGAGCCATAAGCCCCATAAACATTGGATCAACGTTTCCGCCCGAAACAAGGCGCGGGCCGGACGGATCGATGAGCCAGTAGTTATTAAGGCCGTTTAACAGGCGTTCGGGCGACAGTTTATCCCGGCTTGCTATTATATAGAGGAAATGGTAGACGGCACGGCTTTTGTTCATTAAAAAACGCCGTATCTGGCGCGAGATGTTTTCAAATTGCTCTGCAGAGAACGCGGTGTTTTCGCATTCGTCTACAATAACTGTCACATATCCTTCATTTTCATCATCATTCCGACTGCCTTCGGTGAGCTTGACAAATACCTGCGGATTTGAAAGATTTACGGGAACGCGCCCGTAGCCCATTTCGCCAAGCAGCCGCTCAAAATCATAGATCATATCTCGCCTCGCCTCCATAAACATCCGCGCTGCGTAAATTTTACCGGAAATGGAAAAGATTATCCATACCGCGCCAAAAATCATCGCGCCAAAAGATGACCCGGGCGCTTGCGGATAGGCGCGACGTGCGTTTATAATTGTGGCGTAGGCCGCGCCGGCGCATGACGAGGGGAGGAAAGTATATATGGATAATTTTAGTATTGAAAAATGCGGAGAAATAGACGGGCTGTATCTGATACAGCCAAAGGTTTTTAGAGATGAAAGAGGATATTTTATGGAAACGTACAATTACGGGCAGTTTAAGGAGGCCGGCATAGACGTCAATTTCGTGCAGGACAACCAGTCGAGTTCGACCGGGGGCGTGTTAAGGGGACTGCATTACCAGAAGCGGCACACGCAGGGAAAGCTTGTGCGCGTCCTAAGCGGCGAGGTGTTCGACGTAGCGGTGGATATACGAAAGGGCTCCAAAACATATGGAAAGTGGTTCGGCGTCATGCTAAGCGGCGAAAAGAAAAATATGTTCTATATACCGGCGGGTTTCGCGCATGGGTTCTGCGTCATGTCTAAAAAAGCCGAATTTTTTTACAAATGCACCGATTTTTACGATCCGTCATTCGAGGCGGGCATTATCTGGAACGACCCGACGCTAAACATAGAATGGCCCATCCCCGAAGGGGACGGGCCCGTGATATCAGAAAAGGACAGGAAGCATCCGAAATTTTCGGATGAAATATATTTATAAAAAATTTTAGGAGGCAGGCGGTATATATGAAAAAGGCTTTGATTACGGGATGCAAAGGTCAGCTCGGGCGTTCGCTAAACAGCCTTTTGGCGGGCGGCGGCACAGAGCTTGTAAACACGGACGTTGACACGCTTGACATATGCGACGGCGAAAGCGTGGAGGCGCTCATTTCAAGGGAAAAGCCGGACGTCATAATAAACTGCGCGGCGCATACGGCCGTCGACAAGTGCGAGACCGATGCCGAAAACGCGGAGAGGATAAACGCCATGGGGCCAAAAAACCTGGCGGCTTCCGCCGAAAGGAACGGAGCCGCCATAGTTCAGGTGTCGACAGACTACGTATTTGATGGAAATGCCGTAAGGCCGTACGTGGAGGAGGACGGGCCGAATCCTCAAAGCGTGTACGGAAGGACCAAGCTTTCGGGCGAGCGGGCCGTAGCCGCCGCCTGCGGCAGGCATTATATCGTAAGGACGGCGTGGCTTTACGGCGACGGGGGCAACTTCGTAAGGACGATGCTTAGGCTTTCCGAGGAAAAGGATGAGATAACAGTCGTAAACGACCAGTTCGGAACGCCGACGTCGTCTATGGAGCTTGCGAGGGCGATACTATACATCATCGACAATGGCGGATATGGAATATACCACGCAACATGCGAGGGCATGGCAAGCTGGTGCGAGTTTGCCCGCGAGATAATGAGGCTTGCGGGCAGGGACGTAAAAATCATTCCCGTGCCTACGTCCGAATATAAGGCGGTGGCCGCCAAAAGGCCCATGTATTCGGTGCTTGAAAACAAAAGGCTAAACTCGATGGGAGGATACCGCATGAAGGAGTGGCATGAGGCGCTTGCGGAGTATATGAGCCATACATCCCGCGGCTAGGCGGGCGGCCGTTTTCTCCTCCCGTCAGTCCTTCGTCCAAAACTCGTCTAACAGGCTTTTTGCTTTAAACTCATACGGAGCGGCGCGAAATGTGATTTTTTTAATAAATCCTTTGTATGGAAATGGCAGACTATTGTTAGGATCTACGGAGGAATTCGCGCCGTCTCCGATGCTGCTTACGATTTCAAGCATATTTACAAATTTTTCAAATTCAGTTTCCGCCTGCAGCTTCCCGTTTACTATAAGCCGCACGGCTCCGCCCTGGCCCTTGACTTCCGTTTCAACGCGTATGTCTATCTCGCCTTCGGCAAGTTCCGGCGTAGACGCCGTATAATATGATTCCATATGGTAGTTGTACGTGTAAAAGAGCCTGTTTTCCCTTATAAACGCGGTATATCCTCCAAAACGGTTTCCCACGGCATAAAGCGTTCCCTCGTCGCCCTTGCTGTGCTCCAAAACAATATGGACTACGCTGCTTCTGCGGTTAAAAGCCAAAAGCGTGCCGGATTCAAACGGTTCTATGATGTTTTCGTATGTGTATTCCTCTTCCTTTAGCTGGATTTTAAAGGACTGCGCATATTCGAGCTTCTGCTTTTGAGTCGCTATTATGTGCGATCCTTTTCCAAGCGGGAACACGTGGTTTATGGCGGCTTCCTTAAACCACAGGTTCTTTAGTTCCTCTACCTTTTCAGGATGCAGCGAGGCGACGTTTTCGGATTCCGAGTAGTCGTCGTCTATATGATACAGCTCCCATTCGTCGTCCGCGTAGTCGTCGACAAGGACATGGTTTGCCACAAGCTTCCAGCCGTCCTTATATATGCCGCGGTTGCCAAGCTGTTCGTAATACTGCACGTGTTTGCGGCCGGGCGCTTCCGCGTCCGCGAAAGTGTAGTAAAAGCTTGTTCCGGTCATCGGCTTTTGGCAGACGCCCTTTATGAAATCCGGCTTTTTTATTCCAAGTGCCTCAAGGATGGTAGGCGTGATGTCGGAAACGTGGTGGTACTGGCTCCTTATGCTGCCGCCGTCCTTTATTGCCTTCGGATAGCGGATAATAAGCGGATCTTTTACGCCGCCCGCGTGCACCCAGCTTTTATACCACTGGAAAGGCGTGTTTCCCGCGTGCGCCCAGCCGACCGGATAGTTCATGGACGAATATTCGGATCCCATGTCGTCAAAATGCTTTAAGGCAAGTTTTACATCGCCGTCCTCCGTCTCAAGTCCCATTGATTTTTCTTGAACAAGCCGCCCGTGATATCCTCCCTCGGCGCTGGCTCCATTGTCGGAGAGGAGAACTATTATGGTGTTCTCGCCTTCCCCTATGGAATCGATGTAGTCGACCACCCTTCCAATCTGTTCGTCCGTATACTCAAGGAACGCGGCGAATACTTCCATGTAGCGCGCGTAAACTTTCTTTTCATCCGCCGTAAGTTCGTTCCATGGCGAAACGTATGGATTTGTCTCTGTAAGCTTCGCGTCTTTTGGGATTATTCCAAGCTCTTTCTGCCTGTTAAACCACTGTTCGCGTACGGCGTCCCATCCGTCGTCAAACGCTCCCTTGTACCGGTCGATATATTCTTTCGGAGCCTGGTGCGGGCTGTGTCCGCAGCCGTATGCCAGATATAGGAAAAACGGCTGTTCGGGGTGTCCCTGGTGATGGTGATAAAGGTAGTGTATCGCCTGGTCGGACAAATCCGCCGACAGATGGTACCCCTCTTCTGGCTGCTTTGGCTGCCTTATTTTGGAATTGTCCTTAACAAGGCTTGGATGGTACTGGTCGGTGAAGCCGTCCAAAAATCCATAATATTTGTCAAACCCTTTCTGCAGCGGCCAGTAGTCGACGTTTCCCTGTTCGTGTATGTCCTCTATGGGTGCGAGGTGCCATTTTCCGACCGCGTACGTCGCGTATCCGTATTCCTTTAAAATTTCGGCGATAGTGGCATATGAGGGATTTAAGTGTCCAAGCTGGTTTGGAAATCCCGTATGACGGTCGACTACCGTGGCGACTCCCGCCGCGTGATGGTTGGCTCCGGTTAGGAGCGAGGCTCTTGTCGCCGAGCATATCGCGGTTGTGTGAAAATTGTTGTACCTTATGCCCGAATCTGCGAGACGGTTGATGTTCGGAGTGTGGATGGTCGAGCCATAGCACTCCAGCTGGGCAAATCCTACGTCGTCAAGCACTATGTAGACCACGTTTGTCTTTGTTTTTGGCTGCCGCCCGTTTTCTTCAAAACTTAGTTTGGAATCCTCAAGAGTAATTCCTTCGTATCCATTAAAAACCCGTTGGGCCATGAATGCCTCCGTTCTGCCGTCTTATGACCGACGGCGTTTTTTTGTTAGTTTCATCTTACGCCAAACCTATATAGGAATTTTTTTCCGATAAACTGCAAAAGCCTGTCGGCTATAAACCCGATGATTCCCAAGGTAAAAATGCCGGTAAATATCCAGTCGGTCCTGTAGTAAAGTCTGGACGTGTATATTAAGTAGCCGATGCCCTCCGACGCCGCGAGCATTTCCGCCGCCACTATGCAGATTATGGCTCCGCTCAGGCCAAGACGCACGCCGGTAAAAATGTTTGGCACGGCCGACGGGACGATGACGGTGAAAAACACCCTGGCGCTGCCCGCTCCCAATGATTTGGAAGCCTCAATCAGCGATTCGTCGACGGAACGCACTCCGGCTATTGTGTTTACCATTACCGGAAAAATCACCGCGTAAAAAATCAAGGCGATCTTTGACGATTCGCCGACGCCGAACCATAAGAGGAACAGCGTGATAAATCCGATGGCGGGCACGAAGCGGAAGAAGTTTAAAAACGGTTCGAAAATATATCCAACCGCCCTAAAATTTCCAATAAGGAGGCCTACGGGAATGGCAAACGCCAGGCCAAGAAGCCATCCCTTAAGAACGCGGATCAGGCTTATGGCTATATCGGCCCAAAGCGTTCCGTCCGCGACTAAGGCCGCCGCGCCCTTTACGGTCGTCCACGGCCCCGGCAGAAAGTCGTCCGTGTAAAAAGTCGCTCCAAACCTCCAGACGAGGAGCAAAAGGATCCAGGAAACGATTCCTGTCTTTAGTATTTTAATTATCAGAGATTGTTTATTTACCTGTTCCATGGCAGCTCCTTCCATCAAATGTAATATATTTCATCTGTCTTTAAGCTGGAGTTGACGACAGTGGAAACGCTTGAGTCGTCGAACGCGTAAATGCGCGAGACGAATACCTTGACGCGGTCGCCCTCTTTTAAAGGCGCCCCGTCAAGCACATATTCCGCTTTAAGCTCCAGCCCGTCGACTTCCACCGCCAGTTCCAGGCTGCTTCCCCTAAAGTCCGCGTACCGCACTACGCCGTCCATGCAGGCATTTGGATATTCCACGTCGGCGCCCGCGGGCGAGACTTTGACAAACTCCGGCCGTATCGCGGCCATAGGCGAGTTTTTAATTTTTGACATGCCCTTGATTTTTTCGTACGCGTAATCCTTTAAAATGACGGACTCGCCTATGAACTGCGCCACAAATGGAGTCTGCGGATTGCGGTATACGTCGACGGGCGTGCCTATCTGCTCTATTCGTCCTTCGTTTGTGATGATTATTTCGTCTGCGACCTCCACGGCCTCGTCCTGGTCGTGCGTCACGAAAATGCTTGTGACGCCTACTTTGCCGACAAGCTCCTTAAGCCAGCGCCGCAGCTCTTTGCGCACCTTCGCGTCTATCGCGGCAAAAGGCTCGTCAAGCAGCAGCAGGTGCGGCTCGGTGGCCAGCGCCCTCGCGAAGGCGACCCTCTGCCTCTGTCCGCCGGAGAGCTGGTTTGGGTATCTGGACTCCAGCCCAGGCAGTCCGACGAGATTTAGCAGATAGTCAACCTTTTCTTTTATTTCCTGTTTGCTTTTTTTCTTTGACTTCATTCCATAGGCGATATTGCCCGCCACGGTAAGGTATGGAAACAGCGCGTAGCTTTGAAACACAAAGCCAATTTCCCTGTCCTGGACGGAGACGTCGTTTACAAGCTTTCCGTCGATAAAAATATCCCCGTCGTCCTGCCGCTCCAGTCCCGCAAGCATCCTAAGTATCGTCGTCTTGCCGCTGCCGCTAGGACCTAAAAGCGCGACGAGCCGCCCTTTTTCCACTCCAAAGGAAACGTCTTTCGACGCCTGGAAATCTCCGAATGTCTTATTTACGTTTTTTAATTCAATATACATTGCCGCAACCCCCGTCCTGTCATACGCCGTCCACCGTTATGGAATCCGGAAACTCGGCTTTAAGCGCGGTTAAATCGGCAAAATCAAGAATGTCGTAGTCTTTAAAGGCGCCGTTTTTTACCGTCCAATCCTTGATTTCGTTTAAGTGATCAAGCGTTTCTTTAGTAAAGTCCGTCACAAGATTTGACGCGGACAGATCCGCCAAAAACTGATCCTTGCTTTCTCCGGAGGCCTTTTCAAAAATAGCCGCCGCTTCGTCTTTATTCGCGTCTATCCAATCCGCGGTTTCTTTTTGCGCAAGGACAAATTCATTAGCGATGTTTTGATTTTTTTCCAAAAAATCTTTAGAGGAAATGAAATAAGCGTCCGTATAAAGGCCGAGGTCGTCCAGCTCAAGGATTTTTTTAAATCCGCCCTCCTCAAGCTTTGCCGCGTTTACGCCGCTTGCCCAGTACGCGGAGGCCTCGCCGGAAGTCATGATTGCCACAGCCGAAGAGGGGCTTTCGCAGTTTAGGATTTTTTGGTCTTTTTTCTCGATGCCCGCGTACTCGTACGTTTTAGCTACCCAGTAGTCCCAGACGGTGCCGGGCTGCGTCGCGAAGCCCTCCCCCGCCAGATCGGACAAGTCTTTTATCTTGTCGGGATTTACATACAGCCCGCCGCTTGAGGTGCCCGCGCTCGTGCTCATCCTGTCGATGATTACAAGGTTTGTGTTGTCCTGAGTGCTTCCCAGGCGGTTTACGCAGGCGTAATCCGCGAGATTGCCGACATCCGCCTGCCCGGTCGCGATAGCGTCCACGGTATTTATCCCCGCGGCAAATTCCGTTATTTCCAAATTGATGCCATGCTTTTCAAATATGCCCGACTCTTTTCCTATTACCGCGTACCAGTGCGACGCGCCGCCTGTCATTATAGCGATGCGCACCGTCGTCGTATCGGCGGCGGCATCCGCTTTTTCTGATTGTGATCCCGCGTCTTGTGATCCCGCGCCTTTATCCTGTGCGGCCTGCGACGCGTTCTGGCAGGCCGTAAGCCCTATAGCAAGAGAAATAGATGTCGCGAAGGACAGCAGTTTTTTTGTTTTAGTTTTCATAACAGTTCGTCTCCTTTTCTTTTTGTGTGTCGCCATCTTAGTATGGCAAAAGCCGCGTCCGCAACAAAAATCTTTGAAAACGTGCGCAGGGCGTTTGCCGAATTCGCATGTTTCCCAAATAAAATTCACCCGCAAGCTTCGGGGCTGGCATGGGATGTCCTTTAAATACGCGCAAAATATGAAAGCGTCATCAGCTCCTATAGACGCGGCTTTTTTTCTCGTCCGCGGGCAAATATATTATGGATTTAAGGGTTTTTGTATTGTATAATGTAACGAAAAAGGCGCGGCGATTTTGCGTCCCGCGTCAAAAATGGGATGAACGCAAACGCGCTAAAAAGCGGGGAGGATTTATATGGGGGAGATAACATTTATAAACGACGACGCGGATTTTTCAATAAAAAATCCCGAAAACTACACTTATCTGTATTTTCCAATTGCGGGAGAAGGAGGCCTTAAAAGCTCTATAACCCCGACTTTGGGCGGAGACGGCAAGATAAGCCAGGAGGCCTTTCTTTTGGAGCCTGTAAGCTCCGAAAATCTGCATAGCAGCCGCTCTTCGAGAAATTTCTGGGTCGTGTCCGAAAAAAATGAATGCTGGTCCGCGGCGGGCGCGTCAGCCGAGCACGAATTTGACAAATTCAGCGACAGGCAGGATAAGAGCGGGCTTGAAGCTGGCTTTATGTGGCAGTCGGTGAAAAGAAGATCCGAAAAATATATGCTTGAATCTAAGATAACGTCTTTTGTCGCCGTAAATGAAAATATTGAGATTATGCATGTGTCTATACGAAACATATCCTCAAAGAGCAGGGAAATAACGCCGATCGCGGCGGTTCCCATCTATGGCAGAAGTGCCGACAATATAAGGGACCACCGAAACGTCACGTCCCTGCTGCATCGGATTTGGACGGACGAATACGGCGTTTTTGTAAAGCCGACCATGTCGTTTGACGAAAAGGGCCATAGGGAGAACGATTTGACGTATTTTGTCCTAGGAGCGGAGGGAAACGGCGAAAAGCCGGTTTCGTTCTACCCGTCTGTTGAGGGCTTTATCGGGGAAGGAGGCACTTTCACGCACCCGGCCGCCGTATTTTGCGGTTTGTCGGGAGAGGCCGCGGGCGCAAAGATCGACGGAAAAGAGGCGATGGGAGGAATCAGGTTTAAAAAGAGGGTTCTGTCTTCGGACGAGGCCGCGGAATACGTGGTTATTTTAGGCGTGACAAGGCGGGAGGGGCAGATAGACGAAATTATATCAAAATACGTGTTGTCGGCCGGAGCCTTAAACGAGCTTTGCCGCGTCAAAAAATATTGGCAGGAAAAGGTGAATGTCAGATATCATACGGGCGATTCGCAGTTTGATCTATTCATGCGCTGGGTCAGCTTTCAGCCTATTTTAAGGCGCATATACGGCTGCTCCTTCCTGCCGCATCACGATTACGGCAGGGGCGGCAGGGGATGGAGGGACTTGTGGCAGGACTGCCTCTCCCTTCTTTTGATGGATCCGGACGGCGTAAGGCAGATGATACTTGACAATTTTAAGGGCGTGCGGATAGATGGAACGAACGCGACCATAATAGGGAGCGGCAGGGGCGAGTTTGTCGCCGACAGAAACGGCATCAGCCGCGTGTGGATGGATCACGGCATGTGGCCGTTTATGACTGTTAAGCTTTACATCGATCAGACCGGGGACGTTCAAATACTTTTGGAGGACGTGCCGTATTTTAAGGATTCAATTTCCATGCGCGGCGCCGCGAAAGACGGCAGATGGAGCGAGGACGACGGAATGGAGCTTAGGACAAGCGACGGCGCCGTATACGAGGGAACGGTGCTTGAGCACCTTCTGCTTGAGAATCTGTGCGCGTTTTACGAAGTTGGGGCGCACAACGAGATACGCCTGCGAAACGCCGACTGGAACGACGCCCTTGACATGGCTTCTGAAAATGGCGAGAGCGTCGCCTTTACGTGCGCGTACGCGGGCAATTTAAGGCAGCTGGCGGACTGCCTGCGCGTTTTAAGCGAAAGAACGGGATTGCGCGAGGTAAAGCTTTTGGCGCAGGCCAAAAGCCTGCTTGGCCACGGCGACGCGTATGAAAGCGTGGAAAAAAAGAGGGGAGTCCTAAACGACTATTTAAGCGTGTGCGAACATGACGTAGTGGGCGTAAGGGAAAATGTAAAGATATGGGATTTGATAGACGATTTGGAGTCTAAGGCATCTTGGATGATGGGAAACATCCGCGGCAGGGAATGGATCGACGACGGGGGCGACGGCTGGTTCAACAGCTATTACGACAACAGCTCAAACGCCGTCGAGGGCTTTTTTAACGGCGGCGTTCGTATGATGCTTACGGGGCAGGTTTTCGCGATAATGAGCGGAACGGCCGACGAGGGGCAGGTTAAAAAGATATGCCGCAGCGCCGACAGATACCTCTACGACGCGTCGATCGGCGGATACAGGCTAAATACCGATTTTAAGGAAATGAAGTTCGATTTGGGCAGGATGTTTGGATTCGCGTATGGAGAAAAAGAAAACGGCGCGGTCTTTTCGCACATGGCCGCGATGTACGCAAACGCGCTGTATAAGAGGGGATTCGCAAAGGAGGGATACAAGGCGCTTAAAGCTTTGTCCGACGCCGCGCTTAATTTTGACAAGAGCAGGATTTATCCTGGAATACCCGAGTATTTTAACGGGGAGGGGCGCGGCATGTACCATTACCTGACCGGAGCCGCGAGCTGGTATATGATGACGGTGATTACCGAGGCGTTCGGGGTTAGAGGCGCTTCGGGCGATTTGGAAATATGTCCAAAGCTTGTTCGCGGGCAGTTCGATGAAGGGGGAACCGCCTCCGTTACATGTTTTTTTGCGGGCAGGCGGGTAGAGGCGGAATTTAAAAACGCGGGCGGTCTTGACTACGGCGAGTATGAAATAGAGTCGGCTTTTCTTAACGGGGCGCGGCTTTATGGCGGCGGCTCGCGCGTCGTCATAAAAAGGGAGGAGCTGCAAAAAAAATTGGGAGAAACATGCAGGATAGAGGTTAGGCTGGCCGCGCGGGCAAAAAGGCCTTAGGAGTTTTCATCCGCTTTGTCGAAGGAAATTTTGCTGTTTAGCTGACGGTATTTTTTTGGTGTCATGCCGACGCTTTTTTTGAAAAGCTGTATGAAATGGCTCTGCGAGGAAAACGACAGGTAGTTGGCGATTTCAATTGAGTTGCAGTCGCTGTACTTGAGGATGTTTTTAGCTTTTTCAATCTTTTTTTCGCGTATGAAGTCAGATATTGAAGAGCCCATTTCTTTTTTGAAAAGGCGCGACAGGTAGTTGGCGGAAAGGCCGACGTGGCTCGCGAGCGCGTCGACGGTAATCCGTTCCCTTATATGCGAGTAGATGTATTCAACACAGTCGGCTATGGGCTTGGACGCGTGCAGGCTTTTTTTAAGCAGCCGCATTTTTTCGGTGAAGTCGAGCGCCATCTGGTCGTGCAGCGCCACGACCGCTTCGGTGGATATGGCGCCGTCAAGCTTTAATATGTAAAAATCGCTTAGCCTGTACGCCTGTTCCATTCCCATGCCCTCGTCCGCGCAGTATCTGGCTATCATCGCCGCGGTAATGACAAAGTGGTATTTAAGATTTGTAAGCTGGTCGCGTGAAAGCATGCCGACGCCTTCCTGGTCGGAGAATCTGCGCATGTCGCAGTTTTTGCCGACGTAGTCGACGTCGCCTTGGCTTACCGCCCTGTAAAAAGCGAATTCCTCCATCTGGTTCCGGTGCACAATTTCATTTTCATCGTAGTTTAGCTCTTTTTGAATCCATTCGTCAGCGATTGCCATCTTAGGCTCCCCCCTATTTTTAAGTGATGCCTTTATTATAGCATAGATGTGATATTTTTGTAACCGATTTTATATATTTTAAATATTTAAAATATTATAATCCAGTAGATAGGCGGCGGCCGCGCATGGATGGCAAAGAAGCGTCAGGCGCCTGGCCATACGCGGCCGCCGCTCAGGACATATGTGAAGTGGCAGCAACAACTAAAAGCACAGGAGGTAAAGAGAATGAAAAGAAAAGTACTTACAAGTCTGGTTGCGCTTACCGTGACTGCGGGGCTTTTGACCGGATGCGGCGGCTCGGGAGGAGATACGAGCGGATCGTCAAGCAGCGGCACGGCGTCAAGCGGCAGCAGCGAGGCCGCCGGCGGCGAGACGAGCGAGCTCGAGTCAGGCGGCAAGGTTTTAAACATCTGGTGTTGGAACGACGAGTTCCAGTCAAGGTTCAACCAGTTCTACCCAGAGGTTAAGGACGTGGCGAGCGACAAGTCGACTACGACGCTTAAAGACGGAACTACCGTAAGGTGGACCATCAATGCCAACAAGGACAACCTTTATCAGGACAAGCTTGACGAGGCGCTTCTCAATCAGGAAAGTGCCGCGGCCGACGACAAGATCGACATATTCTTGATGGAGGCCGACTACATACGCAAGTACACGAGCGCGGAGGCAGACGTTGCGGTTCCGCTGTCGGATCTTGGCATAACCGACGACGATCTTGCCGACCAGTACGCGTATACCAGGACGGCGGGCTCCGATGAGAACGGTGTTCAGAGGGCTACGTCATGGCAGGCTACTCCAGGACTTTTTGCCTACAGGCGCTCGATAGCAAAGGACGTGCTTGGCACGGACGATCCTGAAAAGGTTCAGGAGGCCCTTTCAGACTGGGATAAGTTCACGGATGTTGCTGAAAAGGCAAAGGCAAAAGGATACAAGATGGTATCCGGATACGACGATACGTACAGGACGTTCTCAAACAACGTTTCAAGCGCGTGGTCGGATGGAACAAAAATCGTGGTTGATCCGGCACTTATGGAGTGGGTTGACCAGACGAAGGACTTTACCGACAAGAAGTACAACAACAAGTCGGTTCTTTGGGACGACCAGTGGAATAACGACCAGGGTGCGGATGCCAAGGTATTTGGATTCTTCTATTCTACATGGGGAATCAACTTCACGCTTGTAGGCAACGCGGGAGACGAAGGCGTCGGCGACTGGGCGGTATGCTACGGACCTGCGAAGTACTTCTGGGGCGGTTCGTGGTTTGCGGCAGCCAAGGGAACCGACAACGCGGATCTTATTAAGGACATCATGCTTAAGCTTACGTGCGACAAAGACATTATGGTTAAAATGACCACGGACGAAAAGATACAGGATTACACGAACACGATTTCCGGCATGGAAGAGGTGGCCGGAGATCCTAAGTTCTCTTCAAAATTCCTCGGAGGACAGAACCACATAGCGCTCTTCTCCGAGACCGCGCCTGATATCACCATGGATTATCTTTCAATTTACGACCAGGGCTGCAACGAACTTTTCCAGACGGCTTTCCACGACTACTTCAACGGAAACGTCGACCTTGAGGGTGCGAAGGCGAATTTCGAAACGGCTATAAAAGAAAAATATCCTGATATAACAGAGGTCGTATGGCCATAATAGTCGATTTGGCTTTTTGATTTAATGCAGAGGGCGGCCTTTGTGCCGCCCTTTTGCGCATAAGGAAAGGGTTTTTTATGAGTAAAGGAAAAGCAAGGAAAAGAGTGAACTATTCAAAATGGGGCTATATTTTCATATTCCCGTTTTTTGCGGCATTCTTTATATTTTCTTTTATTCCGTTGCTTGATACGATAAAGAACAGCTTTTATGAGTACTACCGCGCGGGATTAAAAATAATAGGGCCCACCTTCGCGGGTCTTAAGAACTACAAGGAGCTTCTTTTGACGGATCTGCCAAAATATGCGCTGAATACGTTCATATTGTGGATAATCGGATTCGTGCCTCAGATTATAGTTTCCCTGCTCCTCGCGGTATGGTTTTCAAGCGACAGGATAAAGATAAAGGGCAAGCAGTTTTTCAAGGTGGTAATGTATCTTCCGAACTTGATAATGGCGTCAGCTTTTGCCATGCTGTTTTTCGCGCTGTTTTCAGACAGCGGCCCTGTCAATTCGGTTTTGATCAATGCCGGCATAATAGACCAGCCGATACGTTTTTTGGCGACGGTCGGAGGCACCAGGGGCCTTATAGGCTTCATGAACTTTTTGATGTGGTTCGGCAATACGGCGATTATGCTTATGGCGGCAATCATGGGCATCAATCCGTCGCTTTTTGAGGCCGCGGAAATTGACGGATGCAATAATATACAGACGTTCTTTAAGATTACGCTCCCTCTCATAAGGCCGATTCTTGCGTATACGCTCATCACTTCCATGATAGGCGGCCTGCAGATGTTCGACGTTCCGCAGATTCTCACCGCGGGACAGGGAACTCCTGACAGAACGTCGATGACGCTTATAATGTATTTGAACAGCCATTTGTCAAGCAAGAACTATGGCATGGCCGGCGCGCTGTCGGTATATCTGTTTATTTTGAGCGCGATTTTGTGCTTCATAGTCTTTAAGGTGATGAACGCGGACGATCCGTATGGAATGAAGAAAAGCCAAAAGAAGGCTAAGAGAGCGGCAAAGAAGGAGGCGAGTAGATAATGAAATCAAAAAAGACTAAAAAGATATCAATGGTATTTATATATCTTACTTTGGTGATTCTGTCATTTTTATGCCTGTTCTTTTTCTATGTGCTTATAATTGACTCAACGAGGTCGCATGTCGAGCTTCAAAAGGGATTTTCATTCCTGCCGGGCACGAGTTTTTTCAAAAATTTAAATAATGTGCTCCATGACGCGAACATACCGATCGTAAACGGCGTTATAAACAGCCTTATAGTTTCCGCCGGATGCGCGATTTTAAGCACGTATTTTTCAGCGATGACGGCGTATGTCATATACGCGTACGATTTTAAGCTTAAAAAGCCGGCGTTTGTATTCATTATGCTGATACTCGTCATGCCTACGCAGGTAGGCGCTTTGGGATTTCTGCGCCTGATGACAAGCATGCACCTAAACGACACGCTGATACCGCTGATTTTGCCGTCTATAGCCGCGCCCGCGGTATTCTACTTCATGTACAGCTACATGCAGTCGTCGCTGTCGATGGAGCTTGTAGAAGCAGCGAGGATTGACGGTTCAGGGGAGTTTAGGACGTTCAACCGCGTGGTTCTTCCGATAATGAAGCCGGCCATAGCGGTTCAGGCAATCTTTTCGTTTGTAACCGCATGGAACAATTTCTTTATCCCAGGCCTCATCCTGGAGACGAAGAAGAGGCAGACGCTGCCTATTATGATTGCGACGCTAAGAAGCGCGGACTTTTTGAAATTTGACATGGGCAAGGTATATATGCTTATTTTGATCGCGATTGTGCCGATCATAATAGTATACCTCTTCCTTTCAAAGTTTATCATAGCGGGAGTTACGCTTGGAGGCGTAAAGGAATAGGACGTCGCGAACGTCGTCGATATATTTGGACGCCGCGCGTACAAAAAAAGGCGCCGCCACGGAAAACCATTTCGGTTTGCCATGGCGGCGCCTTTTTGATTAAATACGCCTTTTCTACTTCACGACAACCCTGCATCTGTCAAAACAGCCATTTGATATGGATGCCGTGATGTAGGCGACGCCTTTTGATTTCGCGATTAGCTTGCCTTTCGGCGTTACGTTCGCGACCTCTTCGTTGGAAGAATGAAAATAGGGAATTTCGTCCGTAATGCTTGGGCGCAGCGTGTATTTAAGCTTTTTGTTCTTGCCGGCCTTAATCTGATACTCGTCTTTTTTAAACTTTATGCTCGCCGCTTTAGGAGTGACGTCGACAGTCATCTTCAAAGTGACGGTATTGCTTATAAAGAGAAAAACAGGCTCGGCTATCTTTACGGAAACGGTGGCTTTCCCAGGACTTACTCCCGTATACTCGCAGATATTTTCGCGCTCTCCTTTTTTTACGGAAAGTATAGACTCATCCGAACTTTGGTATGTTATCTCGCAGTCCTGCGGAGCCCTATATACCGCGAACGCGCCGCTTGCGCCGACAAGGACGGAGGTGCGTTCCTTTTTTATGTATGGTGCCGAGCCGGAATCCTGCGAAGCGTCGCCGTATGCGGCGCGTACCTCAAGCGGCGTCCTGTATGCCGCGCAGGCGCCCGCGTCCGAAATGAGCAGAGCCGCTAAGACCGCGGCCGCCGCGCACAGGCGTAATGCTTTGCGCATAAGTTTTGCCCCCTTGCTGTTTCAGGCGCGTCTAAAAGATTTACGCCATAATAGTTTTTTCGCGGCACCATCCGCCGCGGCGTGAAAGTTTACAATACAGACGTTAGTAAATATAAATGTCAGAATAGTGTCATCGAAAATACATTTCTGCCATATTTATTTCGCATTTTCATGATAATTTCTTTGCGGAAGCAGGTTTAAGGACATCGCGGCAGGAGCTTTGTCCATTTTTAGAGTTTATAAGTGCATGATTCATGCAGAAATGAGGCGCGCATGCAATATATTTTAATAGCGGATGACAATCCCGACATTACCGACATTCTCTCAATGTACGTCAAAAAAGAGGGTTATGAGCCGATTGTGGCAAGGGACGGCAGGGCGGCGGAGGATATGTTCGACAAATATCAGCCGGCCGCCATCCTGCTTGACGTGATGATGCCCGAGATAGACGGATACGACGTGTGCAGGGACATAAGAAAAAAATCAAGCGTTCCAATCATATTGATAACTGCCAGGGGAGAGGATTATGAAAAAATAATGGGGCTGGACATAGGAGCGGACGATTATATAGTTAAGCCGTTCAGCCCGAGCGAGGTTATGGCAAGGCTAAGGGCGGTCCTGCGCCGTTTTGTAAAGGAAGACGTGTCGGAAAATTCCGATACGGTTCTTAGGGTTGGGAGCATGACGGTCAATCTGGAGGAATATTCATTCTCGATAGGCGGGCAGAAGATACCTCTTACAAAAAAGGAGATTGAAACAATGTGGACGCTCGCGAGCAACCCAAACAAGGTATTTACAAGGGACAACCTTTTAGACAGCCTGTGGGGCTACGACTACTATGGCGATTCGCGCACGGTCGATTCGCACATCAAGCGGCTTAGGGCAAAGATAGATAAAATTGATCATCCGGACTGGAGCATAAAGACTATATGGGGGGTCGGATATAAATTTGAGGTAAACGACTAGCCGCCGTTTTGCTTTTGCCGCGGCCGCGGCGGGCGCGTGCTTCAAATTAAAAGCAAGGGGGGGAGCGGCATGACGTCTCTTAAAGCGATATTTTCCAAGGTTTTGTCGTTTCCAAAGAGACTGTTTTTTAAGATAAGGAATAACGACATCGCGGTAAAGATCTATCTTTCGTATACGCTTGTTCTCCTGCTTATAAGCCTTTTGACGGGACTTATTTTCATAAGGATGTACAGGCACAACTACTTAAGCTCGTATACGTCGCTTCTTGAAAGGCAAGGGGAGGCCATATCGGCAAAAGTTTCCGGCTTTGAAAAAAAAGGCAGAGTCGGGCAGTTTCAAAGATATATATCGTATATAGACGAGATGGAGGGAGCGGAAAATACAGACGTCTGGATCATAAGCAACGAAAACGCGAAGAATCCGCTTGGCGAGGAGTACACCAATACAAGCTCGGACGCGGACGGCGTCACGCTTACGGGAGAGATGAACGAGGTTTTGTCCGCCGCGTACGATGGCGGGACGGGATATAATTCAAGCTATGACGACGTGTACGGAATGGCCATTTTAAGGGTGGCGCTTCCGATACGAAGAAAGGCGACTGGCGAGATAAGCGGCGCGGTAATGATGATCTCCATGATAGACAGGCAGACAATGGGCATTCGCGAGGGAAGATATCTTATAGTGATAAGCCTCATAATGTCCTTTTTGATATCCTACGTGGTCGCGTTTGTCTTTTCAAACCACATTTCAAAACCCATTGGCAAAATCAGCGCCAACATAAAAAGGATTTCCGACGGAGATTATTCAAGGAGCGGCCCTCAAAGGCCCAATACGCAGCTAGGGAGGATAGACGCCATGCTTGACGAGCTCGCGGACAGGCTAAAAGAAGCCAAAGAGGAGCGGGACGGGCTGGAGCGGGCGAGGATGGATTTTTTTGCGAACGTGTCTCATGAGCTTAGGACGCCAATTACGGTGATGCGCGGATACGCCGAAACGTTAAGCGACGGAGTCATCACGGATCAGGCGGCTGTCAAGGATATGTACGGGCGCATGATTTCGGAGTGCCGCGGCATGGAGAGGCTTGTAGGGGACTTGTTTACCCTCTCAAAGATGCAAAATCCGGATTTTGAAATAGAAAAAGAGCCAGTAAGCCTTAGGCAGATCTTTTTCGACGTATCGAAAAGCGCCGCGCAGATGGGACGTGAAAAAGGAAT
>CAZTVO010000001.1:33913-45592 GCA_964617075.1 uncultured Jutongia sp.
GTGGAAGAGATGCCGGAGGACGATCCATGCATGATGCTTGGCGACTACGTCAGGCTGCGCCAGATGTTTCTTATAATAGTCGACAATGCCATAAAGTTTTCCGAGGACGGCGGCAGGATAACGATAAAGATGGCCAGAGAAGACGGAAAGCTTAAAATAAGCGTTGCCGATGAGGGAGCCGGCATATCGGACGAGGATCTGCCTTTCATATTCGAAAAGTTTTACAAGTCGAAGCTTAAACAAAATGAAAAAGGCACCGGGCTTGGGCTTATGATAGCGAAGCAGATAGCCCTGCGCCATGGGGGCGACATCAAGGTAAAAAGCGAGCTTGGCCGTGGCACGACGTTTTTTTTCGCTTTCGACGAGTGCACTTCTATGGAGGACTACGAATAAGCGGCGCCGCGTGAGGAAAAGGCGGCGAAATTTTTGACGATAACGGGGCATTTGCGGTTGTATTTCAATCGAAAAATGTATATAATGGTACATATGGAAGGGAATCGGCGCGCGCCCGCCAAAGGCGGACGCGCTAGGCCTGGGGTGCTCGACAACTCCTGATATTTTGAACCTACAACGTTTAAAAGGGATTCCTACATTTTCGCAATGATGTCAAGCCTCCTTTAGCAGTACGGTGGAAGGCAGATTTGTGGATGCGGTTGCCCACCTGGCTTCATGCTAGGACTCAAAATTCAGGAACCGGCATTTTGGGTTTTATGATTTTACAAATTTGAAAAAAGGGCCGTCGAGGGGCTCTTTTTTCTCGCCGTATTGGCACGGACGCAAAGAAGCGGGAGGAGCTTGAAAGTGGCACAAAAAGGTGATTTATTGACGTTTCGCCCCGATATTAAGGTGTTGGACGCAACTATAAGGGATGGCGGACTTGTAAACGATTTTTATTTTTCCGATGATTTTGTCAGGGATTTATATAAGGCAAACGTAAAGGCCGGAGTCGACTATATGGAGTTTGGGTACCGCGCGGACAAGGAAATGTTTGACGTCGACAAATTTGGCAAATGGAAATTTTCGTCTGACGACGACATACGCGAAATAGTTGGAGAAAACGACACGGAGCTTAAGATTTCCATTATGGCGGACGTGGGACGCTGCAGCTATAAGGAGGACATACGCGACAGGAGCGAAAGTCCGGTCGACATGGTTCGCGTGGCCACATACGTAAATACCATGCCGGCGGCCATAGACATGATAGAGGACGTGCATAAAAAAGGATACGAGACCACTTGCAATATTATGGCGATATCGAACGCGAAGGAATCCGACATAGCCGAGGCTTTGGAAATGATTGGCAAAAGCCCCGCGGACGGCATATACATAGTCGACAGCTACGGCTCGATTTTCCCGGAGCAGATAAGAAAGATTACAGAGCAGTATATGGAGGTAGGCGAAAAATACGGCAAGTACATAGGCATGCACGCCCACAACAACCAGCAGCTTGCCTTTGCCAATACGATAGAGTCGTGCTCGCAGGGGGCGTCGTATCTTGACGCGACGATGAGCGGTCTTGGGCGCGGCGCGGGCAACTGCGCCATGGAGCTTTTGCTTGGATTTCTTAAAAATCCGAAATACAAGCTTTTTCCGGTCATTAAGTTTATAGAAAACGACATTGTTCCGTTAAAGGAACAGGGCGTCGAATGGGGATTTGACATTCCATACCTCCTTACCGGACATTTGAACCAGCACCCGAGGGCCGCCATAGCGGCTATGAAGGAAGGCCGAAAGGATTATTCGGGATTTTACAGGGAAATCATCGACAAAGATTGATTAAAGGCGCGGGCGGGATGGAAAGGAAAGCTAGGCGTGAAAAAAGAGGAAATGCCTATAGGAGTGTTTGATTCGGGCGTAGGCGGCATAAGCGTATTAAAGGAGCTTATAAAGCAGATGCCAGGCGAGGACTACATATATCTGGGCGATTCCGCGAACGCCCCGTATGGCGTAAAGCCCGTCGAGGAGATAAAAAGTCTTACCATAAAAAACGTTTCCGCGCTTTTGGAAAAAGGGGCAAAGTCCATAGTCGTCGCCTGCAACACGGCCACGAGCGCGGCGGTTAAGACGCTTAGGAAAATGTACCCGAACGTGCCGCTTGTAGGCATTGAGCCGGCGATAAAGCCCGCCGTGCTCTATAAGCCGGGTTCCCGCGTGGTGGTGATGGCGACTCCGATGACGCTGCGCCAGGAAAAGTTTCGCAGCCTCATGGCGCGCTATGAGGATATGGCAAAGATAGTGCCGCTTCCGTGCCCCGGCCTTATGGAGTTTGTCGAAAAGGGCGTGCTTGAGGGAAAAGAGCTGCATGGCTACCTTGAGGAGCTTTTTTTGACCGTTAAAGGCGACGTAATAGATTCGATAGTTTTGGGATGTACCCATTACCACTTTTTGAAAGAGGCGATACGCGACGCCGCGGGAGCTGCCGCCGTCATATTTGACGGCGGCGAGGGCACAGCGAAGGAAATGAAGAGGAGGCTTTATGAGGCGGGACTGTTAAAAGACGGGACGCCTCATATTTCGGGAGGTCGGGTGACGTTTATAAACAGCCGCGACGATAAAGAGGAGATGGGACTTTGCGAGTTTTTGCTAAATACATAGATATTTTCATTTCTTGAAAAACATATAAACATTGTGGTAATATATGAATATATTCGCCGTACCGGCTGCGGAGGGGGAGGACTGGTATGAAAATATCTACTAAAGGGCGTTACGCGGTTCGCGTCATGATAGATTTGTCGGAGCATGACAACGGAGAATTTATACCGCTTATGGATATCGCCGCAAGGCAGGGGATTTCGGAAAAATATCTTGAGTCGATAGTATCCGTCCTTAGCAAAAACGACTATCTTATATCGCTGCGCGGCAAAGGCGGCGGATATAAGCTCGCGAGGCGGCCGGAAGAGTATACGGTTGGCGAGATTTTGAAGATAACGGAAGGATCTTTTGCGCCGGTTGCGTGTCTGGAAAAAAAACCGAACAGGTGCGAAAGGGCGGCGGAGTGCAAGACGCTAAAAATGTGGGAGGGATTTCAAAAACTGGCGGAGGAGTATTTCGAAGGAATAACGATAGAAGATTTGACAAACCAGAATGCCGATGCCGTAAATTACGTCATTTGACAAGCCGAAGGCGGTTTTGCGCGTGCAGGCGTGTGCGCGCATAAAAACATATTAACATATTGACAAAGTATGTTTATGTGGTTATTATGTGTTTACCACAGTCAAGTATTGAAAAAAAGGGGGCGCGGCAGATGGCCGAGTGGGGGTTTAATACGAATCTTTTGCATGGAGTCGACGATATGCTCCCATACGGCGCAACGCTGTCTCCAATATACCAGACGAGCGCCTTTCGCCACGAGAGCGCCGAGGACGCCGAAAAGATTTTCGAGCACAGGGCGATGGGGTTTGCGTACAGCAGGATAGGCAATCCTACCGTAGACGTATTTGAAAAAAAGATAACAAAGCTTGAAAACGGCGCCGCGAGCGTGGCGTGTTCTTCCGGGATGGCGGCTCTGTCGAACGCTTTTTTAAACTTTTTGTGCGCGGGCGACGAAATAGTGTCCGCGGCGGGCCTCTACGGCGGCACGGTGGAGCTGTTCCATGATTTTGAAAAGCTTGGCATTTCCGTAAAGTACGTGGCCGACAACAGGCCGGAGGCGTTTGAAGAGCTGATTACAAAAAATACCCGGGCGGTTTTTGCGGAGACGATAGGCAACCCAAAGCTGGACGTGACCGACATAAGGGGCGTCGCCGACGTGGCGCATAGGGCGGGCGTTCCGTTAGTGGTGGACAATACGATAGCTACGTTTTATTTGGTAAGGCCGCTTGATTTGGGAGCTGACATAGTGGTCAACTCGTCTTCTAAATATATAAACGGCAGCAGCAATTCCATAAGCGGGGTTATCACGTACGGCGGCAAGTTTAAGTGGGACGAGAAAAAGTTTCCCGTGATGGCGGATTTTAAGAAATATGGAAGCTTTGCCTATATTGTCAAACTTAGGAACGATACATTTCAAAATATGGGAGCGTGTCTCTCTCCGCAAAACGCCTTTTTAAACATTATAGGGCTTGAGACGCTCGGGCTTAGGATGGAGAGGCAGTGCGCCAACGCGCTGGAACTTTCTAAATATCTTGATGAAAACGCGGACGTTGACGTAAATTATCCGGGCCTAAAAAAAAGTCCGTACCGCGGACTTGCAGAAGAGCAGATGGACGGCGGCTTTGGCGCGGTGCTTACCTTTAGGGCGGGAAGCAAGGAAAGGGCGTTTGCCATAATAGATTCCCTAAAGATACCGTATATAGCGTCAAATGTCGGCGACACGAAAACGCTGGTGATACATCCCGCGTCTACCATAGCGCTTCATCTAAGCGACGAGGAGAGGCGGATTTCCGGCGCGTATGACGACCTTGTGAGGGTGTGCGTCGGCATAGAAGATGTTGGGGATTTGATTAGCGATTTTTCCGGCGCCATTGAGAGCGCGCGAATTTAGTCGGCTTGCTTTAAAGGCCGTCCGCCTTGGTCGGACGGGGAAAGAGTGGAGGATATGGAAGGCGGCGTAAAAGAATCGGTTGATTATGCAACCTTAAAAAAAGGCGGATTTATGCGCCAAAAGCAGAAAAACAATTTTTCTTTAAGGCTGCAGGTGACGGGCGGCGCGCTTACTGCCCAAAATTTAAAGAAGATAGCGCAGGTTGCAGAAAAGTATGGCGAGGGGTACGTTCATCTGACGTCAAGACAGGGAGTGGAGATACCCTTCATTAAGCTTGACGACATAGACGAGGTCAAGGAGGAGCTTGAGAAAGGCGGAGTGAGGCCGGGCGTCTGCGGGCCGAGGGTGCGCACCGTCACGGCGTGCCAGGGCAGCCGTATATGCCCAAGCGGCAATATAGATACGTCCCACATTGCTAAAGAGCTTGACGCCAGGTATTTTGGACGTGAGCTGCCGCACAAGTTTAAGTTCGGCGTTACGGGCTGTCAAAACAACTGCCTAAAGGCGGAGGAAAACGATGTTGGAGTAAAAGGGGCGCTGGACGTAAAGTGGGCGGAAGAAAAGTGCATAAACTGCGGCCTGTGCAAGGAAGTATGCAGGGAAGGGGCAATATCCATAGACGACGGGAAAGTTTGCGTAGACTATGATAAATGCAATTACTGCGGCAGATGCGCGAAGTCGTGCCCGACGGACGCGTGGGACGAAAAGCCCGCGTACATACTTTCGTTTGGCGGAACTTTTGGCAACACGATATCCAAGGGAAAGAGCCTTCTTCCCCTTATAAAGGACGAGGAGCAGCTTTTTAGAGTCGCCGACGCCGCGATAGGCTTTTTTGAGAAGCATGGAAAGGCCGGCGAAAGGTTTAGATTTACCATAGACAGGGTCGGTTGGGACGAATTTACAAAGGTATTGGAGGAGGCGTACAATGGCTGAGGAATATGATTATGACGATGAGATAGACATTACCGACGTGACGTGCCCCGTGACGTTCGTTAAGGCGAAGGTGGCTATTGAAGAACTTGACGAGGGGCAGATTTTAGCCGTCCGCATGAACAAGGGGGAGCCGGTGCAGAACGTGCCACGGAGTTTAAAGGAAGAGGGGCACGAGGTGCTTAAGCTAATTGACAACGAAGACGGCACGTTCACCCTCATAGTAAAAAAAGTCGGGGAGTGACAGAAGGAGGCGGCGCATGGCGCTTAGGGTAAATGAGGAAAAGTTTGACGATGTAGTGTTAAATTCAGACATGCCCGTGCTTGTTGATTTTTATTCCGACACGTGCGTTCCGTGCAAAATGATGGCGGGCACGCTTGGCGACTTGGAGGACGAGTACGGCGACAGGGTAAAATTTTGCAAGGTAAATGTAAATTTTGACGGCGGCGTGGCGGAAAAATACGAGGTGATGTCCGCGCCTACGCTTATATTTTTTAAAGATGGCAAAGAGGCGGCGAGGCTTAGCGGCGCGAAGGACAGGGAAGAGATAGAGGCGCTCTTTGAGTAGCGCGTTCGCCTAATTGGCAAAGAAAGAGGGGAAAATCCATGACACTTGCGATTGCGGGCAATAAAAAGGAATACGGCGAGGGCATTACCGTCGCGGAGCTTATTGAGGCAGAAAAGGTAGAAAACGCGGAGTACGTTACGGTCACCCTTAACGACGAGTTCGTAGACAGGGACGATTTTTCAAGTACCGTTTTAAAAGACGGCGACGCCGTGGAGTTTTTGTATTTCATGGGAGGGGGAGCTAGGTAATGGCATTTTCAAATGAGCAGCTTGAAAGATATTCGCGCCACATTATACTGCAGGAAGTCGGCGCAAAAGGCCAGAAAAAGCTCCTTGGCGCTAAGGTTTTAATCATAGGCGCGGGCGGGCTTGGATCGCCCGCGGCCCTGTATCTTGCGGCGGCGGGCGTGGGAACAATCGGCATAGCCGACGCCGACGAGGTGGACTTGTCGAATCTTCAAAGGCAGATAATACACGCCACGTCCGATTTGGGCAAGGCGAAGGTCAAATCGGCCGAGGAATCCATGAGGGCGATAAATCCTGACGTGACCGTAAATACATACAGGACGTTTGTAAATTCCAAAAACATCATGGATCTGATAAAGGATTACGACTTCATACTTGACGGCACCGACAATTTTCCGGCTAAATTTCTAATAAACGATGCCTGTGTAATGGCTAGAAAGCCGTTTTCACACGCGGGCATAATACGCTTCCAGGGCCAGCTGATGACGTACGTGCCCGGACAAGGCCCATGCTATAGATGCGTATTCAAAAATCCGCCTCCAAAGGACGCGGTGCCGACCTGCAGACAGGCGGGCGTAATAGGAGCCATGGGAGGCGTGATAGGAAGTCTCCAGGCCATGGAGGCTGTAAAGTACATAATAGGAAAGGGCGATCTGCTTGTAGGCAGGCTTCTTACGTTCGACGCGCTAAAAATGAATTTTAGGACGATAAAGCTTCCTAAGGACGACGGCTGCGCCATATGCGGCAAGCATCCGACCATAACCGAGCTGATAGACTACGAGCAGGCCGAGTGCGACATGGAATAGATGATTAGGCGATTTTTGAGCGGAGGACAAGGGCATGTCTCTAAAATTGAAGAAAAGCGATTACGATAAAATGTTAAAACATTGCGTGGACGGGCTGCCAAACGAGTCGTGCGGCCTTTTGGCGGGAAGGACGGACGGCGGGGAAAAGATAGTGGAGAAGATATATCTGCTGTCCAACGTAGACGAAAGCCCGGAACATTTTTCAATGGATCCAAAGGAGCAGCTGGCCGCGGTTAAAGACGCAAGGGCAAACGGGCTGACGCTTATTGGAAATTTCCACTCGCATCCGGAGTCGCCGTCAAGGCCTTCCGAGGAGGACAAGCGGCTCGCGTACGACACGTCGATGGAATACCTCATCCTTTCGCTTGAGGATAAGGTCAATCCCGTACTTAGGGCATTTGAAATAGACAACGAAAAAAACGTGACGAAAAATGAAATAGAGATAATTTAAAATTTGGCCATGAAATTTTTGGGCGCCGTTCTTGGGGAACGGCGCTTTTTTAGTGGAATAGGTCTTTTATGACCCGCTGCCATAAGGGCGTCAAATATCTAAAATTACTTGCCGCCGCGGCCGGTTATGGAGTATGATGATGACGGCGGTTTGTGTGAAACATGATTATAACCGTGCAGGAAGGCCAGCGGTATGGAAGAAAAAAAGATGCTCCCGATAGGGATTGAGGATTTTGAAGAAATTAGAACGCAGGATTTTTATTATGTCGATAAAACTGGGATGATTCGGGACATGCTTAAAAGCAAGGCAAAAGTCACCTTGTTTACCCGTCCGCGCCGATTTGGCAAGTCCCTAAACATGAGCATGCTGGCGCGCTTTTTCTCGCTGGACGGAGACAAATCGATTTTTGAAGGGCTTGAAATTTCAAAGGAAAAAGAGCTTTGTGAGAAATACATGGGAAAATATCCCGTCGTTTTCATATCGCTAAAGGATATCGAAGGCGACGACTATAAGGAAGCCTACTGTGTTATGGCCGATCTTGTCGTGGATCTGGCCGCCCGATTTGACTTTCTTGCCGACAGCAAAAATTTAAGTATGGCCGACAAAGAAAGATACAAAAAGCTTTTTGACGACGATATGCGAAAAAACACTCTCACTGGAAGTCTGAAACTGCTCTGCGGCCTGTTAAAGAAGCACTACGGCGTGAAGGCAGTCCTGCTCATAGACGAGTACGATGTTGTCCTTGCGAAAGCCCACGCAAACAATTACTACGACAAAATGGTCTCCCTGATGCGCTCCCTGCTCGGAGCCGCGCTCAAGACAAACGACAGCCTCGAGTTCGCGGTTTTGACCGGATGCCTGCGCGTCTCAAAGGAAAGCATCTTTACGGGGATGAACAACTTAAAGGTCCGCTCAATATCAGACGCGCGTTTTAGCAAATACTTCGGATTTACGGATAATGAAGTAAAGGATCTTTTGTCATATTATGGCTGCTCCGACAGCTATATTGCGGCAAAAAGATGGTATGACGGCTACCGATTTGGCAGAGACGAGGTCTATTGCCCTTGGGACGTATTGAATTATTGCGACGCGCTCCTTGACGATCCTGATGCAAAGCCAAAAGACTACTGGATCAACACCAGCGGCAACGACGTTATAAAGCGTTTCGTCTCTATGGCGGATAATAAGACAAGGGACGAGATTGAGGCGCTGGTGGCGGGCGAGGCTATAAAGAAGGATATACGGGAAGACCTTACCTACTCAGAGATTTATAACAGCATTGACAATCTGTGGAGCCTGCTTTTTATGACAGGTTATCTGACGCAGCAGGGCGGGACGGAGGGCGGAGAGTTCAAACTAAAAATCCCAAATCTGGAAGTCAGAGACGTATTCGTCAAGCAGATTAGGGAGTACTTCAAAGAGGGCGTCAGGGCGGATACGGATGCGTTAGGCGCCTTTTGCGCCGCGCTGCAAGGTGGAGACGCGGACACGGTGGAGAATATTTTCGCGCAGTATCTGGAAAAATCCATCAGCATCCGCGACAGCGCCGCGCCGGATGAGAGGAAGGAAAGCTTCTACCACGGCGCAATGCTTGGGGTACTTATGGCGAACGGCCGCATGGAAGTCGTCTCAAACCGCGAGGCGGGAGGCGGGTTCGCGGACATTTTGGTAAAATCCGAAGACGGTGAGACCGGCATCGTCATCGAGATGAAATACGCGCAGAACAAAGATTTGGAAAGAGCGTGTCTTGATGCGATCGAGCAGATCGACGAGAGGCGCTACATGGACGCCTTTAAATACACGAGGGTCAAAAACGTATTAAAATATGGCGTCGGATGCTATAAAAAGACGTGCAGGGTCGCGCTCGGAAACTGAGCGTAAACGATTTATGTGGAAAAGTTTTAACTGCAAGATGGGGGGATTTTTAAGATGAACTTAAAAAAATTTCGGATAGCGCTGGCCGCGGCTGTTATTTTAATGGGGTTTGGCGCCATATGCGAAAATACAAAAAATGCCTCGTCAAATGAAAATGATGGCGCGTCCGAAGACGTGTCGGTGGTTGACGGCGTAACATATTCATCCGACATGACAAGACTGATAAGTTACCCGGAAGATAGAAAAGACGCCCGTTTTATAGTCCCGCAGGGTGTGAGTGAAATAGCGGAGGCGGCGTTTGCGGGCAACACAAAGATTGAGGATGTGGTTTTGCCTGACGGCCTAAAATCTATCGAATCCCAAGCTTTTGCGGGGTGCAAAGCACTAAAAATAAATATTCCCAAAACGGTAGACTATATTAGCGACATGGCCTTTGTGGAGGGCGGGGTTTATTTTGAAGTCGACGATGAAAATGAAAATTATTCGGGCGGCGACGGCGCCATATATTCTAAAAATGGGGAAGAGCTTTTGTTTTTTCCATACTACAGGCGCGGCGAGTATAATATGCCGGATGATGTAAAAAAGATGCCGCGGCTTGGTCTGGGATGTGAGATGACAAAGTTTACCCTTGGCAGAAATGTTTCAAATTTCAGTATTGGGCTTCTGTCCGGATGCAGAAATCTTGAAGAGCTTGTTTTATCTGGAGCGGTTGACGAAAAATATTTCGGCTATAAAAGCAATTCAGTGAAAATGCAGCGGGATCTGACCGGGCTTTCAAAACTAAAAAAAATAGATCTGGCGGACGGCAGCGAAAGGTTTGCCGTTTACGACGATGCGCTGTATTCAAAAGATTTTAAGCATTTATATATTATTCCACTTGGAAAAAAGTCGCTTGAATTGAAGGCGGATGTTGTTAAATTTGAAAATAAGTTCTACAACGACACAAACGAATACGGGCAGATTAAAATATCCGGCACAAGTGGATTTTACGCGGAAAAAGACGGGGTAATATATAACAGGAAGTATACAAAAATTGTCTTGTTTCCATCAAAAAAGGAAACATATAAAATGCCTAAAAAGGTTAAAAACGCCGACATTTTTATGCACAAGGCGGAGGATTTCGATTACTTTGACAGCGACATCGGGGACGGTCCATGGCGGGGCGCGGACGACGGACTGCCTCTAAAAAAGGGAATATCCAAACAGTCTCCTGCCATAAATCTAAAAAAGTTTGAGGTTGATGAAAAAAATCCTTATTTTAGCGCGAAACAGGGAGTGCTTTACGACAAAAAAGGGAAAACGATGTATGCGTATCCGGCTAAAAAATCCGGGAATTTTTCGCTGCCGTCCTCGGTAAATGTTATCGATTCCGGTGCGTTTGCGGGCGCGAGCCGTCTAAAAAGAATCACGATTCCAGGTACCGTTCCTTTATTCGAGCTTGTATTTAGGGACTGCACGTCTTTGGAGAGCATTGAAGTAAAAGAAGGCGCCATAGAAGGTTTTTTTCAGTTTTATGATGGAGCTGTCTTAAAGGAGGTAAAGCTTCCGAGGACAATATCGTCGTTTGACGCCGTTTTGCCGCGAGGCGCCAAAATATATGGATATAAGGGAACCGGAGCGGCTGATTTTTCGTCGGGCGGTTTTGCAAAGAAGTATGGCTATAAATTTAAGAAACTTGGAAAGGTCACTTTTAAGATATCCAAGTTAAATGAAGAATACAAAAGTTCATATGTAAAATATTCCTGGAGCAAGGTAAAAAAAGCTGCGGGCTATCAATTTTTTGCGATAAAGGATGGAAAGATAGCTGTAATAAAAAACATAAAAGACAAAAACAGATGCAGCTATAAGCTTAAACTTTCAAGTAAATATATAAGATATGGCGTTCATATAAGGCCATACAAGATAAGAAAAGGCAAAAAGGTATTCGGGAACGCATGTTAAAAAATTAAAGTTGAAGGTTTCTGAGCAGGCCCCAGTCCCGAATCGGCATCGTCCATTTCTTTGCCGCCTCGAACGTCGACAGGTACAATGCTTTAACAGAGCCGCATCGCTTGGAAATACGCTCCTTTGCGGGAGTATCCCAAAGTTTGTGTAAACCTCCGTACTGATGTAAGATATTCTTACCAGTATGGGGGTATTTTTATGGGACAGAGACAGTCAGATTCACCACAGAAAGCGGCACTTCGTGAAATGATGGGCGCCTACATGAAAGAAAACGATGTCCGCATCAAGGACGGCGCGTATGTCAAGTCCGTCATGCGGGACATGATGTCCATTATCCTGGAGGGAACTCTGGATGCGGAGATGGAAGAGGAACTCG
>CAZTVO010000002.1:0-44135 GCA_964617075.1 uncultured Jutongia sp.
AAAATGTTCTCATCGGCTGCTGAGCGGACAAGAAAGAAGCAACGAAAGACAGAGAGAAAAGGTGCTGTCAACCATTGACGCCTTTACAGAAATAGATTCTTAATTTACCATCTGTATTGACACATAAAAAAATTTTTATTATAATGACTGTAATTTAAGAACATTGACATTGCAATGAAGGTTTAAAAAGGTACGAATGTCATACCGACAGTATGTTTATTCGAACTTTCGCCGTTTGAAGAAAAGGGGGATTTTTATGAAAAAGGCAAAAAAGAAGACCATTGGATCGATGTCGAAAATGTTGTTGCTGTTTGCCGCATCGTTTTCGTTGTCATTCTGCCTTGCAGACAGGGCCGCGGCCATAGTCTTTCCAAATTGGTATTCCGATCAAACTACAGTTGGATTTTGGAGTAGCGATCCGCATGTTTTTTTAACTAATCTAAACAGTAGCATGGAAATCTCGTCATATTTGAACAGTGCCGTTAACAAATGGAAAAATGCTGGGATATCCTCATCGATCACGACAACTCCCTCATCTGCGCAAATAAAATTTTATAGTGGGACAAAAGCTGAACTGAATGCGATTGGCTTCACATATACAAGTAAAAATGTTGGGGATACCGTATGGAGTTCATCTACGACGGCATCGAATGAGGGGTCCATATACACTGTAAAAAGGCTGTCCTCCGTGATGGCTTCGGCGTGCAAGGCGAGCAACTATCCAGCGCACGTCGTATTGCACGAGTACGGCCACGCGTTGGGCTGGTATGGCCACTCCAGCAATTCGAAAGATGTAATGTACACATACGAAGAGGATATAACAACTCTTACGTCAAGGGATAAGAATCAGCTTATACAAGTCTATAACGAAATGAGGTGACGTTTCTATAAAGAAAAAACTGGCAGCATGCATTGTTGTGTTGAGCATTTTTGCGGGTTTTTTGTGTGCAAATGTTAAGAACAATATCCGTTATGAAAAGGAATCAGACAAGGTATATCACCAGACGGCTATGGAATATAGCAGTTTTGACGATATATTGGAAAGTGCGGACGTCATATTGACTGGCGAGATCAAAAATATTTCGTCACATCCGGATTATGATGAATATGACGTCCAGGTTTCTTCTGTAAAAAAAGGAAATGTAGGTGATTCTGTCGATGTGCGCAACTACTTTTTCGAGTATACCTACGAATACAATAACGTTCAAGGCGAAGGAAGAACAAGCACAGAGTATGAAATAGGCGAAAGCTATGTCTTTATTCTGCAGTGCATTGAAAATGTATATGAAAAGCGTTACGTCATAATCTCAGATGCATATATACCGATTTCGAATGACGGCGTCAGCACTGTTTTGTCAAATGAGATAAAAGGCGTTGGCGATCCTGTTTCGTACATAAATTCGTATGAATTTAACAACGAAAGCGGCGATGGAAGAAATTTGAGCCTAGATTACATTAAAAGCAGTGATTTAAAGGAAATAGCTGAAAAGTCGGATTATATTGTCAAGGTACGTCTTAAGGAATTATACCATTCCACTGATGTGGTGGATGTGTACTCATGTGACGTTTTGCAGGATTTAAAAGGAAAGATCCATATGGACGGGGACAGCCGAATAATAATTCCTTTCTTCAAAAAAACGGTCAAAGCTGACGAAGAATACGTCGTCCTCTTAAATACTGACAGCAAAGATTCCAATATATACATGTTATCGTCAAAAAATAGCGTCTATGATGCTGCGGATGGCGAAAAGTTTGTAAGTATGTTGAAAGGTGAAAAGCGATGAATAAATATATAAAATCTCTAATTGCCCTACTTGCGGCCGCCGCGGCGCTTGCAAGCTGCGGCAAATCGGACGGGGGTTCTAAAGAGTCAAAAACCGACTTAAGCAGCGCGGCCGTTGAGACGGACGAACCCTCACAGGATTCGGCAGAGGAAGATGGGATATACTTACCATCAATATACAAGGAGGACGTTTCCCTTGAAGTAGACCCCATGCAACAGTACAGCGGCAGCGAGCTTTGGCATGACGAGAGAATGTACGAAAGCGCCAGCATTAGACAGTATGAGAATCCAATCGACATGTCAGACTATGAAGAAATCGGCAAGGTATATGGAAATGGCGGCATTTATTGGGCCGATGGCGAGGACATGCTTGCGCAAGCCACAGGCGAGGCCGTCTTGTATAAAGTCGATGGATATGACGAGAAGGACATTGTATGCATGTATTTTGAAAACACCACTTTAGGCAAAGATACATACTACGAATTGCGTTATTTTATCTGCCTTAACGGGATATACGTTAAGACGGGCAAGGACGTATATGAAGACAGGCTTCACATTGAAAATTTTGACCGCGTCTCCATTTCGAAAAAATCGTCTGACGATCCTGGCAAGGTTGAATCTTACGACGTATCCGGCAAAAGCGAGATAGATACTCTTTTTGACAAGCTCTTTAAAAGCGAAATATTGGATTTGGATACGGCAAAAGATAACTGGCATCATTTCGTGGACGACGGCGTAAAGAGGCGCATATTGAGATTTGAGGATAAAAATGGCGAGACCATATTTGAGTTGAACGTGTTTGAAAATGGCTATGTATGCAGCAACGACCTTGGCAGCAACTGCATCATGAACAAACTGGACAAAAAGGCGTGCGGCGACGTTATCAGCCTTTTTAAAAGGGAACGGTCAAGCTAGGCATGAAGGAAAAAACGGGAGCGCCGTCATCTAAACGGCGCTCCCGTTTTTATTCGTTTTTTATGCATCCCGACGTGAAAAACAGGAACGATCACTTCTTGGGGGATTATTTCAAATATTTTTTAAGAGCGTCAACTTTGTCCAGTTTTTCCCATGACAGCTCGACGTCGTCGCGTCCAAAATGGCCGTACGCAGCCGTCTGTCTGTATATAGGGTGCCTTAAATCAAGCATTTTTATTATGCCGGCAGGACGAAGGTCGAAGTTTTCGCGTATTATGTCCACAAGCTTTTCATCGCTTACTTTGCCTGTTCCAAATGAATCGGCCATGACTGATGTGGGCTGCGCGACGCCTATGGCGTATGAAAGCTGTATTTCGCATTTGTCGGCAAGTCCGGCCGCCACGATATTTTTTGCGACGTAGCGCGCGGCGTATGACGCGGAACGGTCGACTTTCGTGCAGTCCTTGCCGGAAAACGCGCCGCCGCCATGACGCGCGTATCCGCCGTACGTATCAACGATAATCTTGCGTCCCGTAAGCCCGCTGTCGCCATTAGGGCCTCCTATTACAAATCTTCCCGTAGGATTGATGAAATATTTCGTTTTCTCATCCGTCAAGCTGCTCGGAATCACCTCGTCTATGACGTATTTGCGTATGTCTTCGTGAAGCTTTTCCTGAGATATGTCTTTTGCGTGCTGCGATGATATCACGACCGCGTCGATATGGACAGGCTTGCCGTTTTCGTCGTATTCCACGGTAACCTGGCTTTTGCCGTCCGGGCGCAGATAGTCAAGCGTGCCGTTTTTGCGCACTTCAGTGAGTTTTCTAGTAAGCTTGTGCGCCAGAGAAATCGGATATGGCATATATTCGTCCGTCTCGTTGCTTGCAAATCCAAACATTAAACCCTGGTCGCCCGCGCCTATCGCCTCAAGCTCCTCGTCGGTCATCTGGTTTTCACCGGCGCCGGAATTTTTTTCAGTGCCGCCAAGCTTCGCCTCAAGCGCCTTGTCGACGCCTAACGCTATGTCGGCGGACTGTTTGTCAAGCAGAACTTTTACTTCGCACGTATCGCAATTAAATCCTTTTTCGTCGTCGTCATATCCAATTTCGCGAATAGTGTCGCGCGCTATTTTTTCGTAGTCGATGTCGGCTTTTGTGGTGATTTCGCCCATAATCAAAACAAAGTCGGTGGTAATTGCCGTTTCGCAGGCCACCCGGCTCATAGGATCTTTGCTGACGAGGGCGTCAAGTATCGCATCCGAAATGTTGTCGCATATTTTGTCGGGATGCCCCTCCGTGACCGATTCAGAAGTAAACAATCTTTTTTCCATAGCATAACCTCTTTTCCCGCCGCCTCCCGGTTGACGCGCGATACATGCGGGCGGCTTTTTTTGCATGCATCGCGCTTTAAACAAATAGCAGAATTTAAAAATCTCTAAGTAATCTTTATTTTAGGAAAAAAAGAAGCCCGTCAAACAATTTGACGGACTTGACATTTCAACTCCTCTTATTGTTCGATTTCTCGCTCAGATTGGCACCTTCCTGCCGGGGGTTGCCGTGGTTTCACAGAGCCTTAACTCTCCGCCACTCTTAATAAGAGATTTTATAGTATTCTGTTGTTTATGCTACCACTATATATGCATATGGCGGCCTTGTCAAGCATAATTTGGACAGCGGCCACACATTTATATAAGTAATTCATAGTAACACCTTGGCATTCCAAAAATAAAAAAGTTTGTTCTGCCTCGCGCGGGCGGCGCCCCTCAAAAAACTGTTGCACAATTTAACGTACAATAATAAAATGATGTAGGACGGCGGATTTTATTTGGAGGCATTCCCATGCTATATTATTATCCTGACTATTTTTACGATTTTAAATGCGAGGGCGGCGTTGAATGTCCCGACAGCTGCTGCCATGTGTGGAAGATAGAGGTGGACGCGCCCACTTTAAAAAAATACGGCAAAGTGTCCGGGCAGCTCGGACGGAGGATGGCTGAAAAGATAGATAAAAAGACGGGCGTCATAACGCCGCACGGAGAGGAAAACAGATGCGAGTTTTTAAATGACGACAATTTATGCGACATAATCCTGACTTTGGGGGAGGATTATTTGTGCCAGACGTGCAGGACGCACCCTAGGCATGAAGAAGAGTACCGCAACGTGCGCGAGCGCTCGATAGCGATTTCGTGTCCTGTCGCGTGTCGGAGGCTGCTGCTTAGGGAGGAGCCCGTGGCGATATTGTCGGACAGCGATTCTAAGACGGATCGGCGCGACAGGTATTTTGACGCGCCGCTTTTTGAGCAGATTTTGTACGTGCGCGACAGACTGCTTGAAATAGCGCAGAACAGGAGATTGCGCGTAGGCAGCCGCATGGCTCTCGCGCTTGGCTTGGCGCACGACGTCGAAAGGCGGCTGCGGACGAGGCGGGAAAGGAAGGGACGCGGGCCTTTTAAGAAGCATCCCAAATTTGGCGATGAGGAAAAAGAAAAAATAATAAGGCTTTCTGACGCGTATTGCAAAGCGGACGCGGACGCGTGTAAGCTTCTTTTGGAGCGCGTGAAAAAAAAGGCAGGCGGGGCAAAAGACGTCGTCGCCTGGAGCGCGTCAGGAGGCGACGCGCCGCCCAAAGATATCTTGACGGACATGATTTTTGCGCTCAGCACATTGGAGCCGTTAAAAAAAAGCTGGATTCCGTATCTTTACAGCACAATAAATATAAGAAATGAGATGACGGACGATGAATACCGCGACGCGCGGCGCGAATTTGAAAACGCGATAACGGACGCGCAGCTTGAGCAGCTCCTTTTTTATTTCATTTATCTTTACTGCTGCGGCTCGGCGTACGACGGGATGCTTCTCGCGAAGATAAAGATGGCCGTTTCAAATACCGTGCTTATACGCGAGCTATGGCTTATGAAATGGCTTGAGGACGACGGACGGCTTACGATAGACGGTCAGGCGTGGATAGCGCATGAGTTTGTGCGCGAGATAGAAAATTCGGATGAAAACATTGAGCAGTGGGACAGTCTGATGCAGAGGAATCCCAGGTTTTCATTAAAGCGGCTCATGAGCGTCTTAACGTAAGACGATAATGATGGAGGTAATCCGCTTGGAATACAAAATATTGGAGCGAGACGCGAAATTGGGCGATTTTGCCTCTCTTGGCACGCTTGAGGAAAGGCAAAAAAAGCTCGAGGAGCTTGACATAAGGGACGCTTTCGGATATCCGCTTACATGGTGTCCGTCGGCCATACCCAAAAAGCTTTTGGACGATATAGACGCGATGTACGGCAATATATCCGTTACGGACATAGATACCGACATTTCGATTGAAACGGAGTCTTTCCACAGCTGCCGCATAGAAGGCGCGGATACTACGATAGACGAGCTTTTTGATATTTTTAGGGCAAAGCGCACGTCCTCAAAGGGCGATAAAATGATTTTAAATACGTACAGGGCGGTAAAGTATCTAAACCTTACCGGCAAGCGCAACGTCAACACGCTTGTGCGTCTTTTTAAAATAGTTACGGACGGCGTGTGCGACAATCCCGGGCTTTCGGGCGAAAAGTACCGGACGGGTGTGGTGACAGTAGGGACGCATCAGGCTCCGGACGTGGAGATGCTTGACTACTGCATGAAGCAGTTTTTTGATTTTTATAACGGCGACAACATCGAGTCGCCTTATATTAAGGCCGCCGTAATACATTTTTACTTCGTGTATATGCATCCGTTCTGCGACGGAAACGGGCGCATAGCCAGGCTTTTGACGTCCGATTTTTTGATACGCTCGGGCTTAAACAATTTCAGCGCGCTCACGCTTAGCAAGACGATAAACGAGACCGCCCCGCAGTACTACAAGTCGCTTGAGAACAGCGAAAATATGTTTCATGACGTTACCCCGTTTATACAATATATCTTAAAGACCGTCTATGACAATTTATATGAGGAGCTTAAGGAACAGGACAGATATGTAGTAAAATACACCGATTGGGAGAGGGTGTTTGAATGAACGCCGGCATAAGCGGCCTTTCCGCAAAAACAAAAAGGGCGTATCTGCTAATAGGCTCTTTGGCATTTGTATTGATTTCCGCGTTTTTCACGTATCTGCAGCCGTTAAATAACGTGGACTATATCGTCAGCGATTTCTTTTATAGAACGATTCTTGGGGAGGCAAAGGAAAGCGATTCAAATATAAAAATAATCGCGGTAGATGAAAAGACGGTAGACGCGTTTGGAAATTTTGAAAGCTGGTCAAGGAGCGAGGCGGCCGCGCTTTTGGATACGCTAAACGGCGAGGGCGCTCCGGACGTGGTCGCGTTTGGCCTGGACTGCCATGACTCAAAAGACGAGGAGGGGGACGAAAAGTTCGCGGCCGCGTGCGCCAAATACGGAAACGTCTGCGCGAGCGCGTACGCGTCGACAAAAGAGGCGCCTGACGCGCCAGCCGCGACGCTGCCGACGGTAAAGTCCGCGGCGGACGGGAAAAATGACGGAAAGATGCGCAGCTATAACGGACGTCTGGCCGACATTCCCAAAAATACGATTGGCGGGGATAAAATCACAAATATAAGGTTTCCATACGAGGAGCTTCTTCCATACGTTCGCGTCGGCATAATGAATACGAGCCGCAATGCCGACGACGGGTACGCCAGAAACGTGATAGCGGGCGTCAATTATAAAGACGTCGATTATGACAGCTTTGCCGTCGCGGTCTATAAGATGTATTACGACGCGCGGGGAAAGGAGTACGATATTCCCGCCGTCGACGACCGCAACATGTTTGGAATCAACTACACGAGAAACAACAGCGAATACGACGTATATTCATTTTACGACGTTGTAAACGGCGAGGTGGATCCGGACGAATTTAAAGACGGCATAGTGCTTGTGGGAGATTACACCGAGGGAGGCACTTTCAACGTTCCGAATGGCGGCGGGGCGCAGATAAGAGAGATCGAGCTTCAGGCGAATATAATAAACGCCTTGATTAACGACAATACCATATTGTTTGCGAAGAAGTGGTTTCTGGCAATATGGTATTCCATTTTTGCCGTCCTTTTCTTTATAGGCACCTCCTACAGCAGCAGGATAGGAACTCTTTTGTACGCTGTGTTTCTTATAGCGCTGCAGGTTCTTTCAAACGGTTTTTTGAACTTTCGCGGAATATACATACCGCTGCTGCGCTTTATAATATTGATTGTGGCCATTGCCGTAGTAAATCTTGTCGCCAGCTATGTAGTATTAAATCGCAATAAGTCGTCGCTTGAGGACGTGTTTAAAAAATATGTTGACGAACAGGTTGTAAACGAGATAGTAAAGACCGGCGGCATGAATACTTCGATAGGAGGCATCAGAAAAGATATTGCGGTGCTTTTTGTTGATATAAGGGGATTTACGTCGCTTTCGGAAAATCTCGCGCCCGAATACGTGGTGGATATTTTAAACAGCTACTTGACGATAATTGCCAATGCCGTGTCGAAAAACGGGGGAACGCTCGATAAATTCATAGGCGACGCGGCGATGGCCGTTTTCAACTCTCCCGCCGATCTGGACGATTACGTATTCAGATGCGTATGCACCGCCTGGGAGATAATTTCCGGCGCCGAAGATCTTATGGCGGAGTGCCTTGAAAAGTACGACGTGGAGGTAGCCTTTGGAATAGGAATACATTGCGGCGATGCCGTAATAGGCAACATAGGCAGCCAGACCAGAATGGACTATACCGCTATAGGCGACACTGTGAATACGGCGTCGCGGCTCGAGGGCGCCGCCGAGAGGGGACAGGTGCTTATAAGCGACGAGGTGATGTATAGGCTTGGCGACAGGATTGAGACGGCCTTTTCCGACGAGTTGAAGCTTAAAGGCAAAAAAAACAAGGTGGCGGCCTATGAACTGACGGGCATAAACGACGTAATAACTCCGGTAGAGAAGGAGAATGTAATCGAGGACATTTATAAAAAGGGACTGGAGGAAGCGGAAAAGATACGGAAAAAGGGAAACAGGGGCGTAAAGGAGCTTAAAAGAATAAGACGGAGGGCAAAGCGGGAACTTAGGGCGCTTAATGGCCGACGTGACGGAAGAGTATATGGGATGAAGGAGAGGGGAAATTGATGAAAAAGCTGTACTGTATTCCCCAAATCTCGGAGCTTGGCAAATATCTGGACTTTTCCGAAAAGTATGAAGCGCGTTTTGAATACAACGATTTTTTTGTAACGAAGATTCTTGACGATAAAGATGCAATAGAAAGGATCGTAAAAACGTATCGGGACGCGGGGCGCGACATGTCGGGCGACATAATGCACGGCGCGTTTTTGGACATATGCGTAAACAGCGCCGACTCGAAGATATTCGCGGCAAGCGACTACAGGGTGCGCCAATGCATGGATATTGCGAGAGATATGGGGCTTAGGGCCGTAGTATTTCACACGAACTATATAGTAAATTTCAGGCTTCGCTCGTATATAAAAGCGTGGATTGAATCAAATGAGGCGTACTGGCGCGCTATAATTCGCGAATATCCCGAGCAGAAGATTTTTATGGAAAATATGTTTGACGATGCGCCCTTCATGCTTTCGCAGCTTGCGTGGAGAATGAGGGACGAGCCTAATTTCGGCGTGTGTTTTGATGTGGCGCACGCGTTTATTTCCGGCTCGCCGCTTGACGCGTGGTTTGATAAAATGAGGCCGTACGCCGTTCATCTGCATATAAACGACAATGACGGCAGCGAAGATCTGCACGCTCCCGTCGGAAGCGGAAAGCTTGATTGGAACGATTTTAACAAATGGTGCCTGTCGCTTGACGACGCTCCGTCGGCGCTCATAGAAGTGAGAAGCTACGCGGATTTGATAAGGTCCGTCAAGTTCATGGAGCAAAACGACATATATCCATTTTAGGAAGGAAGGACATAGACAACATGATTTCCCAATCAGTTTTAAACGCCATGATCGAGGTGGCGGCCCTAAGCTTTGTGATGCCGGTCGGCATCGCGCTTGTATGGAAAATGTACAACAGGATCAGCATTTCGCCGGTTTTTGTGGGAGCCGCCGTATTCATCGGATTCGGAGTTTTGCTCAAATCCGTGCCGGATATGTTTTTTTTATCCATCGACAGTCCGGTATCGAGGTTTATAAATTCACACCCGTTTGTATACGCCGCCTACGCGGGGCTTGCCGCGGCTGTTTTTGAGGAGGCGGGACGGTTTGTCGCGTTCAGGTTCTTTTTGTCCAGGCACGGCTACAGGGAATGCGCGGTTTCCTACGGATTGGGTCACGGAGGCGTCGAGTGCATTGCGGTTCTTGGCTTTTCCTATATCCAGAATTTCATGTATGCCCAGCTTATAAACGCGGGCAGTATGGACGAAATATATTCAACTTTGCCAAGCGAGGAGGCCGTCGACGCGTTTAAGGCCATGGCGGAGAGGATTTCAAACATTTCCGTTTCCGACTGCGTCTGGGAAAGCGTCGAGGGGCTTTCCTCAATGGTTGTTCAGGTTTCTCTTTCGATAATAGTTTTTAAGGCGGTTGTGGAAGCGGGCAAAATGGGCTGCCTTGCCATCGCGGCGCTGCTCCACGCGCTTTTTGAATTTATTTTGTCGCTGGGAGGACAGCTTGGCCTGTCCGCCGTATTCACACAGGCCATTTTATTGGCGTATGCCGCGGGCGTGGCGTTTTTCGCGTACAAACAGTACCGCGGCCTGCCGGCGGCGAAGAAGGAGGACAAAAAGCCCGTGACGGACTGGGGCTACGCCTCGAGAAAATATTCGGACATTAAAAGGGATTCGGATGACGTTAAAGAGCCTCCCAAAAACCCTGATTGACGGCGCCGTCTGGAAAAAGCGCGGCGTATGGAAGCGCGAATGTTGTTATGAAGATACTTGTGTTGGAAACGAGAAAACTAAGCTACGGTTCGTCGAGCTTTTTTTTGGCGAAAATCTGCGGCGCGCTGCGGGCGAGGGGGCATGAGGCCATCCACCGCGTTATAACGGACGTGGAAGCCGACAGCGCGCTTCTTGAAAGTTTTATCGGCAAAAGTTTCGACGCCGTTATTGACATAAATTCCATTTTGCCGCTTGTCTGCGACGAGGACGGCGCAAGGTACCTCGACGGCATAGACGCGCCATTTTTTAATTTTATTGTCGACCATCCCATGCATGTGCATGAATATTTGAATGTGAAACTTGAAAGGTATTATGTGATATGCCTGGACAGATGCCATAAGGAATATGTTGAAAAATATTATCCGCACATTAAAGGAGTTAAGGCCGTCCCGTTAGGCGGCGCCCGCGCGGGCGGTGACGTCAGGTTTGAGGACAGGAAGCACGGCATACTTTTTCCGGCGACTTACACGCCCCCGTCGTATTACCGGTCGATTCTTAAAGACGAGGGGCTTTTGGGGCGTGCCGACAGGATTTTGTCGCGCATTTTGGACGGAGACGCCAGGCCTGTGCATGAAATGTATATGGAGGACGCGGGACTGTGCGAAAAAAATTTTGCCGACGGGATGTACGCGGCAAGATGCATTGACAGATATATACGCGACTATTTCAGGGAGAGGGCGGTCGAGGAGATTTTGTGCGCGGGCTTTCAAATAGACGCCGTCGGGGCCAGATGGGAGATGTACGGCGGCAGGGGAAGAGGCGGCCTTAAAATTTATGGCGGTCGAAGCTACGCGGAGGCGCTTGAGATGATTTCGGACGCGAAAATCGTGTTAAACGCCCAGCCGCTTTTTATACAGGCGCCGCATGACAGGGTCTTTAACGCGATGGCGAACGGGGCGGCGGTTCTTACGGATTCCTGCGAATATATAGAAAAAAAATACGCGAGGGACATGCTTTTGTATGACAGGATAAGTCCCAAGGAAAGCATTTCTAAACTGTCGGACGCCATAAGGGATGGGGATTTGCTAAAAAAAATGGCGTCAAGGCTAAAAGAGTGCGCCGAGGCGTCCGAGACTTGGGAAGACAGATGCGGCAGGATAGAGAGGTTTATAAAACGTGCTTTATAGATATCTTAAATTTGACAAAAAGAGGATTGCGGCCTTTGCCGCGACTGTTTTATTTATCCTAATACTCCAGTATATAGTCTGCGGCTCGATAGTTTCTAGGCAGAACGTGACCACCAAGGCCGGCAATGACGACAGCAGCGTCATAGGAATCATAGACGACGAGGAAATCATACGGCAGAAATTTAAATTTGACAGAAAAGTCGTGCTGTCGCAGTTTGTTCTTTATTTCGGCGCGTTTGAGAGGGAGGACGTAGGCGACGTCCTTCAGATACAGATGACGGACGCCGACAACTACATAGTATACGAAACGGAAATACCTGTCGACAAGATAAAGCCGAATAAGACGTATGCGGTAAACATGGACCACACCGTCACAATTCCCAAGGGTGTGGTTTGCTGCATCAGGATTACGTGCAGCTCCGAGGGTGTGCCGTACGCGATAATACCTACTCTTAATACGACGAACCGCACCGATCCAAATACGTACATGTCCACCCTAAAAATGCAGACGCGCAAAAAAAGCCTAAACATATCCTATTCTTATTCGTACAGGCAGATATATCCCCTGATAGCGCTTGTATCGGAGTTCGCGCTGATATTTGTCATATGCTTCGAGCGCGTTACCGACTACGCGCCCATGTTTAGAAAAAGGCGCAAAAAAATGCTTGCCCGTATGGAAAAGGAGCGTCTGCTGCACGAAGAGGCGCAGGAAAAGAGGCGGGCGGCGGGAAAAGCCGTGGAGGGGCAAAAAAAAGGAGGGCGATACGACGAAAAAAAGAAAAGGCGGCTTTTTAGGCATTTTAGCCTGACAGGCATTGTGCGGTACTGCCTTTCGGAGCCAAAAGTAGAGGCATGGATAAGGAGGGCAATTGTTTTCATAAATCCGTTGGCGCTTTTTGTCATGCTTGAGATGATGAATGGAAACATCGCGCATATGTATCCGAACGTGTGGATTTTTACATGGATTCTTCTTTTGGCGTTTGAGTTTATATTTTACGCGGTTTTTGGAAACATGAACATAGCTATGGCCGTAATGGATCTGATTTTGTTTCCTTTCGGCCTTGCCAACCTTTTCATAATGAACGTAAGGGGCACGCCCCTTCTTCCGGCGGACATATTCGGCCTTGCCACCGCGAAGGAGGTGGCGGCCACGTATTCTATCAAGTTTACTCCCGCTGAATTTATAATCATCCCGGCGTTTATCATCTGGATAATGCTTATAGTCAGATTTTATAAAAAATCGAAGCGCGCGAAAGAAAAAAGGGATGTTTTGGGCGCGGTTCGCGCCGCGCTGAAAAGATGCGCGCCGGCCGTGGCCGCATGCGCGGCGATTTTAATAATGCACGCCACGCCGCTGCTTACGGCGGCGGGCATAGAGGACAACGTCTGGAACAAGGCGGCGTCGTGCCGCTCTAACGGCTTTTACATGAATTTTTTCATAAATATGCGATATTTAAAGGTAAAGGAGCCTTCGGGATACTCCGTTGAAAAAGTGGCGCGGCAGATAAAAGATTTTAAGGATTGCCCTCCCATAGAATATGGCGAGGCTGACGGCGGAGAAATCCTTACAAACTGCGATTTTGGGCCGTGTGAATCGCTTGGCGAAAAAAAGCCCAACATCATACTTATAATGAACGAGAGCCTTGCCGATTTTTCGCTTGTGGGCGACGTAAATTACAACGCCGATCCGCTTGAGTTTATACATGGACTAAAGGATGACGCCATAAAAGGGCTCGACTACGTGTCCGTATTTGGAGCGGGAACGAGCAATTCCGAGTTTGAGGCCATGACGGGCAATACCATGGAATTTTTTCCAAGCGGATGCAACGTCTATCAGCAGTTCATGCATGACGAGACGTACTCCATTTCGTCATATCTAAAAAGCCTGGGGTATTCCTGCGACGCCGTGCACCCAAGCAGCGGCAGCAACTGGAACCGGGTAAATACATATAAGAGCATGAAATTTGACAGGTTCATCACTATAGACGATTTTAAAGATCCGGAATATGTCAGATACATAAGCGACAAGGAGAGCTACAAAAAGGTAATAGAGCTTTACGAAAAGCGGGATAAATCAAAGCCGATGTTCGTGTTTGACATGACTATACAAAATCATGGCGGCTACCTTACGAATACGAATTGGGAGGAGCCTGTTTACGTAAAGGATTCCTATTACGACGAGGCAAAGGAATTTCTCTCCGCCACAAAGGTTTCGGACGACGCGTTCAAGTATCTAATCGACTACTTTAAAAATGAGGACGAGCCTACGCTGATATGCATGTTCGGGGACCACTTCCCGTCCATTGAGGAGGAATTTTACGAGGATTTGCTAAAAAAGCCTCAGGAGGAGTGGGAACTTGAGGATATACAGAAGCGCTACGCGACTCCGTTCGTAATATGGGCAAATTACGACATTAAGGAGGGCGAGAACGTGTCCATAGGAAACAACCTTATTGAAAATATGGTGCTAAAGGCGGCGGGCATAGAGCTTCCGCTTTATAATAAATATACGGAGATGGTCTCAAAGACCATACCTGTGATGAATGTAAACGGATACATGAACGCCGACGGCGAATGGCGCCATTACGGCAGGGACGAGACGGAAGAGGAAAAAAAGCTTTTAAGCGGCTATGAGCTGCTTCAGTACGCCTATTACAGCGACGGCGACAAGGAAAAAATGTCCGCGCTTTTCGAAATGGACTAGCGCGGAAAGATGTAGAAACGCTATATTAAACGAATAGGAGGAGATTATGATGAAAAGACTGGCGGTTTTTGCGGCTTTGTGCTTATTTGTGCCTGTTTTTCTTTCAGGATGTTTAAAAGGCGACGCAGATATGAAAATATCCGAGGACGGCTCGTGCGTCTTTAGGTCGACGCTAAACGTTGAAAAGGATGCCGTCTTGGCTGTAATCGCGGACGCGCTAAACAACATGGACGGCGGAGCGGGATTTTCAAATGACGCGGTTGAGGCCCTGCTTGAGCAGTCCGGCTACGTACCGCACGAAATCGACGGCGTGCAGTATTACGACATTTCCGACATGGCCATGCAGAATCCGTATGAATACGGTTCCATCGACGATTTTTATTGGGACAATTTCGATACCTCAAAGGCCATGGCAAAAGAAGACGGCAAAAATGTCTTTAGCATATCGGAGACGTCCGCCGTTATAAAAATTTCGAAAGAAGCCGCGATAGGCGGCGAGCGGGCGCTTGAGCTTTACAGGACTTTCATGGCCGCCGCGCTCGAGCTTGACAGTCCGGACGACCTAGTCATTAAGGACGAGGACGCCATATACGAAAGTCTAAAAACGGCGATGGTAGTCTTTAGCGTGACGTTTCCTTCAAAAATAAGCGAAGCGTCGTCGGGAGCGGCCGTATCGGAGGACAAAAAGACAATGACGGCAAAATACCCGCTGGCGTCGGAGGAAGATTTTTATGAATACGCGATTTGCGAAAACGACATAGGCGCGAAAGGCGCGTACAACGGCGCCATATACGACGGCGCGGCGGTCATTTCGCTTCCCGACGGCGCGCTGGCCTCTGTAAACGGCAAAGAGGCGGACGGCGGCGAGATAGAATGCGCGGAATCGGGAATATACACAATCAAGCTTAGCGACGCGTCGGGAACATCTGAAACGATGTTTTTCGCCGTTGATTCGCAGGCTCCCGCCATACGAAAAAAAGACGGAAAAAATTCGGCCCCAAAAAGCCTTTACGAAAAAAATGAGGACGAAGCGCTTTTAGCAAAGGGATATTTATGCTTTTACGACGAGGTTTGCGGCATAGACAGCGTTAAGATAGACGGAAAAGACGCGCTGCCTGACGCGCAGGCGGTTGAAAGTTCGCAAATCGATCCGGAAACGGGGAAAAAGAAATATTTAGAGCCAAAATACCTTTACGCCGTAAACTCGCTGGAAGAAGGAGAGCATGAGATAGAGGCGGCCGACATATTAGGCAACGAAACGACAGTCGACATTATAGTCGACAGGACGAAGCCCGCGATAAAAGGCGTAAAAAACGGCAGAACGTATAAAAGGGCGGTAAAAATCAGGTTTTCTGACAAAAATGGAATAAAATCGGCCAAGCTCAACGCCAAATCCGTCAAGTCCGGCGCGCGCGTAAAAAAGAAGGGCAGATACGTGTTAAAGGTCGTGGACGCCGCCGGAAACTCAAAAACTGTAAAATTTAGAATAAGGAAATAATCTCCCGCCGCGCGCAAAACCTTGCATTTGCCGCGATTGTGTGCTAGAATCTCTAAATGTTGCAAACAATGGCATTCCTCTGTTACGGCCGCCGTGCGCAGGTATTAAGAATGTCAAGTGGTTAAGGAGGTCATACAGATGAACGAAATTATTAAAGCTATTGAAGATGAACAGCTAAGAACGGACATTGCCGACTTTAATGCCGGAGATACCATAAAGGTGTACGCGAAAGTTATCGAGGGCACGAGGGAGCGCGTCCAGGTGTTTGAGGGCACAGTGCTTAAAAGGCAAAACAGCGGCATAAGGGAGACCTTTACGGTAAGGAAGTTTTCCAACGGCGTGGGCGTGGAAAAGACGTGGCCGCTTCATTCCCCGGTTATAGAAAAGATTGAGGTTGTGCGCAAGGGCAAGGTAAGGCGCGCCAAGCTCTACTACCTTCGCGGCAGGATTGGAAAGGCGGCAAAGGTCAAGGAAGCCGTCAACTGACGGCGTTTCCTTTGACGCCATGGCGACCCGAGGCCGATTTCAAATGTTTTAATCCTTTACAACTAGAATGCGCGGCGCTATAATGGGAAAAGTTTAGCCGATAGGCATGCATCTGTAGCTCAGCGGATAGAGCAATGGTTTCCGGAACCATGTTGTCGGGGGTTCGAGTCCCTTCAGATGCGTTTTTTCATTTTACGGGTTTTTTTGGAGCGGACGTGGGAGCCTAGGCCTGCACATGGCGATATGGAAGGAAGTGCGCGTTTCATGCGGTTGAAATATAAAAAGCTGATTTTAATTTTCACAGTCGCGATCATGTTTATTGGCCTTGGCACTTTTTCGATGATCGCGCCGTCCGTGGATTTGTCGTTTGGCAAGGCCTCGGACGGATCCGGCGCGAAAAAGCCTTCCAAAAGCGTTGTGGACGGCATGACGGAGGGCGAGATTCAATCGACGATCTCTTTGCTGGTGACGAATTACTACGACGCGAAGCAGCGCGTGGACATGGACGAGATAGCCGAGTGCGTAAACGACCCCGCGAAAGTCGACAACAAGCGACTTGTCGCGGAGGCGGAATACGTCGAGGCGTATAAAAATATCGACTGCACGATAAAGGAGGGGCCGAAGGACGGCACATATATAGTATATGTCTATTACGAAATAAAGATATACGACATAGACGAGCTGGTGCCCGCGCTCAATTCCATATATGTCGTCGCGGACAAGGACAAAAACTTCAAAATCTACTTTGGAACGGTCGACAGCGAGGTGCAGCAGGCGATAGACAAGCTAAACGAAAGTCCGGAGATTGAAAAGCTTACCGATTCAGTCCAAAAGAGCTTTGAAAGCATAGTAAGTTCCAACGAGGAGGTAAGGGACTTTTACGAGATGCTCGAGAGCAATACGGACAGCAACGAGGCCGTTGAAAACAACGAAAATATAGAAGATGAAGCAGGCAAATAAAGGTGGTCCTTTTGGATCACCTTTTGTCTAATTATTATACGTGGAGGGCGGCGTATGGGAACCTGTGCGGGCGGAGCCGCAGACGGTGGGCGCGGCGTCCGGATAAACAAATATCTTGCCATGGCGGGCGTATGCTCAAGGCGTGCCGCGGACAGGCTGATAGGCCAAAAGAGGGTTTTAATAGACGGAAGAACGGCAAAGCCGGGCGACAGGGTGTTTGACGGGCAGAAGGTAGCGCTTGACAAAACCCCCGTATTTATAGACGACGAGGAAATCTATATAGCGTTTTACAAGCCGCGCGGAGTAGTGTGCACGACGGCGGATGAGGAGAATGGCAAAAAAATAAAAAACGCGGTCGACTTCATAGGGTACGAAAAGAGGATATATCCGATAGGGCGGCTCGATATGGATTCGGAGGGGCTTTTGCTGCTTACAAACCAGGGAGACGCCATGGAAAAGATACTTAGAGGAAGCAACGGCCATGAAAAGGAATATTTTGTCAGGGTGGATCACAAAATAACGGACGAATTTATAAAAGAAATGGGACGGGGAGTGCCAGTGCTTGGCGTTAAGACGAAAAAGTGCAAAGTGTGGAAGGAGGACGACGAAAGCTTCCACATAATATTGACGCAGGGGCTGAACCGTCAGATAAGAAGAATGTGCGCCTACTTTGGGTACGAAGTCTCATATTTAAGGCGCGACAGAATCATGAACATCACTCTTTCAGGCTTAAAAAGGGGAGAGTACAGGCGATTGACGGATCGCGAGGCAAAAGTTTTAAAGAGCCAATTATAATAAAAGACATTGGAGGTTTATTGTGGCGGACGATATAAAAAGAATGAAGGAACTTGTGGATATCCTTAATGAGGCTTCCAGGGCATATTATCAGGGAAAAGACGAGATAATGAGCAATTACGAGTACGACGCGCTCTACGACGAATTGCTGGAACTGGAAAAAAAGACGGCGACGACGCTTTCGTCAAGCCCGACAGTCAGAGTGGGATACGAGGTGGTTAGCGAACTGGAAAAGGAGGCGCATCCGTCTCCGATGCTCTCGCTCGACAAGACAAAGGATCCGGGCCAGCTTCCCGCGTGGCTTGACGGACATGAGGGGCTCCTTTCATGGAAGATGGACGGGCTGACGATAGTCCTTACATATGAGGACGGTAAGCTTGTAAAGGCCGTCACGCGCGGCAACGGGATGGTTGGAGAGGTGATAACCGGCAACGCCAAAGTCTTTAAAAACCTGCCCGTCGCCATTCCGTTTAAAAAACGCATGACGCTTAGGGGAGAGGCTGTCATATCCTACTCCGAATTTGAAAGGATAAACAAGGATCTTTCTCCGGAAGAAAGGTATAAAAACCCAAGAAATCTGTGCAGCGGGACGGTAAGGCAGCTAAACAGCGAAGTCGTCGCGAAAAGAAACGTGGAGTTTTACGCCTTTGCCCTGGTGGAGGCCGAAGGGCAAGATTTTAAAAACCGGCAGTCAAACAAAATGGAATTTATGAAAAGCCAGGGATTTGAGACCGTCGAGTACGTAAAGACGGATCCCGCCAAGATAGAAGACGACGTAAAGAGCTTTGAGGAAAAGATACCGTCAAACGACTTTCCGACAGACGGCCTGGTTCTTCTTTTGGAGGACATAGCTTATGGCGAATCTCTTGGAAGCACATCCAAATTCCCAAGAAACGCCATAGCGTTAAAGTGGGCCGACGAGACGGCCGACACGAGGCTGATTGGCGTGGAATGGAGCGCGTCAAGGACGGGGCTTATAAATCCTGTGGCCGTATTCGAGCCGGTTGAGCTTGAGGGAACCGACGTCTCCAGGGCAAGCGTTCACAACGTAAGCATTGTCGAGCAGCTCGGGCTTGGCGCGGGCGACATCGTGCGCGTATATAAGGCGAATATGATAATTCCGCAAATAGCCGAAAATATTACAAGAAACTCCGTCGTAGAAATCCCCGAAAAATGCCCGGTATGCGGGGGCCCCGCCGTCATTCACGAAGACAACGGCGTAAAGGTGCTGATGTGCGAAAACGCGAAATGTCCCGCGAAAAAGATCAAGTCTATTGTCCATTTCGCGTCCAGGGACGCGATGAATATAGACGGAATGTCGGAGGCGACTATTGAAAAATTTATCGCGAAAGGTATTATACGGGAAAGAAGCGACGTTTTTAAGCTAAAAAGCCACAAAGACGAGATAGTTGCGATGGATGGGTTTGGAAAAAAATCCTATGACAGGCTTGTGGGGGCGGCTGATGGCGCGCGTGAGAGCAGCGCCGCGAGATTTTTGTATAGTCTTGGCGTCCCGGGCATCGGGCCGTCGAACGCGGCCGCGATATGCGCGCATTTTGACGACGACTTTGAAAAGGTGCGCGGCGCGAACGAGGAGGAGCTAATGGAGGTAGACGGCGTGGGAAGCGTTATGGCGCGCGCCTTTACGGATTACTTTTCATCGCCCGAAAACGCCGGCGAAGTGGACAGGCTGCTTGAATGCGTGTCGTTAAAAAAAGCGTATGCAGGTTCCGTTGCGGGCGGCGTGGAAGGGCTTTGCTTTGTCATTACCGGCGGCCTAAATCATTTCGCCGGCAGAAGCGCCCTAAAGGGGGTTATAGAGGCCGGGGGCGGCAGAGTAGCCTCAAGCGTGTCCTCAAGGACAGATTACCTTATAAATAACAATATTGCGAGCGGCTCCTCAAAAAACAAAAAAGCGAAAGAACTTGGAATACCGATAATAAGCGAAGAGGAATTTATGGAAAAATTCGACATTATGGCCTAAATTTTTTTGGGTCTAAGGGGGTGTCTGGACGTGCCTATCAAAGTGAAGAACAATCTTCCCGCTAAAAAGATTATGGAAAAAGAAAATATATTCATGATGGACGAGGACAGGGCGGTGACGCAGGACATCAGGCCCCTCCATATAGCCATACTTAATCTGATGCCCATGAAGGAAAATACCGAGGTACAGCTTTTGCGCAGCCTGTCCAACACGCCTTTGCAGATTGAGATCACGTTTTTGACGACGGCGTCGTACGTGGGAAGCCATACGCCCGAGAGCCATTTAAATGAATTTTACAAGACATTTGACGACGTAAAGGATAAAAATTACGACGGCCTTATAATAACGGGCGCGCCCGTCGAGCATATGGAGTTTGAGCAGGTCCAGTATTGGGACGAGCTGACCCGCATTATGGACTGGTCGGAAACTAACGTAATATCGACGCTTCACATCTGCTGGGGAGCGCAGGCGGGCCTTTATTATCATTACGGCATCCACAAGCACCTGCTTCCCAAAAAGATGTTCGGCGTTTACGAACACAGGGTGCATCATAGAAAGATGCCGCTTTTGAGGGGATTTGACGACGTTTTTTACGCGCCGCATTCAAGAAATACCTCCATAGACCATGAAGAGGTCGCCGCATGCGGGGAGCTTATAGTGCTCGCGGACTCAAAGGAGGCCGGGGAGCTTATGCTTGTGTCAAGAGATTCCAAGAACGTCTTCGTGCTGGGCCACCTTGAATATGACAGGCTCACGCTTGACGCGGAATACAAAAGGGATAAAAAGATGGGAATAGACATAGACCTTCCGGTAAACTACTACCCGGACGACGATCCGACAAAAAAGCCGCCGTTAAGATGGCGGGGCGCGTCAAACGCAATGTATTCGAATTGGGTAAATTATTACGTTTACCAGACTACCCCGTACGAATTTGTAAATGTAGACAAAGTGCTGCAAAAATAAATTTCAAATGTCATCCGATTGGAACCATGTGGGGCTTGCGGCCTTTAAATTCAGCGTAGTATTTAAAGCCGCAGGCTTTTAAAATTTTGGGAACCATGTCAAAGCAAAAGCCTACGTGCGCGGTGTCGTGGGCGTCGGAGCCGACGGTTATTATTTCTCCGCCAAGATTTTTGTAGAGTTTTAAAATCCTCTCATGGGGATTGGGATGCCCAAGGCCGCATCTAAATCCGCCGGTGTTTAACTCTATTCCCTTCCCGTCGTATATGAGCGTCTTTAATATTTCTTCTATAATCTCAAGCGACGGATTTAGGCATTTTAGAATGTACGCCTCGTCAGGCGCCTCCGCCCGCTCCCTTAATTTTTTCATATGGGGAGTATATCTTATGATGTAGTCTATATGTCCGTACACGTCGAAATCGGCGCCGCTCTTTATGTTTTCAAGCGTCGCCTCATAGTATTTAAGTATCTTTTCTTTCTCGTCCGCCTCCCGCCAGTACGCGTCCAGATACGGATCTACGTCGTTTACAAGGTGGGTCGAGCCTATCACAAAATCAAAGTCGTACTCTTTTGTAAGGGCAAGGCATTTTGACGTGACGCTTTTTTTTAGCCCAAGCTCCACGCCGCGCCTTATCTTAATCGTTTTGTACGCGTCGGCGAGGCGGGCAAGCTCTGAAAAATACGCCGCGACGTCCAAAAAAAATTCGGTTTTTCCGTCCGCTGACGGAAATTCATAGTCCATGTGGTCTGTAAAGCATATCGAGCCAAGCCCGACGCGCGCGGCGCGGCGCACCATATCCTCCATGGACGCGCGTCCGTCGGTAGAAAAATAAGTATGCACATGGCTGTCTGATTTTATCGGGGCGCCTGTAGTCATTCCTTGACCTCCCTTATGCCCGTTATGTCGGTATCGATCGTCATTGAATAATTTGTATAGTATACGACGAAGCCCGGCTTGCTGCCGTTAGGCTTTTTAATGTGCTTTTTTTGGATATAGTCGATTTCGGCCTTGTCCTGATTCCTTGCCTTGGAGTAGTACGCGGCGAGCCTTGCCGCCTCCTCAAAGGAGCGGTCGGGCAGTTCCTTGCCAAACGTCTTTACTATGACGTGGGAGCCCGCGGCCGCTTTCGCGTGGAACCACCAGTCGCATCCCGACGCCGTCTTAAAGGTAAGCTCGTCGTTTTGGTAATTGTTTTTGCCGACGTATATGTCGAATCCGTCGGATGACATGTAGTGGAAGGGCCTGCTTTTTGGAGTTTTTTTGTTTTTTTCCCCGCGCCGCTTTATATACCCGCAGTCAACAAGCTCGCGCCGTATGGCCGCCAGGTCGTCCTCGTTTTCGGCAATTTCTATGGAGTTTGATATCGACTCAAGGTGGCTGATTTCATCTTTTGTTTCCGCCAGCTGGACTGTCGTCGCCTCAAACGCCCGCTTCAGCTTCGCGTACCGGGCAAAATAGCTTTTCGCGTTTTCCATGGCGCTTTTAGTTTCGTCAAGCGGGATTTCGATTTTTTCATTCGTATTGTAGTCGTCGCATATAAGGCTTTTTTCGCCTCCCTTAAGCTCGTAGCCGTAAGTCGTAAGAAGCTCTCCATATACCTTATACTTGTCCCTTTTTTTCGTGTCGTCAAGCTGGCGCAGCTGCAGGCCGCGCTTCTTTTTCGCCCGCTCCAGCGCCGTAGACGCGACTTTTCTAAGGTCGGCCGATTTTTGCCTCATGCGCGAAGCCGCCTCTTTTGAGGAATAAAAGTCAAAAAGCATATCGCTTACGCTGTCGTACGTCCTGCACGAATAATTTTTATCGTCCGAATACATGGTGAGTGGCAGCGCGCCAAATTCTACGGGCACGTTTTTGCTGTATACGATATTTGGCTTAAAATCGGCGGAGCCCACCGCCTCCATAATCAGCGTGAAATTGCGGTAAAGGTGAAGCCTTTCCATATCGTCAAGCTCCGCGGCCAGGTTTATGTCGTCAAGAGAGGACATATGTATAAGTTCATTGGCCATGGTCGGACTAAATCCGGTAAGCGAGGAGTAGATGGCCTTTGAAAGGGGCATCGGCTTTTTTAGGACGGAGTCGATAAAATCTTTTTTTGAGATTGAAAATGGATCGAATTTATTTAGCGTGTCCGGTATAAAATATTTTCTGCCAGGAAGCACTTCCCTGACCGAGCTTACCAGGAGGGAAACGTGCTTGATGCTGTCGATTATATTGTCGCCATCATCGCAGAAAATGATGTTGCTGTGCTTGCCCATAAGCTCGACTATCAGATATTTTACGCATAAATCGCCCATTTCGTTCATATGCTCAAGCTTTAGGCGTATTACCCTTTCAAGGCCCGGCTGAATTACGTCCAAAATCCTGCAGCTGCCCAAATGCTTTCTTAAAACCATGCAAAACGTCGGGGCGGCCATGGGCGACTGCCTGCCTTCGTCGCTTAGGTACATAAGCGGCAGCGATGGATTTACCGAGATCACGAGCCGCTTTTGGAAGCGCCCGTCCGGGCGGCTCTGCTTTATAGTGAGCATAAGCTCGTCTTTTTCCGGCTGCGCTATTTTTGCGATGCGCCCGCCTTTAATCGTTTTTTTAAGCTCGTCCACAAGCCCCGCTACCGCGATTCCGTCCAGTGCCATGACAACCCTCCGTCCACTCGCCAAATGTCTACGGCAAAAAATTATAGCATACCGGGCCGCCAAGGTCAAAAACGCCCGTAAATGGCGGCGTTAAATTGCTTTTTTTTAAAACTTATGCTACACTGCGTTATGTGTTTTGTTAAGTTTATATTAAATCGGAAACCACAGGTGAACTATTATGTTGAGATTTCTGCTCGTTATTTTTGGAAATTTGCATCGCATATGGATGATACCGGTAATGGATTATTATTCGCGGCATCCGGAGAAGTATTCCGAGAAGTTTAGGTACGAATATGACAGAAAGTGCATAAAGCTGATGAACAGGAGGGGAAGGATAAGCACCGACGCGTACGGCTATGAAAACCTTCCCAAAGAGGGCGGCTACGTAATGTTCGCGAACCACCAGGGAAAGTACGACGCCCTGGGCATAATGATTACCCACGACAAGCCGTGTTCCGTGGTGATGGACGCGGACAAATCCCATACGCCGCTCGTAAAGCAGTTCATAAACCTCGTTCGCGGCAAGCGCATCAAGCTAAACGACATAAAGCAGGCCGCGGGCATAATCAAGGAGGTTTCCGAGGAGGTAAAGGCCGGCAGAAAATTTATCATCTTCCCGTCGGGCGGATATGAACACAGAAACGGCAACTACGTGGATCCGTTCAAGCCCGGGTCTTTTAAAAGCGCCACCAGCGCGCACGTGCCCATCGTTCCCGTTGCCATTGTGGATTCATGGAAGGTATTCGACTTATGGTCGCTAAAAAAAATAGTGACGCAGGTGTTTTATCTAAAGCCGCTTTTCTACGAGGACTATAGGAACATGAAGACTAAGGAGATATCGGATCTTGTATACGGCAGGGTGGTGGACGCCGTCCGCTGCGCCGAGATGGGCAGGCCGGAGCTTGCCGTGCTTAAGTAGCGGGATGTAAAAATATACAAAAAAAATCAAAAAAAGGTTGCTATTATGTGTTAAAAGCAATAAAATTATAGTTGGCATATTTTGATTTATTGAATTTCACCATATTGGAGGGCTGAACATGAGTAACACGAATGCTTTGTCAGCGAGAGAGCGCATAGAGGCTCTGGTTGACGAAAACAGTTTTGTTGAAATCGGCGCGCGCGTCACGAAAAGAAGCACCGATTTCAACATGGGCGAAAAGTCGGTTCCGGCGGATGGGGTCGTGACCGGCTACGGGCTGGTTCAAAACAACCCCGTCTATGTTTACAGTCAGGACGCGTCGGCACTTGGCGGCGCCGTAGGCGAGATGCACGCAAAAAAAATCGCGCACATATACGAGCTTGCGACAAAAGCGGGCGTTCCTGTCATAGGCCTCATAGACTGCGCCGGCCTGCGCCTTCAGGAGTCTACAGACGCGCTCGCGGGCTTCGGACGCATATACAGGATGAAGGCCAAGGCGTCGGGCGTGATTCCGCAGATAAGCGCGATATTTGGAAATTGCGGCGGCGGAGCGGCGGTGCTCGCGGCGATGAGCGACTTTACGTTTATGGAAAAGGGCGGAGCGAAGCTTTTCGTTAATTCTCCAAACACTCTGGAAGGAAACTACGTCGAAAAGCTCGACTCCGCGTCCGCCAATTTCCAGGAAAAGGCGTCGGTAGTCGATTTTGTCATAGAGGGCGAGAACGAACTTATAGAAGGCATTCGGGAGCTTATGTCGATACTTCCCGAGAACAATGGCGACGTCGCGTTCTCGGAAGAGTGCATGGACGACATAAACCGCGTGACGGACGGCCTTTCGGACAAGATTTTGGATCCGGCGGCGGCCCTTGCCGAGATTGGCGACAACAACTTCTTCCTCGAGCTAAAGAAGGGATACGCGGGGGAGATGGCCACGGGATTTATCTGCCTTGACGGCATGACAATCGGAGCTGTCGCGAACCGCTCGGCCGTGCTTGACGAGGACGGGCAGGAGGTCGAAAAATATCAGGCGAGGCTTACCACGGCGGGCTGCGAGAAGGCCGCGGCTTTTGTAAGGAAGTGCGACGCGTTTAACATACCGGTGCTTACATTGACAAACGTCGAGGGTTTTGCGGCCACGGTCGAGGAGGAAAAGACGGTCGCGCAGGCCGCCGCGAAGCTTGTAGCCGCGTTTGCGGGAGCCGACGTGCCTAAGGTGAACCTTATTACGGGCAGCGCGTATGGAAGCGCCTATATCTGCATGAATTCAAAACATATAGGCGGCGCCGACGTCGTGTTCGCGCTTGACGGAGCGAAGGTGGGCATGATGGACGCGCAGGTGGCGGCAAAGATTATGTACGGCGACGACAAGGACGCCGACCTGTCAAAAAAGGCGGACGAGTTCGCGCAAAAGACGAGCGCGGAGGCGGCCGCGCAAAGAGGATACATAGATTCCATAATTGCTCCCGAGTCCGCGAGAAAGCAGCTTTTATACGCCTTTGAGATGCTGTTTTCAAAGAGTGAATATCCATTAGGCAAAAAGCATGGAACCATCTAAGTGAGGAGTGGCATATGAAGAAAAAATCGCTTTTAATTTTCTGTATTATATCATGCATGCTGATGATGGCCGGCTGCAGCTTAAGTCTTACAAAGACCAATAAGAATTTTAAAAAAGACGTTCTTGAAAAAAACGCGGATGCCTTCATAGCCAGCTGGTTTGAATACGACTTTGCAGGCACTGTGAAGGACTACTCCGATCAGCTTGACGCCGAGACGTTAAAGCTTTACAGGCAGTCGAGCAGATTTCAAAAAAAATACGGGGACTACAAGAAAAGGACGGACATTGAATATACTATAACCACCGATCTTGCGACTGTTACGGAGACGGTGCTTACAAGTTCCGGCGACAAAATCGTTTTTGCCGTTTCCTTCGACGAGGCGGGCGAGGTGTCCACATGGAAGGTCGACAAGTACAAGACGATGGGCCAGACCATGGCCACCGCCGCCCTAAACACCGTGATGAGCATGTGCATAGTGTTCGTGGTTCTCATATTTATCGCCATTATTATCGCCCAGTTCAAGCGCGTTTCCGACATGGAGGGAAAGAGTGCCGCGGGAGCGGCGCAGCAGGCGGCGCCGGAGCCTGCCGTGGCCAAAAAGGAGGAAGAGGCGCCCGCGGACGTTTCGGACGATTTGGAGCTTGTGGCCGTAATTGCGGCCGCCATCGCGGCGTCGGAGGGCGCGCAAAGCGCCGATGGACTTGTCGTCCGCTCCATAATAAGGAGATAGTTTGGAGCGACGCCGGGGCCGCTTGAGAGGCCGATGAATTTTTTCAATAATATCAATATAAGTATGATGGAGGACAAAATAATGAAGAATTATACAATTACCGTTAATGGCAATGTTTACGACGTCTCAGTCGAGGAAGGCGGCGCTGGCGGAGCGCAGGCGGCGCCTAAAGCGGCTCCAAAAGCGGCGCCTGCCGCGAAAGCCGCTCCTAAGGCGTCATCCGGCGCGACGGGCGCCATAAAGGTCAACGCTCCGATGCCCGGCAAGATTGTTTCCGTAAAGGCGTCGGAGGGACAGGCTGTAAAGAAGGGCGAAGTCATCATTGTGCTTGAAGCCATGAAGATGGAAAATGAAATAGTTGCGCCGCAGGACGGCACGATAGCAAGCATCAACGTGTCTGCGGGCGATTCGGTAGAGGCAGGGGCTGTGCTTGCATCATTAAACTAGGAGGGACCGGGTTTTGGATTACGTTATTACGACGATAGAAAATCTTGCCAGACAGACCGCCTTCGCGAACCTTACATTAGGCAACTATCTTATGATCGCGGTCGGCTGCGTTTTTCTCTATCTGGCTATTAAAAAGGAGTACGAGCCGCTGCTGCTGGTTCCCATAGCGTTTGGCATGATTTTGGTAAACATTTATCCTGATATCATGGCAAACCCTGAGGATACGTCAAACGGCGTAGGCGGCCTGTTGCATTATTTTTATCTGCTTGACGAATGGAGCATCCTGCCCTCGCTCATATTCCTTGGCGTGGGCGCGATGACGGATTTTGGCCCGCTTATTGCCAATCCGATAAGCTTCCTTCTCGGCGCGGCCGCCCAGTTCGGCATATTTACCGCGTACCTTATCGCCATTCTCTTAGGATTTAACGACAAGGCCGCAGCCGCCATTTCAATTATTGGCGGAGCCGATGGACCTACTTCGATTTTCCTTTGCGGAAAGCTTGGTCAGACCGAATACATGGGCCCTATTGCCGTGGCGGCATATTCGTATATGTCCCTTGTGCCTATCATACAGCCGCCGATCATGAAGCTTTTTACGACTGAAAAGGAACGTAAGATAAAGATGGAACAGCTTCGTCCCGTCTCAAAGCTTGAAAAAATCCTTTTCCCTATCATAGTGACGATCGTCGTGTGCCTTCTTCTGCCGACGACGGCTCCTCTTGTCGGAATGCTTATGCTTGGCAATCTCTTTAGGGAGTCTGGCGTAGTGAAGCAGCTTATGGAAACGGCGTCCAACGCGCTTATGTACATCGTCGTCATTTTGCTTGGAACTTCCGTAGGCGCGTCTACGAGCGCGGAGGCTTTTCTTAGGGTTTCCACCCTTAAAATAGTTCTTTTGGGCCTTATCGCCTTCGCGGTAGGCACGGCGGCCGGCGTTTTGTTTGGCAAGCTGCTGTGCAAGATCACGCATGGCAAGATAAACCCGCTTATCGGGTCGGCCGGCGTGTCGGCCGTGCCTATGGCGGCCAGGGTGTCGCAAAAGGTCGGTTCCGAGGCGGATCCTACTAACTTTCTGCTTATGCATGCGATGGGACCAAATGTTGCCGGCGTTATCGGCACTGCGGTGGCGGCCGGCGTGTTCATGGCAATATTCGGCATCTAATTTAGGAGGATGAATAATGGCAGAGATAGAAAAGAAACCTTTAAAAATTACAGAAACAATTCTTCGCGACGCTCATCAGTCTTTGATTGCCACGAGGATGACGACCGAGCAGATGCTCCCGATAATCGACAAGATGGATCAGGTAGGGTTCCACGCTGTTGAGTGCTGGGGCGGCGCGACGTTCGATGCGTCGCTAAGGTTCCTTAAGGAAGACCCTTGGGAGAGGCTTCGCAAGTTAAGGGCCGGCTTTAAAAAGACGAAGCTTCAGATGCTCTTTCGTGGCCAGAATATATTGGGATATAACCACTACGCGGACGACGTGGTCGAGTATTTTGTTCAGAAGTCCATCGCCAACGGCATAGACATCATCCGCATATTCGACTGCCTAAACGATCTGCGAAACTTGGAGACGGCGGTTAAGGCGGCCAACAAGGAAAACGGCCACGCGCAGGTGGCGCTTTCCTATACTTTGGGCGACGCGTATACGCTTGACTACTGGAAGGACATGGCCAAAAGGATAGAGAGCATGGGCGCCAAGTCGCTTTGCATAAAGGATATGGCGGGACTTCTAGTTCCTGTTAAGGCCGAGGAGCTTGTCAAGGCCCTTAAGGAATCGGTCGACATACCTATTGACCTTCATACGCACTATACCTCGGGCGTTGCTTCCATGACGTACATGAAAGCCGTGGAGGCCGGATGCGACATCATTGATACGGCTATGTCGCCATTCTCCATGGGAACGAGCCAGCCGGCTACCGAGGTTATGGTGGAGGCGTTTAAGGGAACGCCTTACGATACCGGGCTTAGTCAGGACAAGCTTGCTGAAATAGCCGACTACTTCCGTCCTATGAGGGAAGAGGCGTTAAAGTCCGGCCTTATGAATACGAAAGTCCTTGGAGTAAACATCCAGACGCTTCGCTATCAGGTGCCCGGCGGAATGCTTAGCAACCTCGTGTCGCAGCTTAAGGAGATGGGCCAGGAGGATAAATACGAGCAGGTGCTTGAAGAGGTTCCAAAGGTCCGCAAGGACTTTGGGGAGCCGCCTCTTGTAACCCCGTCGTCACAGATTGTGGGCACGCAGGCTGTGCTTAACGTAGTTTCCGGCGAAAGGTACAAGATGGTGACGAAGGAGTCCAAAAAGCTTCTTTCAGGCGAGTTTGGCCAGACCGTCAAGCCGTTTAACAAGGAGGTCCAGAAAAAGTGCATAGGAGACGCGGAACCTATCACCTGCCGTCCGGCCGACTTGATAAAGCCGCAGCTTGCCGATCTCGAAAAGGAGATGGCTCAGTACAAGCAGCAGGACGAGGACGTCTTGTCGTACGCGCTCTTCCCGCAGGTTGCCACGGAGTTTTTCAAATATAGGGAAGCTCAGCAGAACAAGGTCGACGCCTCGGCTGCCGACAAGGAAAGCCAGGCCTATCCGGTATGAAGGCGGGAATTGTATTTTTGCACGACTACGTACATACACATACAGAGCAAACGTCAAATATTATATACAATGCACAAAATGGGGAAGCCTGCGCAGGCTTCCCCATTTTCTATAAGTACACGCTGCTGTATTCAATGCAAACTTATATGAAATGTTGCACAATTAAATACAAAAAAAGGATTTGACGCGTGATTTTACGCAAGGAAAAAATATAGATGCACATATAAAGACAATAACGCATAATAATATATATTATAACATTATGTATATTATTCATAATATATAATACTGGAGCTGTTTAATTATGTCGGACTTGGGGGAAGATTACGGCCTGCGGGAGAGGATAGAGCTTTCGCTACTTTACGATTTTTACGGGGCGCTTTTGAAGGAAAACCAGCGAAGAATGTTTGAGGCGGGCGTGCTTGACGACTGCAGTTTAAGCGAGATAGCCGAAAACGAGGGAATCACAAGGCAGGGAGTGTATGACGCCGTGAAGCGCGCCGCCAGGCAGCTGCGCTCGTATGAAGAAAAGCTTGGCCTGGCCGCGAAATTTGAAAAAAAGAAGAAGCTCGCCGCCGCCCTTGACGAAAAGCTAAGGCTTGTCAGCGCGAAATATGACGGCGGAGACTGGGACGATATATTTAAAATCCTAGACGAGATATTGGAGGAATAGGCGCGCCGCGTCCAAAAAAAACGGCCGTCACAAGGCGCAAACGAGGGCCAGAAGCTTCATTGGCGCTGTTACGTACCTGTTTGAGATGGCCGGCCGCAGGCTCTTTTTAATGTCTTTTTTAATGCTTTTCCTTATTTTCGCGGCCTTTTTGTCGTCCTTAAGCCTTGCCAGATTTACATAGGCGTAAAGCATCGCCTTTATTCGCTTAAATTCGGCCTCCTCAATAAGACTTGGAAATTCGTCTTTGACAAACGAAAGGTTGTCTACGCTGTTATAATAGCAGTCGACGTTTCTTAGCGAAAAGCCGGACGTCGTTATGCTGTTTTGGCGTATGCGGTAAAAATATGTGTCCGTATTTAAAAAAACGATTTTTTTGCATTTGGCGTAGGCGTGGAGCGCCACGACCTCGTCGTCGTTTACGCGGCCCGTCGGAAAACGTATTTCCTTAAAGACTTCGGCCTTAAAAAGCCTGTTCCATATGGCGGAGCCGTCAAGCAGCAGATTTTTTACGGCCTTTTTGGCGGTCATGCATTTTACGGGCCGGTCCGGGGGATTTTTTTTTGCGCGCAGCGCGCCGTTTTTTTCAACGACCGTCACGCATCCGCCCACCGCGCAGTCCGCGCCGTATTTATTCAGTCCGTCCATAAGCGTTTTGTATGCGTCCTTTGAAATCCAGTCGTCGCTGTCTACAAAGCTTATATAGTCTCCCGTAGCCGCGTCAAGGCCCGTGTTCCTCGCGGCCGCGACGCCCTCGTTTTTTTTGTGGATGCAGCGTACGCGCCGGTCCGACGCCGCGAAGCGGTCGCATATCGCGCCGCAGCTATCGGGCGATCCGTCGTCAATCAAAATGACTTCAAGATTTTTGTAAGTCTGGCGCAAAATGCTTTTAACGCATTTTTCCAAATAGTTTTCGACCTTGTACACGGGAACTATTACGGTGATTTTTTCGTCCATAAAAATCTCCTCCTTTCATCTTATTTGCCGCTTTTTGGCTTTTTGTATCTTGATTTTGTGACGCGCTCGTCCACGCGCGCGCCAAGGATAAGCGCTATGCCAAAAACGTACGGGACATAGAGGCGCGCGCGCATTAGGGCCGCTGCCGCAAAAATGACTATTTTCCAGGAAACGGAGCGTATGTCCCTTATATATTTTCCGCTGACAAGCTCCCCCATGACCTTTTTTACGAGTGGGTCGGAGCTGTATTTTTTTAGCGCCGAGGCGGCGCGCCCTATCCTGTGCCGCCTATCGCCAAGTTCCTGCTTAACAAGTTCTTGCTTAACAAGTTCTTGCTTAACTAAGAAAAAGCTCCCGACGCATATGTGGAAGGCCACAAGGTCGCCGTAGTCCTCCTCTATCTTTTTTTCGTTTAAAAATTGAATAAAGTCGTAAGCGATCGAGAGCCATACCCGCGTGAAGTTTTTCTTATATTTGTACGTGACAGACTCGTCGTTTACGCGGTACATATAAACGCTTTGATCCACGAACGCGTACTTTGGGGAGCAGGCGCAGCAGGCCATATTGTGCGCCTTGTCCTGCGTGAACGGGTAGTCCCCGCATCTAAGGCCGTTTTCGTCCAAGAATTTTTTCTTGTATATCTTTCCCCAGTTATAGGAGAGGTGGCCGTACATGATAAAGCCCGTAAACCTAAAGTCGACCGTCTTTGTATATTTGCCGCCGCGCAGGTGATGTGAGTTTACCATGCTTTTCATTTTGTCGTTAAAGCGCCTAAAGCAGCCAACTACTATGTCCGCGCCGGTTTTTGCGGCCTTCTTTGCCAAAACCGAAATGGCGTCCTCTCCGTCAAGGCAGTCGTCCGAATCCAAAAAAAAGACGTATTCGCCCTTTGCCGCGTCAAGGCCCGTGTTTCTAGAAAGCCCCAGCCCCATGTTTTTTTGGTGTACGGCTTTTACAAAATCATAATTTTTCGCGTATTTATCGCAAAGCGCAGGACAATTATCTGGCGATCCGTCGTCTACAAGTATGACCTCTATATTAGGATAGTTTTGCGAAAAAACGCTTTTCATACATTCGTCAAGGTATTTTTCCGTCTTGTAGACGGGAATTATAATGCTTATTTTTGGCTCATTCATAATAAAATCCTCATTTTTCTTCGTTTGCGCGTCAGCGCGTGTCTTGTATTTTTCGTTCATTCAGCGTATAATAAGGCCCTGGCCGCGCCAAAGGAGGAGCATATGGATTTTAAGGACGACGATACTGTACTGATTTTTCAAAAACCCGAGCTTTATTTTTTTCCGCACCTTAAAGGCGTCGTCTTTTCGCCTTTTTGCGTGCCCCAAAAAAGCGTGGGATACCTTTTATACAAGGTCATGCATATGCTAAGAATCCCCGCCCGTTCAGTATTTTGGGGCGACTGGAAAGAAAAGGTCCGGTACGCGAAAAAAGCGATAATATTTGACTACGGGTATCAGGCCGGAATGGAAACGTATATAAAAAAAGTAAATCCAAATTGCGAGGTATATCTTTTCTTTTGGAACATAATAACTAAGAAGCGAAAAAACCACAAGCTCTTTACTGACAAGGACGCCATATACTCCACCGACAAAGGCTGCTGCGCCGAGTACAACTTAAAATACAACCATATGTTTTACACGCGCGACTACTACCGCCCGTACGATGCCGCGCACAAAGACAGGCTCTTTTTTATGGGCACCGACAAGGGCAGGGCTGGGTACATATTTGAGTTGAAAAAAATCCTTGAGGACGCGGGGCTTACGTGCGACATACGCCTTTTGTCGGACAGGCGAGGGCGGCGCGTAAAGAAAAAATTTCCGGAAATATTTACGGACAAGACTGAGCCGTACGACAAATATTTGAAAGATGTAAACGCTTCAGGAGTTCTTCTCGACGTCAATCAAAAGGGGCAGCAGGCCCTGACCATGCGCGTCATGGAGGCAATCTATTTCTCCAAAAAGCTCATAACAAACAACAGCCATGTAGCCGAATATGATTTTTACGACAAGAACAATATATATATTCTGCCAAACGACCTTTCTAAGGCGTCGAGCGGCAAAATAAAGGAATTTTTAGAGCGTCCTTTTTGCCCGTACGGCGAGGAGACGCTTTCTAATTACGACTACGCTCACTGGAAGGAGGGCTTTAAGATGCAGGCGCCCCTCTTTAGCGGCTAGGACGCGTCCGTTACCTGTTCTAGCAGCCCGTTCCAGCTCTTTAATATGCCGCTTAGCCTAAATTTGTCGATGTCGTCCCGGGCGTGGCTTGAGAGCCGCTCGCGAAGCGCGTCATCCTCCATAAGGGCGTCAAGCTTTTTTGCCATATCCTTTATGTCGAAGGGCTTTATCAAATATCCGTTGACGCCGTCCTTTATGATTTCGTCAGGCCCCGTCTTTACGTTAAACGCGACGCTTGGCAGGCCGTACGCCTTCGCCTCCAAAAGGCTCATTGGAAGCCCCTCCCTTCTGGAGGTCATTACGTATATTTTTGCCTCGCTAAGGTAGGTGCCCACGTCCCGCACGCGTCCGGTAAGAACAAGCTGCCCCTCAAGCCCGTTTTTTTTGATGAAGTCCTCCAAAAAGGGCCTCTCCTCGCCTTCGCCTATTACAAGCCACTTCCAGTCCGGGTGCCCGGCAAGCGCGGTCTTTGCGACCTGCGCCAGATACTCCAACCCCTTTGGCCTAACGAGTCCGCCGACAGTTATGAGCCTGTTCTTTTTTTCTAAAGACGCGGCGCGCGCCGTTTCCTGCATGGGATTATATATCGCGGCAATCCTCTCGCGCCTGCCGGCGCGCTCCATATAGTCGCGCCTGTCTTCTTCCGTAAGAGTGACGACGTAGCTGCTTCTTTTTACGGAGTATTTTAATATAAGGCGCCTGTAGCGCGACGTCATCTCGTATCCGTAGTTGAAATGCTCCCACGACACCACTTTAGTTTTAAGTCCCGCCGACGCCGGTATGGAAAGCGCGTCAAGCACTATGTCTATGTCCACTATTACGTCTATTTTTTCATCTTTTAGGAAGCGGCGCAGCTTCGGCACCACCTTCAAATACCCCGCTCCCGGCTTTATCCAGCGCTTTTCGAGCGCGTGGCGTCGTATGGCGGCATCAAGCTCAAAAAAAGGCGTTTCGGCCTGCTCGGTAAGGCTTAAAAAAAGTATCTCGTAGCGCCCTTCCCTCGCAAGCCCGTTTGCCACCATGCTTGAGGCGCGTTCAGTTCCGCCGCTTCTTGTAATATCGCCCGAAAAAAAGCAAACCTTTTTCATGAAACACGCCCCTCTACCGGCCTTCTTTGCCGCAGTAATGTTGGCCATACCACTTCGCGTATCTTAAAAGCCCTTCTTTTAGCGAGGTTTTTGGCCTGAATCCAAAATCCTTTTCAAACTCGGCCGTATCCGCGAATGTCTGATACACGTCGCCCGGCTGCATCGGCAAAAGCTCCCTTTCGCCCTTTTTTTCCACGATGCCCTCGCCAATCAGGCACTCCTCAAGTATTTCCACAAAGTCAAGCAGCTTTACCGGGCGGCCGTTTCCTATGTTGTACACCTTGTATCCGGGGCCGCCTTTTGTTTCGGCGGGGGCGCGGTCCATGACCCTCATTATGCCTTCGACCACATCGTCTATATATGTAAAGTCGCGGTACATGTCGCCGTAGTTAAATATCTTGATTTTTTCGCCTCTAACAAGCTTGTCGGTAAAGCTAAAGTAGGCCATGTCGGGCCTTCCCAAAGGCCCGTAGGCCGTAAAGAACCTAAGTCCCGTCGTCGGCAAGCCGTAAAGCTTCGCGTAGGAATACGCCATAAGCTCGTCCGACTTTTTTGTGGCGGCGTAAAGGCTTACGGGAGCGTCCGTCTTGTCGCTTGTGGAGTACGGTACTTTTTGGCCGTCCCCGTATACGCTTGACGAGCTGGCAAACACGAGGTGGCGCACGCCTCCCGGATACATTTCGCGCGAGTGGCGGCACGCCTCCAAAATATTGAAAAAACCTACGATATTTGATTCAATGTATGTTTCGGGGTTTTCGATAGAGTACCTTACCCCCGCCTGCGCCGCCAGATTTACTACGATGTCCGGCTTAAATCTCGCGAAAGTCTCGTCTATTACGGGCCTGTTGGCCAGATCTCCCCTGACAAAGCAAAACGCGCCGACGTTTTTGTCGGCGGCTTCGTTTAGCAGGCGCAGCCTCTCCTCTTTAAGGCTTATGTCATAATATTCGTTCATGTTGTCAAGGCCGACTATCCTTGATTTTGGAAAATCGGTCAAAAGACGCCTTGAAAGGTGACAGCCTATAAAGCCTGCGGCGCCGGTAATTAAAATCGTATTGTTGGAAAAATCCATAAGTAAAAATCCTTTCCTTATTTATCCGCCCTTTGCGGGCGAATCTGTTTTATCATGCCGACGATGCTTTTTAGGCGGCCGCTTTTCGCAAAAATTATCAGGTTCGTTCCATTTGGAATAACGACGCACAAAATCATGGCCAAAAAAAATCTCGCGAGCCCCCCGCCCCCGTAGGCTGCCCTTACGGCGAAAAAAGTCGCGCACGACTCTATTGCCGCGAGCACCGCGTACTGAACCATGTCGGCGACATATCTGGCGCTGCTCTTGTGCAGATATCCACGGAAGAACACGCGTATCCGCACGAACAGCTGCACAAGGTATGACGCCAGCGTGCCCAAAAGCACACCCTTTACACCAAATGGTTTTACGAGTAGAAGGGAGACGGCCAGGTTCGCCGCGGCATATAATATGGAAACGTTTCTTTCCTTGTCAAACATTCCGCCCACAGTCATCATCATGGTCGTAGGAAGCGTCATGATGAAGAAATAGCAGTTGGCCGCGCAGCAGGCCACTACGTCCGCGCCAATCGCGTAGGCGGGAGAGAGCCAGAAGTCCGTTACGAAATAAGTCATAAGAGACATTAAAGAGGCGGCGCAAAACGAGCCGAGCATGAAAAAAACGAAGGTGATGTCCCTTAGCGCGAGATAGTTTTTTTCCTGATCCTCCTCCACGAACAGATTTCCCACTGTGGGCTGTATCGAGTTGGAAAGCGATATCATGACGTTTGATACGGACTGGGAGATCAGGCTGTAGTTGGAATAGCGCCCTACTACGCCGATGCTTATAAATCCGGATATTATCAAATTGTCCGTCGAAACAAGAAGCTTCGATGAAAGTCTGGCGATGAAGATGTTTTTAACGTCGCCAATTATGGTGTGCGTCATGCCGCGGCCGGCCGCGGCCTTAGGCCGCCCCTTTAAATAAGGATACTTTTTGTCCACGTACCTTATTATCCAAAGGTTTAGCGCAGTCTCCGCGAGTATGTTTATGAAAAGCGCCAGCTGGTAGTTTTGCCAAAGCTTTAGCACGACTATGACGGTTCCGTAGTTAAATATGTTCACAAAAAGGGTGCCGATGCTTACCACGTACTCCTTCTGGTCGGCTATCAATATGGAACGCTTACACGAAAGCAGGTAGGAAAGGGCCGTCCTCGCCAGCCAAAGCACGTATATAAGCCGTATGTAGGATGGCGAAAATTTGTTGCCGCGCATAAAAAGCGGCGCGGCGGGCATAAGGCACAGCCCCATTATCGTTATGGCGGCCGCGAAGATGTAGTACGCCCTGCGGTACAGGCTCATGAGGGACGTCGTCTTTTCCTCGTCGCGGTTTGCCAGCGCGTGGTATAGGCGAAAGACTATGGCGGAGGAAATGCCCATCTCCGACACGGAAAGTATGCCTATTATATTTGAAATGACGCCGTTCATGCCGACAAGCTCTTCGCCCATTATAAGGTTCATGGTGCGCTGGCTAAAAAAACCCATGATGATGAGCGTCAGCTGCGACATAAAGCCAAAAAAGGCGTTACGGAATATATTTTTTAGGCGCATGGCGCATCTTCTCCTTGCGGTCTGGCGGATCCCGTCGGTTTTTGGCGTGTAAAAACCCGCCCGCTGCCATTATACTAAAAAGAAGTTTCCTTGTCCAGTTTTGTAAAAAATGACCAATCAACCCCGGATATAAATTTCGATTTCTAGTTAATTATCAATTGACAAAAGGGAAAATCGATAGTAACATAGCAATTGAAATTGTACAAGGTTCTATGTATATAGAATAAGATGTCCGCCCCGCGCGGGCATGCCTGACAATGTTTTTTTTATCCGTGCCGACAGTGAAGAGTCTGGCATGGCGGCAACTGTCAACCAATGCAGCTCCCGTTTCCATACGGCGCCGGGCAGGCCTCTTAAACGTGGCTGCGCCGTGCCGTGCCCGCGCCGTTACGGGAAGGGGAGCTGTGGGGCGGCTTTTTTAAGCCTGCCAGCATTTGAAAAGGTTAGTGAGGAATGCACATGAGAAAGCAAAGTTTAAAAAGGGCGCTTGCATTTGGAATGGCGTTTGCGTTATGCGTTTCAGGCGTGACGGTTCCAAAAGGCGCGGATGCGGCAAAGCAGACAAAGTCAGTGAAGCTTAATAAGAAAAAGGCGACACTTTACAAAGGCGCGGCTAAGAAGTATTCAAGCATAAAGCTCAAAGCTACCGTAAAGCCTAAGAAGGCTGCGAAGGTTAAGTGGAAGAGCAGCAACAAGAAAGTTGCCAAGGTAAGCTCAAAGGGCGTAGTAACCGCAAAGAAGGCCGGCAAGGCTACTATTACGGCGAAGTCCGGCAAGAAGAGCGCTAAGTGCAAGATTACCGTAAAGAAGTGGGTAAAGGTAAGCAAGGTATCCGTATCAAAGAGCAGCGTTTCATTGAATGCCGGCGACACGGAAAAGATTAAGGTCAGCGTATCTCCTGCGAAGGCGTCTATCAAGGCGGTTTCATATAAGACAAGCAACGCTGCCGTAGCTACTGTAAGCGGCAAGGGCGTCATCACGGCGGTTTCAGAAGGAACGGCCAAGATTACAGTAAAGGCTCTTGACGGAAGCAACAAGAAGGCAACAGTAACTGTAACTGTAAGCGGAACGGCACCTGGAACGAGCGCGGCTCCAAGCGAAGCACCTGGAACGAGCGCGGCTCCAAGCGAAGCTCCTGGAACGAGCGCGGCTCCAAGCGAAGCTCCTGGAACGAGCGCGGCTCCTAGCGCCTCTCCATCAGCTACTCCTGCACCGAACGGAAGCAGCAGCGGCGGACCATACTATCCGAACGCAAGTAGCACAGCAACTCCGAAGCCTTCATTTGATTCACAGACGGGATTTGCTGAAGATGGAAAAGACAATCTCCTTCTTGATCCGACCAAGACATTTGACACTCCGTTGGGCAAGGTAGATCTCGCACAGGCGAAAGGTGCCAATGATGCTGTAGATCGTTATCTTGATGGCCTGTTAAAAGACGGTTTAACTAAAACTCTTGAGGAACTTCAGAAGAAAGCGTTTGAGAACGAAAAAGGATATACTGTCGGTGATACTAGTGTTGCGGTGACGAAGGATGCTAATTCGGATGAGTACACGGTTGTTGTGGCGTCGTCCAATGAAGGCGTTAGTGGCACATACAAGGTTAAATTGACGGCGAAAGATGGTGTCGAAGGCACTTTTGATGTGGTGGCGAACGGAACTCTTGATAAGGGCGCAGGAACTAACAGGACTATTGCCGTATTGAAGGAAGTTTCTTCTGGAAAATATGAGCTTACGAATGTTGAGACCAATGTTGGAAAGAGCGGTACAACTAGAACGTATGACAAGATAGAGGTAAATGTTTCCGATAATCCTGATGCGGCCGTTGGCGGAAAAGTAATAGAGGTTCTAATAAACGGAAATACCATCAAGTATATATATGACAAAGATGGAAATGTTTACTCATTGTCTATTCCTAAGAAGTATCAGGAAAAATATAACATTCAGCTCGGCTAATGAACTGATGCTTCCGGCTACAGTTTTGAGTGTTTCATAATTATTCCAAACAACATAAGATTTTGCTAAAAAACCTATGCCTGGGTACCCCTAGCGGGGCATCCAGGCATAGGTGATAAAAAAGATAAAAAAGAGGGTAAATTTATTTATGAAAAGGAAAATAAGAGCCGCGCTCGCATGGACATGTGCGTGCGCGCTGTCGCTTACGCTTTCGTTTTTTTCAAATGAAAGCACGGCGGGCGCGAGCGGCGTTAAGATAAATCTGAATAAGAAAAAGGTTGTTCTTGCCCAGGGCGCGAAAGTCAAGCTCAAGGCGTCCGTCGCGCCAAAAAAGCTTAAGGCAAAAGTCACGTGGAAGAGTAAAAATAAAAAAATAGCTTCCGTCACCAAAAATGGCGTAGTAAAAGGGATAAAGAAGGGCAGAACAAGCATAATCGCAAGCGTAAAGGGCAAAAAGGCGGTATGCAAAGTTACCGTAAAGAAGAAAAAGTCGTCCAAGAAGCCAAGCGCGACAACGTCTCCAAGTGAGACGCTGTCTCCAACGGAGACGTTGGCTCCAAGTGAGACGCTGTCTCCAACGGAGACGTTAGCTCCAACTGCGGCGCCAACAGCGGCTCCAAGCGGGACGCCAAGTGAGACCACGGCTCCAACGGAGACGTTGGCTCCAACTGCGGCACCAACCGAGACCGCGGCTCCAACTGACGCGCCGTCTCAAGGTGGAGGCGGCGGAGGAGGAACCGGCGGCGGCCAGACGGGCCAGGAGTCGCAAAAGCTTATACTTGGCGTAGAGACGATGGATATAGACGGCGAGACAAACACCTTATATTTTGTCAATAAGGATTTTGATGGAACGATTCACCTTTCATTCGCGGGCAGTGAATACAGCGCGAGCGGAAGCGCGAAAGACGCGCTGATTCTTCTTCATAACGCGATTGATACAAGGACTAATTCCGAGGGAACGATAAAGATTGGAAGGGGAATTAGGGACGAATGGTGGACAGTGGAGGTTTTGGCGACAGGCGATAAGTACTACATAAGGGCCGAGACGAAAAATAATGTAAATCCTAAATACGGCAGCGACTGCGGCATCATATATGTAAAGGGCGATGTTTCCTCAATCGTTAAGATCTACTAGCCGTCAGGCATAATATTGGACGGAGGTCTGGAATGAAACAAAAGATTGTGGCTCTTTTTGCGCTGGCTCTTGCCTGCGCGTTTGTGCCAAGCCTTCACGCGAGCGCCGGCAGCATAAATACGGCGGAGCAGGAGGTAATAGACGCCGCCGGGCAGCCCTTTTCCTATAATGGAAAAACCTACAAGATAAAAGGCTCCTACATCTCAAAAGGCGAGAGCAAAATGGCGGACGATAACGTCAATTTGACTGACTCGGAGGCGCGTTCCTACATATCCCAGCTTGAGGGGGCGTATCCCGAGCTTGTAAGCGAAGGATACTGTGATGAGACGAAAAAAAGCGGCGGCGAGGAAGAAGGCGAATCGGGCGAGGAGCCTGACGCGACGCCCGCTCCTACCCACTCCCCCAAGATGTCGAAGGAAAATATAGAGTTTTTAAAGCTTGTTTTGGGAAAGCCCACAAAGGCCGACAGAAACGACGCGAAAGAGGCCGCCGAGGCGCAAAACGCCGAGTCGGCGGATGGAAACATAACCGACGCGGCGCAGGAGGAGGACGCCTGGCAGGAAAATGTGCTTGGCGCCGTGTTTGATTTTACAAGCAAGGACAACAAGGCCGCCGCGGGACGCGACGTTTCCGTTAAGATAGGAAAGAAGGAGTACGCCATAACCGACGGCGGCAAGGCGGACATGGATTCCTTTTACGACATGATAGGCATCGACAGGCTAAAGACCGCCGTTTTTGTCATACTTGGCGTGTCGGTGGCTGCGGCTCTTATTTCGCTTTTGATAATGTTTGCGAAAAATAAGGACGGCGGCATGGACAAAAAATGGCTCCTTCCCGTAAAGATTCTATGTACGATAGGCATCGCGTGCGCCTGCTTTTTAATCCTGTGCGTTTTTGGCGTGTATGCCGGAATGTTAAATAAAAGCTCCTTAAACAGGCAGATAATGGAGAGCGACTATTTTTCGGGCGTTACTATGATGACGCAGGATTTGGCGAAAAAAGAGCTTAAAAAAGCCGACTACGACAAAAACGTCGCCGAGGACATATTTTCGATGTCCAACATATATATAGTAGAAAAGCAGCATATAGACGATGTGATATCAGGTTCCACAAAAAAGGACATCAGCATGAAAAAGATACACAAAGTGCTGACTGACGCTTTTGAGGACGACGTGGACGTGATAGACGGGCTTGAAGAGATTTACGCCGACGTGCTCTCATTCGCTCCAGGCGAGATATTCGCGAAGGCCAAGAGCGGCTTTTTGATGTGGGCGATAATAATTCTTGCCGTTTCGATAATCTCGGCGTCATGCCAGGTCTTTGTGCTTTTAAGATGCAGAAGCTCGTACGGAGCGATGGGAAACGCGGCCGCGGGAGTGCTTTTGGCGTCTGTCGCGATGCTTGGCGTGTCGGTGGCGTTAAGGGCAATGGGCATAGATGAAAGCATAAAGTTAAGCCCCGTCTACTTTGAGCAGTTTGCGCAAAGCTATATAGTTTTTGCGATAAACGCGTTTTTCTACATAGGCTGCATAGGCCTCGCGGCCGCGGCGGGCCTCTTCTTTTTGCGGCGGTATTTTAGAGATAACGCGTGACGACAAAATTTTTTGACATACATGGGAGAGCGCGATGACGGGTTTTTTTGACATACATACGCACATACTGCCGGGCGTCGACGACGGCGCCCGCGACTTGTCTGTAACAATACAAATGCTAAAGGCGGCTAAAAGCGAGGGAATAAGCCACATAGTCGCCACGCCGCATTTTGACGCGGGCGCGCGGGGCGCCGCAAAAAAGGAGCTTGAGGACGCCCTTGAGGCGGCAAGGTCCGCGGCAAAAGAAATCGACCCTGGGATGACGATTTCACTTGGAAGCGAGATTATGAACTCCCCAGGTTCCGTCGACGCGCTGAACGAAAAAAGGGCGAATGTCATGGCGGGCACAAGGTACGTTTTGGTGGAGTTTATGCCGTCCGACACGTACACCGACATATACAATTCGATGCACAATTACATAATGAACGGGTATATCCCGATTCTGGCGCATATGGAAAGGTACGAAGCGCTGTATAAGAGGGAAGACTGTTTAGACGAGCTTATTCAGCTTGGCGTTTATATGCAGATGAACGCCGCAAGCCTCATGGGAGGCGTCCTTCATAAGAGGGCGGGCTACAACAAAAAGCTTTTAAAGGAAGGATACGTCCATTTTTTGGGCAGCGACTGCCACGACGCGTCCGCAAGGCCCCCGCTTATGGAAAGCATGGTAAAAAAGGTGCCAAAGGCTGATATGGCGCTTTATGAAAAGATTTTAAAAGAAAATCCCCAAAAGATGCTTCGCGATGAATATATAGACTGACGCGCGGCCGGGGGATGCGGCGGAATGGAGAATGATATGGAAAATTCACAAAATAACGACGACGAAGTGGAAATTGACCTAATAGAGCTCGCCGGAGTTTTGAAAAAAAGGATAGGCAGCATAATAGCGGCCACGCTTTTGTGCGCGCTGCTGTTCGGCTTTGCCAGCATATTTGTGCTTGAGCCAAGATACACCTCGACGTCGCAGATGTACATTCTAAGCGGCGGGTCGCTTTCATTTTCCCTGACGTCGCTGCAGGCGGGAAGCCAGGTCGCGTCCGACTATATGATACTTATGCAGAGCAGGCCTGTTCTTGAGAAGGTCATATCAAATCTCGGGCTTGACATGGAATATGAGGATCTAAAAGAAGATGTAAACATCGAAAATCTAAGCGACAGCAGGGTGCTTGAGGTGACTGTCGAAAACAACGACCCGTATATAGCGAAGGAAATAGTGGACGAAATAGTGTCCACCTCCTCTTCTAGGATAGTTGACATAATGGGGAGCGACCCTCCTACCATTCTTGAGTACGGACACCTTGAAAACGAGCCGGACAGTCCAAAGACCGCGAGAAACGTGCTGATAGGCGCGCTTCTCGGAGCGTTTATAAGCAGCGGGGCGTTCGTAGCCGCCTATATTTTTAATAACAACATAAGAAACGAAGAGGACGTCGCCAGGTATCTCGGCCTTAATACGCTTGGCACAATACCTATGGAAGAGGGCAGCGCCAAGCGCATCAGAAAAGACAGGAGAAAAAGGAGGAAGGCGTAAGTGGACAGCGTAAAGTTTGAGGATCTGGGACGGAGCGGCTACAGGGTAGGCGAGGCCTATAAGGCCCTGCGTTCAAACGTCCAGTTTTGCGGAAAGGACGTAAAGGTCATTTGCTTCACGAGCTGCACGCCAAACGAGGGCAAGTCAAGCGTCGCGTTCAATTTGTGCCGCTCCTTCGCCGAGGATGGAAAGCACGTCCTTTTGATAGACGCGGACATGAGAAAGTCGGTTCTCGCGGGCCGCTACAAGGCGGGCGCCGTCGAGACCGGCCTTACGCATTATCTCGCCGGCCAAAAAAGCATGGACGAGGCGATAATGCATACAAATATAGAAAACATGGACATAATATTTTCCGGCCCGTACGCGCCAAATCCCACAGAGCTTTTGGGAAGCGCGCTCTTTGAGGAACTTACGAAAAAGAGCAGGGACGA
>CAZTVO010000003.1:0-8117 GCA_964617075.1 uncultured Jutongia sp.
CTCCGAATGAATCCACGTCGCCTATGGAGTGGCCCATGACTGTAACTCTTTCTTTGCTTTCTAAGAGCTCTTTTAGCGCGTGCGCCATGACTCTTGCCTTGACGCGCGTATTTTTTTCGACCTGGACATTTTTGCCGCCGTAAAACTGCTCCTGGTCGCCGCTTTTTATGACGGCCTGGTCGCCTCCGCGTCCTAGGGCAAGGTCAATGGCGGCTCTGGCCCTGTCGTAGCGCTCCGCAAAGGAGCCCTTGCCCACGCCTAGGCCGATGCTTATAGTTGCCGTCTGGCTGTTGCCGATATTTATATTTCTAACGTCTTCCAGTACAGGGAACCTCTCTTCGGTCAGCTTCGCGAGGTAGCGCTGCTTAAATACAAAGAAGAACTTGTCTTTTTCAATTTTTTTTGAAATGGCGTCAATGCTTTGCATGCATTTGTTGATTCTTCTTTCAATGAGGGCGGTCATAAGAGACTGTCTAACCTCGTCTACGCTGTCGATCAGTTCGTCGTAATTGTCAATGTACAAAAGGCCGGCTATAAGGTTTTCTTCTTCCCTTTTCTGCTCCAATTCGACCATGTCCGTCTCGTCGTACAAAAAAAGAGAGACGATGCCGTCCTCTACGATGGGCCTGTTTGTGCCGCGCGCTTCCGCTTCATTGACGTCGCCTAAAGAAACGGGACGCATAAGCGCCCTATAATATCTTTCGTTTATTTTTACGTGCATTTCCCTGCCATCGGAATCCTTTGGCAGGGAATCTTTTGTTATTTCCGGTATTATGTTGCCAATATTGCGCCTTGCGGCTTTTTTATTTACAATCACCTGTATAAATTCGTCGTTGCCCCAAAGAAGCTGGCCTTCTTTGCTTAAAATCGCGTACGGAACGGAGAGGTTTTTGACTATTTCCATCTGGGTCTGGCCATAGCTTATTGCAAAATCCGTAAGCGCGCGCCGCATATGCCTGCCGCGCGCGATGTAAAACGCCGCGGATATGAGCATATATGCCGCCAGATAAATAAGGCCTATAAAACCGGCCTTGGAACTGTACGAAAATAGGTGCGCGTCCATTATGACGAAAAGCAGGCTAAGCAGCGCGGGCAGCATCAAATACGTCTTTAAAACGCCCTTGATTTTAATTTTATGCTTCATGTGCACCTCCACATTAAAAAAGCCGCCCAATACAGTTATGGATTATAGCATTATTGCCTTTTATAGTCAAACTTTGCTGGAATTGGGACGGCGCAGGCGCTATCATTGTCATATGCGGCGTGTCGGACTTTTGACCTGACATTGGAAGGGAGGAGGGGCAGATATGGAGAGACCTAAGATAGGAAAGAATGCTAAAAAGAGGGGGGACGACGAGGCAGGTTTAAGAAGAAAGCACAGAAACGACGCGATTTTAATATTGTGCATAATTTTTGCCGCCGTTTTATGTCTTGGAGCGCGAGGCCTGTTTTTTCGGGAATCCGGCGCGTACGCCTGCGTTTCCATAAACGGCCGCGCGCGTCCGGATATGAAGTTTTTGCTAAGCGAGGACGCGTCCATCGAACTGACCGGATATGGCGGTGGGAAAAACGTCCTGCGCATAAAGGACGGGTACGCGTTCATTTCGTACGCGGACTGTCCGGATAAATTATGCCAAAAGCAGAAAAAGATAAAGAAGAGCGGGGAATCCATAGTGTGCCTGCCCCACAGAATCGTCATATCGATATCCGGCGGCGTGAAAGATGGCTTAGACGCGACAGCATCCTAAAAAGGCCCGATGCCTTGAGCCGGCAAAATCCGGCTTAAGGCATCGGGCCTTTCATCGCCTCATATTTAATCCTAGCAGTAATAGTTGAACACAAGACCGCTGTAAAATGAAGTTATATATGAGTATCCTTCGGTAGGCTTTTCAAAATTCGGATAGGTCGACATGGTCTTGTCGACGTATTCTACCGGGTTGATTTTTATCTCCTCCGTTTTATTCATCATCTGTTGGATAAATGGAGAATTTTTGTCAAATATTTTTCGCATTTCCCCGTTGTTGATGGACTGGGCCGTAAGAGTCGGGTCAAACGACATCCTGCCGTCGCCGAATACAAATCCGCAGGCTTCAAGCTCTGATTTGTACGGAGTTATAACGCTTTGCATTTCGTTTGGCAGAAGGAGCTTGTACTTTACGACTTTTCCGTATTCTTCCGTGCTGTCAATCATGAAGTTGTACGCGTCGGCAATCATGGCAAGGCTGCCCATTATGCGGTCGCCGTCAGGAAAATATTGTATGTCTATGTCCTCGTCGGACGCGTCCTTAAGAGATATCTTCAAGCGTCTGCTTACCGTAAATTCATTGGCAAGCGTATGCCTCTCGGCGCCGTCCATATAAAACGTGGAGCTTTGCGGGCTGCGCTCGATTCTGTTCAATTCAAAATACGAGGCAATGCCGCTGCCGTTTATAAGAGATTTGTCGGCAAACGCAAATATCGCCTCGCCGGCGGACGATCCGGTCATGTCCGACTCGATTCTCATCCGCACCTTTCCGTCGCCGCCGTCTACATCCTCCACTCCGGCGCGTATGCCAACGTTGGCTTTGTTTATGAAAGACGACAGGCCATCCATGACGTCTCGGTTGGCCGCGCCGTTTTTTACGTTGTATTGAAAATCGTATATGTCGTCGCCGACGCTTACCTGAAATTTGTAAGTCCCTCCGGCCAGTCCCCTTCCCGTCGCGTACAGATCCCTTCCAAGATTGATTTGGGTCGTCGCGAGGCTGTCCACTTTTATGGAAAAGCTGTCCGGAAGCTTGCCGCCGTTGGCGTCAAGCAGCTCCGCGGATACTTTGTCGGGGTTTGACGAATATGCCTTTTTATTGTTGAACGCGCTGTCGGGCGAGTCGTCGCAAAGTTCCTTTATGCCGTTTTGAAGCATAATGGCGGACTCCTTTATGCCAAGCATGTAAGATTGCTTGCTGTCCGTTATCTTTACATAGTATTTTGGAGAGTCCTTTGTAAGCTCGGCTATCTTTTTTACGATATTTTTAAGCTCCGACGCCTCGTGCGTGTCATATTTTGTAAGCGGCTTGGGCGTGTATGAAGGTATAAGATAATTGTATATGTTCGACGTGTCCATTAAAACGCTCCTTTCCCCGGCATCACATTCCATTGCGCAGCCGGCCAGAATCAAAACGCGTCCGCGGCGCAAGAATCGCCGCCGGAGGCATTTTCATAAATGTTTGGGTCTCGCAGAGTTCCTTCTCTTCTCGTCTTGTCATTAAAAAGCGCGGACGGCGCGAACCTTTGGCCTCATGAAACAAAAAGGCGCCCGCCTAAGCCCGCATAATGTCTAAAGCAAAGCATCTTATACCCGCTATATGGAGACATCTTATTTTACTGTATAATATAATGTATATATCGGCATTGCCCGTTGATTTATTAAATTATTTTTGGAGATTGCTGTTTTTTGTCTATTTTAGACAAATTTTTTTTGAGGATTTTATGCATTCATTCGATTAGCCTTGCAAGTCTTTGAAAAAAATGATAGAATTAGCGTTGTTGCAGTTGTCGTATTTTGCGTGGACGTTTGTTTTTTGGCGTTTGCGCCTGTTTTGGGAGGCGATTCCCATGGGCCGCGTAGTAAGCGTAAAAGAGGCGCGGACGCTGCCATGCACAAAAGCGGCGACAAAAAGGGCGCATACGGCGCGCACCCTGACGTGCAGGAACGCCGGGTTCGCCGACATAGGCATTCGCGGCGTCAGCGCAGCAAAAGTTGGCGGAGCCGTGCTAAAAGAGGCAAAATGCGGCAGGCCAGGAGAAGAAATGAAGCTTCCCCGCAAAGCTGACGTAGGGCGCGTCCGAGTCGAGCCGCGCGGCTGCGCCGGCGCAAAAAAAGACATGACCATAGGGGATTTGTTTGGCGGCATTGAAAGGAGCGGCGGATGATAGACGCGGTTTTGGGATTGGGAATAAAGCCTGTAAAGACGTATCCAAATGGCGGACATAGGGAAACGACCATCACAGGTTTTGACGATATATTGGCAAAAGAGGTTTTGGAAGAGAAAGAGAAAAGTACCGAGGCTAAGGCCGCCAAGGCGGACGATGGCGACTACGCGTATAAAGATCCCGTTACTGGCAGGGCGGTGGTATACGTCGACGTAGCGGACGCGTCCGGAAAAGCTGGCGGGACAAAAGCCGCGGAAGCGGATTCGATGAAGAAGACTAAATACGACGAGTATTTTAAGGAGGCGGCGGCGAAATACAACGTGTCCGAAAGTCTGCTTAAGGCGATGGCAAAGGCGGAGTCCAATTTTAACGCCGACGCGAAGTCGTCCGCCGGAGCCATGGGCGTCATGCAGCTTATGCCTGCCACGGCGCAAAGCCTTGGAGTGGACGATCCGTTCGATCCGAGGCAGAATATAATGGGCGGAGCGAAATGCATATCGCAAAAGCTTAAGGAGTTCAATGGCAACGTCAGGCTGTCGCTGGCGGCATATAACGCCGGAAGCGGAGCGGTAAAAAGGTACGGCGCGGTTCCGTCGTACTGCAGATCGTACGTAAACAAGGTGCTTAGCTACAAGGACGCGTTTGAGGCGGCGGACGCGGTAGCTTAAAAAGCGGGAGGATGTTTATGAAGATTCAATCAATATATGACGATGCTTTTAGAACATATGGACGGGCGGTCAAGGGGTACGATTTTGATGAAATGCTCGAGACGCTTACGAGGGTTTCCGACGCCCCGAAGGATTCCGTGATATACGTGCCGTCCGTGCCGGAGCTGGAGTCTTTGCCGGTGTACGGGGATTTGAGCGACGGCTGCTACGGGGGCATGCCAATCGAGATAGGATATTGCAACGGCACGAATACAAGGCTTAACTGTTTTGAGTACCACAAGGACAGCGAACTAGACGTCGCCGCTGACGACGTCGTGCTTTTGACGGCTCGCCGTCAGGACATACGCGGGGGGCGCATCGATTCGTCGAAAACGGAGGCTTTCCTATGTCCTGCGGGCGCAGCGGTGGAGCTTTACGCCACGACTCTTCATTACGCGCCGTGCAGCGCGAAGAAGGGGGCCGGGTTTAGGGTGGCTATAATACTTCCCAGGGGGACGAACGAGAACGCGCCTAAAATTGTCGTCAGGGACGAAGAGGACAAATACCTGTGGGCCAGGAACAAATGGCTCATAGCCCATCCTGACGCGCCTGAGGCGGCGCAGGGCGCGCATGAGGGCATTGAGGGAGAAAATATAGATATCATAGACTTAATATAATAGGCTTTTTATGCAATGCACAGAGAATGCCGCTGCCGGCGGATGGATGATGGCGCGCGCTGCCCTGTGCATATTTCTTTTAGCGGAGGAAAAAACGGGCAATGCTGCCAAAAGACTTCACTTTAAGGATGCAAAGACTTATGGGCGACGAATACGGCAGTTTTGTCAAGTCGTTTGACGATAAGAGGGCGTATGGCCTTAGGATAAATCCGCTGAAACTAAAAGCCGGGCACGCGTCCCTGCTTCCGTTTAGGCTTGAGCGTGTTCCATGGGCGCGGGAAGGCTTTTACGCCGATTTGGACGAGCACCCTGGTAAACACCCGCTGCATGAGGCGGGGGCGTATTATATACAGGAGCCGAGCGCGATGGCGGCGGTCGTGTTGCTTGACCCGAGGAGCGGAGAAAAGATTTGCGACTTGTGCGCGGCTCCGGGAGGAAAAAGCACGCAGATAGCCGGAAGGCTAGGCGGAAAAGGTTTCTTGGCGTCAAACGACTTTTCGGCGCCCCGGGCAAGGACGCTTTTAAGAAACATCGAAAGGATGGGCGTTGTAAACGCGGCGGTGTGCAGCGAGCATCCGGGCCGGATGGCGGAGCGGTTTGGCGGCTTTTTCGACAAGGTCCTTGTCGACGCGCCGTGTTCCGGGGAGGGGATGTTTCGCAAGGAACGCGCGGCCGCGGAAGAGTGGAGCCTTGAGCAGGTGCGGGCGTGCGCGCAAAGACAGAAAAAAATACTTGAGTCGGCCGACGCCATGTTAAAAGACGGCGGAGTTTTGGTATATTCCACATGTACGTTTTCCCCAGATGAAAACGAGGACATTCTTATATGGTTTTTGAGAACCCATAAGGGGTATGTTGTTGAAAGCAGAAAGGACTTTGGACTTGACGACGCCATGGGAATAGAGGGCGGCAGAAAAGATTTCGTGTCCGATAGCCTTTTGCCATTATCGCCGGAAGAATGTGAGGCTATAGACGGCTCTATGAGGCTGTGGCCTCACAGGCTAAGGGGCGACGGCCATTTTGCCGTGCGCTTAAAAAAGGGACGCGCGTCAAAGAAGGAATCTTTTAAAAACAGGAAAAAAATTTTTTCGGAGGATTTTCGCCGCGAAGCGGAAGAACTTGAAAAGCTTTTGGCCGAGCTATTTAAGCCTGGAGCCGCGTCTTTAGCCGGACGCAAGGGACGCGTCAAATGTTTTGGCGATAGGATTTATATAACGCCTCCGGATTTTGCGGGCGTCAATGGCATAAATTATCTTGGTGTAGGGCTTCACGCCGCGACGCGTAAAAAAAACAGGCTTGAACCGGCGCACGCGCTTGCCATGGCGTCCGGCCCGTCAGACGTGAGGCAGTATTTTGAATGCGGTTATGACGCTGCCATAAGATATATACATGGCGAACCTATACCATGCGGCATGGGGCTGCGCGGCCATGTGCTTGTCGGCTATGCCGGCTGTTCCCTTGGATGGGGCAAGGCGGGAAACGGAATTATTAAAAATCATTATCCAAAAGGTCTTAGGATATAGCGGCCGGGCATGGAGCCGCGCGGTCAAACGGAAAGGCGATGTTTTTGCATGAGAGTTGCGCTTGGACAAATTGACATGGCATGGGAAGACAAGAGTGCGTCGATTAAAAAGGCAAAAAAAATGATTGAAGATGCGTCCGGATTGGGCGCGGATATAATTGTGTTTCCTGAAATGTCATTTACAGGATGTACGCTAAATCTTGAAATAGCGGGAGAGAGCATGGCGTCTGGCGAAACAGTTGGAATTATGAAAGAGCTTGCCGTAAAATATGGAGTCGCGATAGGTTTTGGATGGGCGTCGCTTCCTAAAGGCGAGGGAAATAAAGGACTTAATATATTTACCGTCGTGGACAGCGCGGGCGAAACTGTCGCAGAATATGCCAAAATGCATCCGTTCACTTACGGCGGCGAGAGCGGCGTTTACGAAAAGGGAAGCGAGATCGTATCCGCGCCGTTTCTAGGGCGCGTTATAAGCCTGTTCATATGCTATGACCTGCGCTTTCCTGAAATATTTCAAATTGCGTCGAGAAAGGCGGATGTGATTTTTGTGATAGCCAACTGGCCGGCCATAAGGAGCGCGCATTGGACGACGCTTCTTAGGGCGCGCGCGATAGAAACGCAGTCTTATATTGTGGGCGTGAACTGTTATGGATTTCACGACGGCCAGTATTACAGCGGCGACAGCATGGCGGTCGATTCGATAGGCAACGTCCTCGGGCAGATTTCGGGCAGGGAGGGAGTGCTTATGTGCGACCTTGACGATAGGGCGCGCAGCTTAAGAAATAAGTTTAACACGAGAAAAGATAGAAGGGAAAAGCTGTACGGTTCTTTTTTTACCGAGAATAACGAGTAGGAGATTGCACGCATGCGACAGTACGAGTTGGCCATAAGGATTTCACAAATTCATCATTTGATAGACGAGCGCAAGTATAGGAAGGCTCTTACAGTAGTTAAGACGCTTGATATGAAGCAGGTCAAAAATGTAAGCGATCTGACTGCCATCGCCGACGTATACACGAAGACGGAGCAATATGGCGAGGCGAGGGACCTGTATCTTAGAATTTATAAAAAATCGCATACCAGGCGCATTCTGTACAGGCTTATATATCTTTCAATAAAGACCGGCGACATTGAGGGCGCCAGAAGCCATTATGAGGAATATCTTGATTTGAATCCGAGCGCGCGCGACGCGCTGATCCTTAGGTACCACATAGACAAGGCGGCCGGCGCGCCCATTGGAAGCCTTATTGAAATTCTTGAGGAACTAAAGGACGAGGAGTACATAGAGGAATGGGCCTATGAACTTGCGAAACTTTACCACAAGGCTGGAAGGCTTGAGGAGTGCCGCAGGGAATGCGAGGA
>CAZTVO010000003.1:8127-38955 GCA_964617075.1 uncultured Jutongia sp.
ACACAAAATAAAAAAAAAACCATCAACCCATCATGAGAGACTCATGGAAAGCGAGGATATTCTTTTGTGGTTTGGACACGGAGAAATTGTCGAAAGGGCAAAAAAGCTTATCGAATATGTCGACGATAAGGAGGCGATGCCGTATCTGGACGACAAGGATTTCATAATGGCCGATGGAGAAGAGGAAAACGCGGACGATACCGCGTCGCTGCCGGATTTGGACGAATATCTGCATTCGGATTCAGACGGGCGAAAATCCAGGGAAGGGGACGCCGCTAAAAAGGCAAAGGCGGCGCAAGAGGAAGGCGCGGGCGTCGGGAGTCGCGGCGCAGGGCGCGAGGCGCCTGACGGAGAAATTGTCAACGAGGAAGGAAAAAAGGACGACGACTTTATAGACGACTACGAGGATGGTTTTGAAACCGACGCCGATATGGGCCGTTTCGCGAAAGGCGGGCTGCATAAGCTGTCGGAACTGCTTAAAATCAGCGCAAAAAAGGAAGGCGCGGATGTAGGCCGCGAGGACGGGGACGAAGCGTATGACGCCGCGGACGCGGTCGAGGGCTCAAAATCTGACAATATCGTAATCGACAGGGTAAAGGGAGCGGAGATAAGAATCGACAAGGAAAGAATCGCGAGGGTAAGGGCTGAAAGGGAAAAAGAGGCCGCGCCGTTTGAGCCGCCCGTTCATTCGCAGTCGGGTACGGGAATCACTCAGGATTTGTCCAGAGAGATTTCCGCTATATACGAAGCGGAACAAAAAGACCAGCTTAACGAGAAGCGGATCGCCGGGATAAAAGAGGAAAAGCCCGTAAAAGACGAGGCAAAAAAGTTTGACGTGATTGAGAGGATGACCAGCGCGGTGAGCAGAGATGAAAGCAAAAACGCCACGCCCGCGGGCCTTGAGGAAATCGACAATAAGGATCGCGCGGAGGCGTCGTATATAAATGTGGGCATTGAAATAGGCAGCTTGGATGAGGGAGCGGAGGAGTCTCCGGCGCCTGCCGAGGAATATAAAAACAACGGAATAGGACGAATCGGCGAATATTACGGGGACGGGAATGAGTCAGAGGCCGAGAGCGCGGACGGGGGCCCCGCAAACGACGCCGCCAGAGAGGCAAGGCTTGAGGAGGAAGAGGCGCGGGCAAGGGCTTTAGAGGCGAGACAAAGGGCGATAGAGGCCGAGAAGGCTTTGGCGGCCGCCGAGGAGAGGCGGGCCAAGGCCGAAGCCGCCGCAATAGACGATTTACATAAGGCAGACGGCACGCATGAATCCGCCGCCGCGCCCGATGCGGGAGAGGATAGGCCGCAGCAGGAGATTAAAGAAGGCGCGGATCAAGAAAAAGAGGCGCCAAAAGACCTGGATGGCGGACGTGATCTGTACAGGGAAGAGGTATATAACAGCCTGTCGGGCGGCGAGGACGAATTAAGCGAAGAGGATCTTCCTACCACTCGCGCGCTTCATCGTTCGTTTGACGATATATTGACTCTTATATCGGGAGAGCCCGATCCTTCGCATTTCGTGTTTTTGGGCAATAGTTCGGAGCTTATAGTTGGCCTTTCAAAACGCATAATAAAAGTTATGAAGGATGCCGGATTTATGAGCATAGGCCGCATAGCGAAGATTAACGCGAAAAAGCTAAATTCAATGAATATTGACGAATTTAAGGACGATCTCAAAGGGAACTGCCTTTTAGTGGACGAGGCCGCGGAGGTCAAAGTGCCCATGATTGCGAATATATTCAGGCTGATGGATGAATTTTACGGTGATTTCGTCGTGATACTGGCCGATGAGGGAAATACCTTAGACCAGCTGTTTAGGCTCGCGCCCGCGCTTGCGAAGAGGTTTAAGTATATAATAGACATCAGCGAATATACGCAGGACGACTGCGTCGAGTAGTTTATTAACAGTGACATGGGGAAAGGAATGTGCGGACGATGGATTCAGACAGAGTGGTAAACGTTATTGGACATATAAATCCAGACACGGATTCGGTCTGCTCCGCTATAGCGTACGCGAGGCTAAAGAGCGCGACCGCCGGAGGAAAATACGTGGCCAAGCGCGCCGGGCAGATCAATTCGGAAACGGGATTTGTTCTTAAGCGCTTTAACACGCCCGCGCCCGACTACATGGGGGATGTAAGGACCCAGGTGATGGATATGGACGTGGAGCGCGTCAAAGGCGTCGGTGAGGATATTTCGCTTAAAAAGGCGTGGGAGATCATGAAGACGGACGCGCTGCAGACTCTGCCAATCGTCGATGGCTTGGGGGGGCTTTTGGGGCTTCTTACCATTGAGGACATAGCGAAGTCGTACATGGACGTGTACGACAGCCGGATAATTGCCACGGCGCACACTCCATTTAAAAATATAGTTGAAACGCTTGAGGGCGAGATGCTCCATGGCGATCTGGAGGAGAGGGTGACCGCGGGCAAGTGCCTGATAGCGGCGGCCAATCCGGATTTAATGGAAAGTTATATTGAGCCCGGGGACATAGTGATACTTGGAAACAGGTATGAATCGCAGCTGTGCGCGATAGAGATGGACGCCAAATGCATAATAGTGTGCGAAGGTTCCAAAGTGTCATACACGATTTCCAAGCTCGCGGAAAACAAGGACTGTTTCATAATAAAGACGCCATACGACGCGTTTACCGCTTCGCGCCTGATAAATCAGAGCATACCGATCAAATTTTTTATGAAATGCGAAAATTTGATAACGTTCGGACTGGGCGAGTATATAGACGACATAAGGGAGGTCATGGCAAAAAAAAGACACAGGGATTTTCCGATACTCGATTGGAACGGCAATTATTTTGGAATGATTTCGAGAAGAAGCCTGCTTGGCGCCCGCAAGAAAAAAATCATACTTGTAGACCATAATGAGCCGTCGCAGTCGGTGGACGGCATAGAAGAGGCCGATCTGCTTGAAATAATAGATCATCACCGTATCGGTTCGATAGAAACGATGGGTCCGGTGTTTTTTAGGAATCAGCCTCTGGGATGCACCGCTACCATAATTTATCAGATGTACAATGAAGCGGGAGTGGAAATACCAAAAGACGTGGCGGGGCTGCTGTGTTCGGCGATACTTTCCGACACCCTGATATACCGTTCGCCCACATGCACGGAGACGGACAGGCAGGCGGCGGAGGAATTGGCGCGCATAGCTGGAATAAACGCGGAAGAATACGCCGCGGAGATGTTCGCGGCCGGGAGCAATCTTTCCTCAAGGTCGCCCGAGGAAATTTTTTATCAGGATTTTAAGAAGTTCGTGGTTGGCGAAACCGCGTTCGGGGTAGGCCAGATTACGTCTATGACGCAGTCGGAGCTTGATTCCATAAAGGACAAGCTTGTGCCGTACATAAAAAAGGCGGCTATGGATCACGACATAACTATGACTTTTTTTATGCTTACGAACATAATGCAGGAAAGCACCGAGCTTTTATATGACTGCGCTGAAGCGAAAGAGCTCGCTGAAGCGGCGTTTCGACGCAAAGGGGGAGAGGACGGAATCGTGTCGCGAAAAAAGCAGGTTATTCCCGCGATGATGATTGCGCTGCAGGAAGAGTGAGGCAAAAGATTGAATTTCGGAGTCAAATGGGAGGAGATATGATAAAAAACATTATTTTCGACGTAGGGGGAGTGCTCCTTGGATACAGGTGGAAGGAAATGTTTATCGACTACGGGATGACGTCAGAAGAGGCGGATGAATTTGCTAAAATTATTTTTGACGACGAACTGTGGGCGGAATTTGACCTCGCCAACCTGCGGACCGAAGAGGTCATTGAAAAATATGTCGAAAAATATCCCGGATATGAGGACAAGATAAGGTGGTTTAGGAGCCACGGCGAATTGATGCCGATAAAAAGGGAGAAAGTATGGGAAAAGGTCCATATGCTTAAGGAAAAAGGCTATGGAATATATATACTTTCAAATTACGCAAAAGATCTGTTTGACCTGCATACTAAGGGCGCATCTTTTTTGGAGGACGCGGACGGAATGGTAGTTTCCTATCAGATCCACGTCATAAAACCCGACATAAGGATATACAAATATATTTTGGACAAATACGGACTAAAGGCGGATGAGTGCCTTTTTTTCGACGATTTGGAAAGAAACGTTTTGGGAGCCAAAAGGGCCGGGATAAAGGCTACTGTCGTGACGTCGGAAGAGATGCTTAAAGGCGAGCTTGACAAGCTGCTAAGTATTTGAGGCGAATATATTTAAAGAGGAGAATGATTGCTATGGTATTGACTGTTGAAAATTTTGAGAAAGAAGTTATTAAGAGCGACAAGCCCGTGCTTGTGGATTTTTGGGCGTCGTGGTGCGGGCCGTGCAAGATGCAGGGGCCTATACTTGAGGAGCTTGAAAAGGAGGAGGATTCTTTTTTAATCGGCAAGGTGGACGTCGATAAGGAGTGGGAGCTTAGGGATGAATATCAAATTTCCGCCATTCCGTCGCTTCTGGTATTTAAAGATGGAAAATGCGTAGATACGATGGTTGGACTCCAGACGAAGGAAAAAATATTGGGGGAAATGAAGCAATACATATAAAGTTGCGGTCAGGAGAATATTTATGCTGGATGTATGTCTGCTTGGCACAAGCGGAATGATGCCGCTGCCCGGCCGCCGGCTTACGGCGCTTATGACAAGGCTTAACGGCAGCAGCCTTTTGATCGACTGCGGAGAGGGGACGCAGGTAGCCATAAAGGAGAAGGGGTGGAGCGTAAATCCAATAGACGTCATATGTTTTACGCACTATCACGGCGATCATATAGGCGGGCTTCCGGGGCTGCTGCTTTCGATGGGGAACTCAGAGCGTAAAAAGCCTGTGACGCTGATAGGCCCAAAGGGATTGGAAAAAGTTGTCAATTCATTGCGCATAATAGCGCCGGGGCTTCCATTTGACCTTAAATTCATAGAAATTTCCGAAAAAGAGCGCGACATATCAGTAGATGGATATAATATAAGGGCTTTTAGAGTGAATCATAACATTATATGCTATGGATATACCATATACGTGCCGCGCGGAGGAAGATTTTACCCCGAGCTTGCAAAAAAAAACAATGTTCCAATGAGCCTGTGGAGCAGGCTGCAGAAGGGTGAAACTGTTGAGTGCGACGGAAGAGAATATACTCCCGATATGGCCGTGGGGCCTGAGAGGAAGGGGATAAAGCTGACGTACTGTACGGATACGAGGCCCGCGAAAAGTCTAATAGAAAACGCCAAAAATGCCGATTTATTAGTATGTGAGGGAATGTATGGCGGAAACGAAAAGATCGAGAAGGCCATGGAGCACAAGCATATGACGTTTTACGAGGCCGCGGAAGTAGCGAGGCAGGCGGATGTTAAAGAGCTTTGGCTCACCCACTACAGCCCGTCGATGCTTAGGCCTGGGGATTACATAAAAAAGACGCGTGAGATTTTTCCAAATGCGGTCGCCGCGAGGGACTGCCAGAGCGTTACGCTGCAATTTAAGGACGATGACGGCGTCTAGGCGCCAAGGGCGCTTTTGAACGCGGAAGATGTCTAGGGAGGTGCGTGGCATGGACAAGCAAAAGAAAAAGATTATTGTGGCCGTGGCGGTCATGGCGTGCGTAGCGGCCATCGCGATAGGTGGATATTATTTTTTGTCGAAGCGTTTAAAAAACGCGGGCGCTGAAGGATCTAAGCCCGAAACGGAAGTGGAAAAGCTTCTTGAAAAAGATTTGGAGACGAAGTATCCTGAAACGCCGGCCGAGGTTGTGAAGCTGTATTGGCGCTTCAACAAGTGCATGTATAATGAGAAAATGTCGGACGAGGATTTCGAGGGGCTTTTAAAGCAGCTCCGCCTTTTGTACTCGGATGAATTTTTGACGGAAGAAGAAAATTCGTGGGACAATATGCTTGAAAATTTCAGAAAAGACAGGGACGACTACCAAAGCAGCGGCAAAATCATAGCGATGTATTCCGTGGAGGCGAACAGCGCGACGAATTACGGCGAAATTGACGATGACGAATATGCCACTATAATGACAAACACCATGCTTAAGCAGAAGTCGGAGCGCACGAAGGTCTATGAAAAGTTCATGTGCAGGCGCGAGGAAGACGACAACTGGAAGATAGTGGGATGGGAGCAGATCGACAGCAAAGACGTTGAATGAGCGGCATGCATGGACAAGCGGAGGTTTGACGTGGATCGGGACGTTTTAGTGCTTGGAATTGAGAGTTCGTGCGACGAGACGGCCGCGGCGGTTGTAAAAAACGGGAGAGATGTTTTGTCAAACATCATATCCTCACAGATAGACGTTCACGCGCTTTATGGCGGCGTAGTGCCTGAAATCGCGTCGAGAAAGCATATAGAGAGGATAAACGGCGTCATAAGGGAGGCGCTTGACGCGGCGGACGTCTCTTTAAACGGGATAGATGTCGTAGGCGTTACGTATGGGCCGGGACTTGTCGGCGCGCTGCTCGTAGGCGTAAGCGCCGCAAAGGCGATTTCATACGCGGCAAAAAAGCCGCTTGTGGGAGTCAATCACATAGAAGGGCATATAGCCGCGAATTACATAGAACACGCCGGCCTTTGTCCCCCTTTTTTATGCCTTGTGGCGTCGGGAGGACATACGCACCTTGTACGTACGTTAGATTACGACAAATTTGAAATAATAGGGCGTACGTGCGACGATGCCGCCGGCGAGGCTTTTGACAAGGTTGCCAGGGCGATGGGGTTAGGATACCCGGGCGGACCCGCTATTGATAAGCTTGCTCGCGCGGGCAATCCCCGCGCGATTGATTTTCCGCGCGCAAAAGTCGACGGGCATGAATACGACTTCAGTTTTTCAGGGTTAAAGTCGGCGGTTTTAAATTATCTTAACAGCTGTGAAATGAAGGGCGTCGACGTGAATAAGGCGGATGTGGCCGCGTCGTTTCAGCAGGCGGTCGTCGACGTGCTTGTGGAAAAGACGATTGACGCCGCAAGGACGCTTGGAGAGGGACGTGTCGCCCTGGCGGGGGGAGTCGCGGCGAATTCTTCGCTTAGGGCGGCTATGGGCGCGGCCTGCAAAGCCGCGGGCATAGAGTTTGTTTTTCCATCGCCCGTCTATTGCACCGACAACGCGGCGATGATCGCGGCGAGCGGATACTACGCGTATATGGCTGGAAAGAGGGACGGACTTGATTTAAATGCCGTCGCGAATTTAAAGATAGGATCAAGATGAACGATAGCGTGCGCAAAAAAGTCGTCGCCGTAACGGGCGCCTCGCGCGGAATAGGGCGCGCGGCCGCGGTTGAATTTGCCTCCAGGGGGTACGGCGTCGCCATTAACTGCAAAAAAAACAAGGCGGCGCTTTTTAAATTGCGGGACGAGCTTATTGGGCGCGGCGTAAAATGCGCCGCGTATGTTGGGGATATGGGCGTTTTTGAAAACGCCCGCTCTTTTTTTGAAATTATAAAAAAAGAATTTGGCAGAATCGACGTGCTTGTAAATAACGCCGGCGTTTCCTATGTAGGCCTTTTGCAGGATATGACGGCGGACGAGTGGGACGGAGTGATTCGCTCGAATTTGACGTCCGCCTTTAACTGCAGCAAGCCGGCGGTGGAAATGATGCTTAAGAAAAAAGAAGGAAAAATAATAAACGTGTCGTCGGTTTGGGGATGCGCGGGGGCGTCTATGGAGGTGGCGTATTCCGCGGCGAAGGGCGGCCTAAACGCGTTTACGCGGGCTCTTGCCAGGGAACTCGCGCCGAGCAACATCCAGGTAAACGCCATAGCATTTGGGATGATTGACACCGACATGAATAAATTTTTAGACGAAGACGAGCTAAATTACATAAAAGGGGAAATTCCAGCGCAGCGCGTGGGAAGCCCCGGGGAGGCCGCGGATTTCATATGCCGCATAGCGGAGGCGGGCAGCTACCTTACGGGGCAGGTCATAAGGTTTGACGGCGGCTGGATATAGGGGCCGCTTCACATATTTACATAAAAATCCCTTGTTTCTATTATCTGCTCCGGAATCTTTACGCCGTCTTTTTGCCAAACGCGAAACTTCATGTCGTACTCCTTTGTCTTTTTTCCGCGTTCTCTTATAAAGCGCGCCATTGCGTCTTTAAACAGAGGCTGGTCTGAAACTTTTTCGCGCAGTTCTTTGACAAAAGGACAGTATGTGGCTAGTATCTCCCTTACGGGCTTGCTTAGCACCAGGCCGCCGTTTGCCTCCTGCTTAATCCAGTTTTCATAGTCTATCACAAAGACTTCTCTTGTGTTGTTTCTGCATTTTTGTATCTGCATTTTTAGCTTGTCTTTTTTATCGTCTGAAAGCTCCCTGTTTTTGCGGTAAAACTGAATGAAGTCGCTGTATTCGCTTGTAAGCGACTTAATCTGTATGTTGTTCCATGCCGCGCCCTGCATCGTTCTGCAAAGCTCCCAGCGGAAGCGGCCGAACAGTTTTATCATAACCGTATTCAAGTCCGTGTCCAAAAACGCAGGCAAAAGAAAACGCCCTTTTGAGTTTCTTCTTCTTCCGCTCAGCTCCTGCCACATAACTCCATTGCTTCCGAACGCCGGGAACAATATAAAATCAGGAAACACCTCTTCCATGACGTATTCTTTTTTTATGTGTTCATCTTTGCCCGTGTAGAGGCTTTCACGGTAAAATACGGAATAGTCGATTTGAAGAAGTCTGTTTACCGCGGAATTGATTTTGTCTTTTGTGAGGCGGCACCGCTGAAGCGAGCCCGAACATCCCTCAGAATAGAGTATCGGAACGAATATGGAAACCTGGCCGTAGATAATGCGGTGATTGGCCTTAAACATATTTTGAATTTCATAGTCGAGCTTGGCATTATTGTCGCGCGACAGCTTCTGCTCTTCTTCGGCGGTAATGCGCCCTGTTTTCCGCATATCTCTTAGGTTTTCCGAATAATCCAAATCAAATTCGCTTTTTGAAGGTTCGTCCTTTCCTTCGTAAATTCGGGCAAGCCAGTCTTTCATGGTATAGACTTCGCATGAACCTAACTCGGACGAAGATTCATTTAAGGAAAGCAGTTCCGAAAGCATTTCATCCGTCAGGAGCTTTTCGCTTACAAAGCCGTATTTTAAAAACAGGTCGACGGCAAGCGGCGCGCCGTCCGGCGAATCGTGGTCTTTTAAAAACGCTTTTTTGTAGATGTCGTAAAAGCCTTTCGCAATATTTCTTCTAAGGGTTCTTACATCGTCATCCGTGGATGCCTTGTCCTGCAGGCGGAGAAACCTTTCAATGCAGTCCCTAAACTGGTCCGCGGTCTGTTCATCCGCCTCGGAGTATTCAAGTATGCAGTCTAGGGCATTGTCGAGGCTCTGCGAATTTAGCGCGGTTTGCTCCAAATCCGCCCCCTTTTCACCTCCAGAGTTAATGAGCTTAAAATACGCGTCCTCCATAAAGTCATGGTCTATCTCCAAATCAATGCCGCATTTGTCGATAAGGAGCTTTTCAAGGGAATTTATGCTGTCTATCACGTCGTCGAAAAGCGACGTCGCGTCCAAAGCGTCTTCGTCCATGCGCTGCAGGGCCGTTGCCAGCTGAAGCACTCCCATATAAAGGCTTTTTTTGTTTTTGACGAGGGGGCCCGCGATTTTTTCAAGGTACGCCGCATTTTCGGCGCATCTTTCGATTAAGAGATTTATAAGCTTCGCCTGATCGGAGATATGGTAAACCGGCAGGACGGGATTCGCGTTTATAAACGATTTCTGTATCTCCGCCGGAATCTCGCTGCAGGCCTTGTAGTACTCTATTTTGTCGACGTCGATGTCCGTACCGGTTTTGACGTCCGAAACAAGACCGGCGTCCTCGACCTCGTTTACGCGAACGCCGGCGTTTTTCGCTATCGCCGCGTATTTTTCATTCGCGTCTTTCAAAAACGAGGACAGCCTCTCAATCATGTCCCGCGTTGATTCGTATATTTTCGCAAGCTCTCTTATATACCTGTTTAAAGTCGAATATATGAGAGCCGCGTAGTCCTTATTGACTTTTATGAGCCTTGTCACGGCCTGGTTGAACTGCATGCCGGGAAAAGCGTAGACGACGGCGTTGCTGTCGGCGGCATAGGAAACTTTATGGCTTCCGTCTATCAAATCGCAAAGTCCCAAGAAATTGCCGGAGCCGACAACCAGGTTTACGCCTTTAGAGCTTATGCGTATCCTGCCCTTTACCACCAGCGCTATTGACGATGCCTGCTCGCCCTCAAGATAAATGTCAGTATCCTTCACAATCTGGTTGACGCTGTTTATTTTAAGTTCCGCCTTCACTTGCTCTCCTCCTAAAAGTCCAACGGTTAGGCTAAAAAATATAATAAAATCCATGCATCCTGCGTCGAAAATGTCATCCCGGACGTTACTTTGGCAGTTTGCTCGGCCCAGGCTCCCTTACGGCACACGAAAGTCCCCGCTTAGTGCTGCTAGGTTCCCCTCCTGACACGGTTCGCGGGTTTTCATTGCGTAAGACCAGGACGTCGTCGCCACTTGCCAAGGGCAGCTCCGAAAATAACAAGTCCTCGGCAGGACTTCACCCCTGCTATAGCGGATTGCAGGTACAGGGCACCGCTGACTCCCCGGCTAGCATGGAAGCTTTATGGCATTTGATGTGGATAAAAAAACATGCTAATTATAACCGATATCTAAATAATGTCAAGCGTTCGCGCCCGAGGCGGCAAACGGCCGCCTATATAAGCTCGTCAACTGAGCTTAAACTGCGCAACGGCCTCAAGCAGATCCTTCGCGTTTTCCGTAAGCGTTTCGGCATCCTCGTTTAGGCTTTTTACAGCGTCAAGCTGATTAACTACCGTAGCGGACACTTCGGTCGTGGCGGAGGCGGACTGGTCTGAAACCTGCGTTATGCTCTGAATAGACGAAAGAGTTTGGTCTTTGACTGTCGTTATCTGGCTTATGCCGCTGGTAATGTCCTCAAGGTTGTTCGCAAGATTTTCGATATGCGAATTTATGCCCTGGAACAGTTCGATGGTGGTAGTCAGCGCTTCCTGCTGCGAGGCTACGATTTCTTCCGCCTTCTTGGCGGTTTCCACCGTAAGCTCCGTCTGAGCGTTGATTTCCTCTATGATGCCCGAAATGCCGCCGACCGACTGCATGGACTCCTCGGCAAGCTTGCGTATCTCGTCGGCGACGACGCCGAACCCCCTTCCAAACTCGCCGGCTCTGGCGGCCTCTATTGAGGCGTTTAAGCTAAGAAGGCTCGTCTGGTCGGATATCGCGGTGATTACCTCTACGATGCTTTCTATATTTTTTGACTCGCTGTTTAATTTATTTATGCCGTCTATGACCGCGGACGTGATTTCCTGAGTGTCTTTAGAGCGTTGGCTAAGCTGCGTTATAATGTCGATGCCTCTGTCGACATAGTCCTTGGTGTCGCGCGAAATCCCCTCTATAACTTCGGCGTTGTCCGAGAGGACGTTGATTTTGCCGGACAGGCCGGTCATCTGCTCAAGGCATTTTTCCGCTTCGTCCACTTGACGCGACGCGCCGCTTTCGATGTCGGAGACGACATTTACTATCTCATTCGAGGAGGAGGCAAGCATTTTGGAGGTTTTTGTAACGCCGCTGGAGGATTTTTGCACCAGCTCGCTTATTTTGCTTACTTTTCCCAAAAGCATCCTCATGTTTGAAATCATGCCGTCGGTGCTGACGCTCAAACTTCCAAACTCGTCCCTTCTGTTTAGGTTGGCTTTTTCGGACAAGTCTCCGTCCGCCGCTTTTTCAAGAACGCCCGTGATGCTGTTTATGGCTTTTTGCATATTCAGCGCCAGGAACAGCGCTATTATCAAGGCGACGGCGATTGCCGCTATTGTGACGCCTATCGTAATGTTTCGTATGTCGTAGGCCTGGCTAAGTATCGTCTTTTGAGGCACCAGGCAGCATACGCTCGATCCCGTGGCTCCTATCGGAGAGAAGACGAACAGCTGCTTTTGCCCTTTGTACGTTTCCATGGAAGACTGCGCCGTTCCGGCCGAGGCCGCGTCCTTAAAGAAATCCTGATCCCAAAATACGCTGCCGTCGCCGCCGACGTTTAGAAGTTCCGTTCCAGTTGAGGAGACGTATCCCATCACAATGCCGGTATCCAGCTCCATATTTTCCAGGACGTTGGCGATGGCTTTCGCGCTTACGTCTATGACGACATATCCGTTGAAATTGACGAACGACTGCACGTAGGAAGCCGCGTAACGGCCGCTTTCGATGTTTAAAACGCCATCAAGCTCGGGGTGTTCCCCTATCCAGACGCCGTCCTCTGTATTTTCGGGAACCGTCGGCTTGAATTTGTCATAAAAGGAGCCGTCAAGCGTTCCGGAAGAGGAGATACCGTCTCCATAGTCTCCAAATACGGTGATGGAGCTGATGAAGCTGCTCGCGCCGGCCGCGGACTGAACAGTGTTGTAAAGCTCCGCCCAAGCCATATATTCGCGCGGGCCGTCGCCCTTGTAAGTTCCCCTGTAATAGTCGTAAAAATCTATATTGTCTATGATTTTTTGCGCTTCGGCGGCCACCTGCGACATGCCAAGCTCCAAGTAGGCCGCCGTCGTAGCGGCGGTTCCCATCATGTTTTGCTTGTATGATTTTGACATTGCCGAATACGAACGGTTGTAGGAAATCGCCCCAAGAATAACTATCAAAATTATGACGACCATAAAGCCTGAAACCAGCTTCATGGCGATGCTGTTTAATTTGCGTTTCATAAGTATCGCCAGCCTCCTAATATTTTCTTCCGTCGATGTAGTCGGCAGCCGTGTCGGCGGGGAAGAGCTGTTCCTGGACATAAGTCCTTTTTTCTACGGGATCGCCATTTAGCGTCTTTTTTATCAGCTCAACGAAAATCTTGCCGCTCAGCGGATTGCATTCCATGTCGCAATTGATTTTTCCTTCGATCATCGCCTCGAATCCGGGCGTCGTGGCGTCGAAGGAAAGGATGACTATGTCTTTGCCGGGCTTTATTCCGTTTTCTTCCATGACGTCTATAGCCCCAAGCGCCATGTCGTCGTTTTCCGCGATCAGCACGTCTATGTCAAGCCCGCGCCGCAGGACTTTTTTCATGTTTTTAACGCCGCCGTCGCGGTTGAAATCGCCGGTGTCTTTATAGACGATATCGTAATTTCCTTCCGCGCCAAGCATTTCTTCCACGCCCTGCGTCCGTCCGGTTTCGGCGCTCGCGCCAAGCGACCCTTGGAAGAGCGCGACTTTAATTTTGCCTTCGCCGGACCAGTTTTCTTTCATGTATTCTATCAGCCAGTCGGCGCCCTTGTATCCTTCCAGAAGAAAATCGGAGCCTACCCAGCTCGTGTAAAGCGTATCGTCTTTTGTATTTATAGTGCGGTCCAGCAGTATCACAGGAATCCCCGCGTCCTTCGCCTCTTTAAGGACGTCGTCCCATCCATCCGACACAATAGGGGTAAACCCTATCGCGTCGACTTTTTTTTCGATAAACGAGCGTATGATTTCAACCTGATTTTCGAACTTGTCCTCCGCGTTTTCAAAAATCAGATTTATTCCGTTTTCGACGGTGCAGTTGTCCTTCACCGACTGGACAAGCGCCGCGCTCCACCCCGCGCTGTCGCCGGATAGGGCAAAGCCTACCGTGATTAGGGAATCTTTCTCGGAAGCCGGTTTGCTTTCCTTTTGCTTTGCCTGCTGCCGTCCGCACGACGAAAGCGCCGCGCCGCATACGACGAGAAGAAGGCAGGTCAGGATCTTTTTGAAATTTTTCATCCGCGTCACCTCGCATCGCCCGCGGCCCGTCCGCACGGGCCGCGGGCAAATATTTCGTTCACCTTTGGATGCTTATAGAATATCATATCCGAGGAAAAACGTAAACAATTATGGCGTTTTTTGCGGCAGGGGCAAAGTTTTGCAAAAGACCTTGTGATTTTTATGGGAATTGCTATAATGTAAATCAGGCGCGGGTGCTTTGCGCACCCCATAAACGCGGCTATGGAGGAAAAGATGGAAAATGAATCGAAGATTGGCGAGGAGTGCGGCGTATTCGGAATGTACGATCTGGATGGAGCGGACGTCGCGTCGACTATCTACTATGGACTTTTTTCCATGCAGCACAGAGGACAGGAGAGCTGCGGAATAGCCGTCAGCAGGACGGACGGGCCGCAGCGCAATTCGAGCGTCCGAAAGGGAATGGGCCTCGTAAACGAGGTCATCGACGAGCGGGCCATCGAGAGCCTGCATGGCGACATAGGCGTAGGACACGTCAGATATTCCACTGCCGGCGCGAGCATAGCGGAAAATACCCAGCCACTGGTGCTAAACTACATCAAGGGCACGCTTTTGCTTGCCCATAACGGCAATTTGACAAACGCCCTGGAGCTTAGGAGGCAGCTTGAGATGAACGGCGCGATTTTTCAGACAAGCACCGATTCAGAGGTTATAGCCTACCTTATAGCGAGGGAAAGGATAGGCGCGGGAAGGGTCGAGGACGCCGTAAAAAACGCCATGAAAAAACTTAAAGGGGCGTATTCGCTTGTTGTGGCCAGTCCGCGAAAGCTCATAGGCGTTAGAGATCCGTTTGGATTTCGCCCGCTTTGCATAGGGAGGCGCAGCAACGCGTACGTGATAGCTTCCGAGACGTGTGCGCTAGACGCCATAGGCGCCGAATTTGTGCGCGACGTAAGGCCTGGCGAGATAGTAACTGTTACGGCGGACGGCATAAATTCGGACATGAGCCTCGCGGGCGGGGAAGTCAGAAGATGCATATTTGAATACATATATTTTGCGCGCGCGGACAGCTATATAGACGGCATAAGCGTGTACAATTCAAGAATTACGGCGGGCAGGATACTCGCGCAGACCCACCCGGCGGACGCCGACATAGTGGTCGGAGTGCCCGAGTCCGGCAACGTGGCCGCGATGGGGTACGCGATGGAGTCCGGAATAGCGTACGGAACGGCGTTTGTCAAAAACAGCTACGTAGGACGCACTTTTATAAAGCCCGGACAGTCCGCGCGCGAATCGAGCGTGACGCTTAAGCTCAACGCGATAAGGGAAGTAGTCAGGGGAAAGAGGGTCGTCATGATAGACGACTCGATTGTAAGGGGCACGACGAGCGGGAGGATAGTCAGGATTTTAAAAGACGCGGGAGCGCGGGAAGTGCACGTTAGGATAAGCTCGCCCCCGTTTCTGTACCCATGCTACTTTGGAACCGACGTGCCGTCGAGCAGCCAGCTCATAGCGTTTAAGCATTCTGTAGACGAGGTGTGCGAGATGATCGGCGCCGATTCGCTTGGATATCTGGATCTGAATCGCTTAGACGAGCTTATCGGCGGAGACGGCGGCTATTGCCGCGCATGTTTTTCAGGCGACTATCCAATAGAGCCGCCGGCCGCGCCGGCAACGTGAACGAAAGGTATGGTGCAGTATGGACAATGACAGATACGAAAGCCCGCTGTCGCAAAGATATGCCAGCCGGGAGATGCAGTATATTTTTTCGCCCGACATGAAGTTTAAGACATGGAGAAAGCTATGGATAGCCCTCGCCGAAGCGGAAAATGAGCTTGGGCTAAAAAACGAGAATGGCGATCCGGCCATTTCCAAAGAGCAGATAGAAGAGCTAAAGGCTCACGCGGAAGATATAAATTACGACGTGGCGCAAGAGAGGGAGAGGGTCGTACGGCACGACGTGATGTCGCATGTATACGCGTACGGCGTCCAGTGTCCAAAGGCCGCGGGCATCATACATCTCGGAGCCACGTCCTGCTATGTCGGGGATAACGCCGATATAATAATTATGACGGAGGGCCTTGGGCTTGTCCGAAAAAAACTTATAAACGTCATTGATGAACTGGCGAAATTCGCAATTAAATATAAGGATATGCCGACGCTTGCGTTTACGCATTTTCAGCCGGCGCAGCCGACTACCGTGGGCAAGCGCGCCACGCTTTGGATCAACGAATTTTTAATAGATTTTGAGGATTTGGAGCATGTGCTTTCGGGCATGAAGCTTCTTGGCTCCAAGGGCACGACGGGCACGCAGGCAAGCTTTATGGAGCTTTTTGACGGGGACGGGGAAAAGGTCAAAAAGCTGGATGAAATTATCGCTAAGAAGATGGGATTTCGCGGATGCTATCCGGTTTCCGGGCAGACGTACTCCAGAAAGCTTGACGCGCGCGTTCTAAACGTTCTTGCGGGGATTGCGGCCAGCGCGCACAAATTTTCAAACGACATAAGGCTTTTGCAGCACCTTAAAGAAATAGAAGAGCCATTTGAAAAAAATCAGATCGGCTCCTCGGCGATGGCGTATAAGAGAAATCCCATGCGCTGCGAGAGGATGGCGTCGCTAGCAAGGTACGTCATCTCCGACGCCGCAAACGCGGCGAATACGGCCGCGTGCCAGTGGTTTGAGCGTACGCTGGACGATTCGGCTAACAAGCGCATAAGCATTCCGGAAGGCTTTTTGGCGACGGACGGCATACTTGATTTGGCGCTTAATGTGGTGGACGGGCTTGTCGTCTACGACAAGGTCATAGAGAAGCACCTGATGGAGGAGCTGCCCTTTATGGCCACGGAGAATATAATGATGGACGCGGTAAAAGCCGGAGGCGACAGGCAGGAGCTTCATGAGAGGATAAGGAAGCTTTCGATGGAGGCGGGCGAAAATGTAAAAAAATACGGCCGTGAAAACAACCTTTTGGAGCTTTTGGCAAAGGACGGTTCTTTTCCCATGGGGATCGACGAGCTCAAAGAGGCAATGGATCCAAAAAAATATACGGGACGGGCGGCCGCCCAGGTGGAAGAGTTCATTGAGGGGACGGTCAGGCCGGTGCTTGACGCGAACAGGGAATTGCTTGGCGTCAAGGCGCAGATAAGCGTGTGACGCGCGGCATCGAGGGAGTCGGACTGCTAAGACGTCGGCTTCATCGCCGACAGATTGGAGGCAATATGGCGAAAAAAAGGATTTTAACGAACAGGGCTTCGGTCAACATGGTGACCGCCGACGACGTGTATACGTCCGACAACCATTTGATTATACCGACAGGCACGGTGCTTACCGAGGAAGTCATTCAGGCTTTGAGGGATTATTCAATATTCGCGATCCACGTCGAGGCCGGGGAGGATGGACGTCCGATTATAGAAGGCGGCGCGAAAGAGGAGGATTCGCCCTCGGAAGGGGAGTTCGTTACGTTCGCCAATCCCGTTTCCGACATTACCGAGATTGGCGCGAACGGGGAAAGGGAGGAGTATTTTGGAAGCATAAGGGAAACGAAGGAATTTAAAGAATTCCATTCCTCATTTTTGGAAAGCGTGGATCATTTGAAAAGCGCCTTTACGAGCGTAGTGATGAAAAATGAGAAAATCGATTCCAAGGCCATACTTCAGGACGTTCAAAACGTCGTGACGAAGGGGAGGAACAGCATACACATACTTGACATGCTGCAGTGCATGAGGGGGTACGACGACGCCACGTACGTCCATAGCCTAAACATAGCCCTGATAGCAAACATGATAGGAAAGATAGTCTACCCCGACATGCCGCAGGAGGAGCTCGACGTGCTCACTATGTCGGGCATGCTTTGCGACATAGGAAAGCTCATGGTGCCCGAAGAGGTGATGATGAAAAAGGGCAGGCTTACGCTTGGCGAGTACAATATAGCTAAAACACACGTGTTCCACGGCAACAATATCCTAAAGAGGCTTGACCTTGACCCGCGCATTGCCGAAGTTGCCATGCGCCACCATGAGAGGTGCGACGGCAGCGGATACCCGGGAGGATTTAGAAGAGATCAGATAGAGGAGTTTGCAAGAATCGTGGCGATAGCGGACACGTACGACGCGATGACGTCGGACAGGGTGTACCGCGCCGCCATGTGTCCGTTTGACGTCATACACATGTTTGAAAGGGAGGGGCTTGTTAAATATGACGTCGAGTTTTTGCTTCCTTTCCTCGAGCAGGCGGTGCAGGCGTACGTCAACGCGGAGGTGCAGCTTTCCACCGACGAGATAGGCAAGGTGATTATGATCAATCAAAAGGAGTTTTCAAAGCCTATAGTGCAGGTAGGGGATTCGTTCTATGATTTGGCGGCTGACGCGTCCATAGGCATCAGCAAGGTAATAATGTAGCAGTCTGCGATGAAAGCTTGCCGCGCTTGCGGCGGAATGGAGGATTTTCGCTATGGTAACAGCTATTGTTGGAGCTAATTGGGGAGACGAGGGCAAGGGCAAGATTACCGACATGCTTGGAGAGGAATCCGACGTAATCGTCCGTTTTCAGGGCGGAAGCAACGCCGGGCATACCATAATAAACGATTATGGCAAATTTGCCCTTCATCTGCTTCCGTCCGGCGTTTTTTACAGCCACGCGGTCAACGTCATTGGAAACGGAGTCGCGCTAAATATCCCCTATTTGATAAATGAAATAGACGAGCTGGTAAAAAGAGGCGTCCCCAAGCCCAAAATTCTGGTGTCGGACAGGGCGCAGATTTTGATGCCGTACCACATCGACTTTGACAGATATGAGGAGGAGCGGCTTGGCAAAAATTCATTCGGATCTACGAAGTCGGGCATAGCGCCTTTTTATTCAGACAAGTACGCCAAGATAGGCTTTCAGGTATCGGAGCTTTTTCTTGACGACGACGCGCTACGGGAAAAGATTTCAAGAGTGTGCGTCCAGAAAAACGTCTTGCTAAGGCATCTTTACGGCAAGCCGGAGATAGACGGGGACGCGCTTTTGGATACTCTTCATGAGTACAGGGACATGATTTCTCCGTACGTATGCGACACGTCGTCTTTTTTGCGCAAGGCTGTAAAGGATGGAAAAAACATACTGCTTGAGGGACAGCTTGGCTCGCTTAAGGATCCCGATCACGGGATATATCCTATGGTCACGTCTTCATCGACGCTTGCCGCGTACGGGGCGATAGGAGCCGGCATCCCGCCTTATGAGATAAAAAGGGTAGTGGCGGTGGTAAAGGCATATTCAAGCGCCGTAGGCGCCGGGGAATTTGTAAGCGAGATAAAAGACGAGGATGAGGCGGAGCAGCTGAGGCGGCGCGGCGGCGACGGAGGCGAATATGGAGCCACTACCGGGCGCCCGAGGCGGATGGGCTGGTTTGACGCTGTCGCGGCAAGATATGGCTGCGAAATACAGGGGGCCACGGAGGCGGCGCTTACCGTGCTTGACTGCCTGGGATACTTAAAAGAGATACCAGTATGCGTGGGATATGACATAGACGGCGAAAAGGTTGAGGATTTCCCCGTAACGGCGAAGCTTGCGAAGGCAAAGCCGGTGTACGAGATGCTTCCGGGCTGGGAGTGCGACATACGGGGAATAACAAAATACGGCGATCTTCCGAAAAACTGCCGCGGGTACGTGGAGTTTATAGAAGAGCGCATAAAGACGCCTATAACGATGGTTTCAAACGGACCGAAAAGAAGCGACATAATTTATAGAAGATGAGTTTTGGCCTTTGTCGGCGTTTGCCGCGCGCCGACGGCCAGCGAGGCGGTTCATGAATTACAGCGAGTATCAAATCGACAAGAAAATAAAAAGTCTGGCTTCGCCGCGCAACAAGGTGAAAAATCGCATAAATCTGTACGGCAGGGTCGTGTTCGCGGCTTTGGCCTTGGCGTCGGCGCTTTTTGTTTTTTCGTGCGCCGCGGGAGTTTTGAGGGGATTGGTTGACGGCGCACCGGATGTGGACGAGATAGAGCTTATGCCCACGGGATACGCCACGTCCATTTACGATGAGGACGGCAATGTAACGCAGAAGCTGGTCGGCTCCAACGCCAACAGGATATATGTGTCCATAGACAAAATACCAAAGCATGTGCAGCATGCTTTTGTGGCCATTGAGGACGCGAGATTTTACGAACATAAGGGAGTAGACCTGCAGGGGATAATAAGGGCCGTCTATTCGGGAATCGCGGACGGTGGGAAAATAACCCAGGGCGCGAGCACCATTACGCAGCAGCTGCTAAAAAATCAGGTCTTCGGCGGCGGCAACGAGGAGGGCTTTTTTGCCAAATTTTTTAGGAAGGTACAGGAGCAGCGGCTCGCGGTAAGCCTCGAGGCCAGCATGGATAAGGATCAGATACTTGAGTACTACTTAAACACGATAAATCTCGGACAGAATACCTTGGGCGTCGAGGCCGCGAGCATACGGTATTTTGACAAATCCGTTTCGGATCTGACCGTATCGGAGGCGGCGGTAATAGCGGGAATTACGCAGAATCCCACGGAATACAACCCAATAGCAAATAAGGAAAACAACGCGGACAAAAGAAAGCTCGTCCTAAAGGCTATGCTCGATCAGGGGTATATTTCGGAGGACGAATACGAGGATGCGCTCGGGGACGACGTATATGCCTATATAGAAGAGGTGAACGAACGCAAGCTGTCCGAAAAAAATACAATAAATTCCTATTATGTCGACGCGGTTATCGACAGCGTCGTAAGAGACTTGAAGCAGGAGCTTGGATACACGGAAACTCAGGCGTACAACGCGATATACAGAAAGGGACTTAAAATCTATTCGTGCCAGAATAGGAAGCTCCAAAAAATCTGCGATTCCGTAATAAACGACGACGGATATTATCCCGATAAGACGCTTAAGTATCTGTCGTATCAGCTTTCCGTGACAGATGATTCGGGGGTGAAGGCCAAATATACGGAAAACGACATAAAGGATTTTTTTCAAACAAAAAAAAATAAAGACGTCAGCCTGTATTTTAGGAACGCGAAAAAGGCGAAACGATATATAAAGAAATTTAAAAAGGCCGTACTGAAGAAAAACGTTGTGATGGAGGATGAAAAAGTAAGCTTCATAAAGCAGCCGCAGGCGTCGTTTGTGCTTATAGAGCAGTCGACCGGACATGTCCAGGCTATTGTAGGCGGGAGGGGCGAAAAGACGGCCGACAGGACGCTAAACAGGGCGACGGCGTCAAAAAGGCAGCCGGGTTCCACATTCAAGGTGCCGTCGACATATCTGCCCGCGCTTGACACCTGCGGAATGACACTTGCCACGGTCGAGGAGGACGCGCCGTATAAATATCCAGGCACCGGCATAGAGGTAAAGAATTGGGATTCGTCGGGATACAGAGGGTTTATTACGTTAAGGGACGCGATTGTGGACTCAAACAACACGGTCGCCGTAAAGACGTTTGAAAAGGTTACTCCGCAGACGGGGTACGACTATCTTTTAAATCTTGGCATAACGACGCTTGTAGATAGACGGGAAACAAGCGAGGGCAAAGTATTTACCGACATTTCGCTCCCCACGGCTCTGGGAGGTCTTACGGACGGAGTGACTAATCTGGAACTTACCGCCGCCTATGCGTGCCTTGCGAACGGGGGAGAGTACATAGAACCGGTCTTTTACACAAAGATACTTGACCAAAACGGCGACGTGCTTTTAAGCAGCGAGCCTGAGAAGAGAAGAGTGGCCAAGGAGTCCAGCGCGTGGCTTTTGACGAGCGCCATGCAGGATGTAATAACAAGAGGTACCGGCGCGGCCGCGCGTTTTGTGGACTTAAACATGAGCCAGGCGGGCAAGTCGGGCACCACGTCCGAAAACACCGACTATTGGTTTGAAGGATATACGCCGTACTATACGGCGGGCATATGGATGGGCTGCGACATGAACATGCCGCAGGAATCGGGGGACTGCCACAAGCGCATGTGGCGGGACATAATGGAAAAAATTCACAAAAAACTGAAGCTGCCCGACAAGGGGTTTAAGATGCCTGGCGACGTCGAGGCGGCCGACATATGCGTCAAATCAGGAAAGCTGGCAAACCCGGAGGCGTGCGCGGGATATCGGCGCACGGAATATTTCGCGAAGGGGACGAGGCCGTCCGAGATGTGCGACGTCCATATCGCAGGCGGGTATTGACGCGGCCGTTTAAAGATTTTGAAAGTCCGCGTGTCCCTGCATCCATATGACGCCCTTAAATCTTCTGCCGATCATAGGCTCGCCCCAAAGGTCTTTCGCGTGTTGGCAGATGTTCATAACGGTGTTATTGCAGTTAAGCAGAAGCTGGTATACGTCCTCGCTTGTATAGGGGTTGTTGGACTTGTTCCAGTTGATGATGGTTCCAAGTATGGAATAGTTGTCGGACTCGGAGCCGTAAGGAATGAAGCTTGTTTCCACTATACTGTACAAATCTTCAGTCTTTATGCGCCTGTTGATGCGCGAACTCAAATCTATTTCATCTACCGTAAGGCTGTCAATGGCGTCTTGATTGCCGTTTCTCGCCTGCGCTATAAGCTGGTTGCGGATGCGCGTCTCCATAGTCTTTCTTTCACGCGACGCGTCGTCCTGGGCGATTCCGAGGATAATGCAGCCCTGCAGCGACAGTCCGGACAGCGAAAGCTTTGCCTTGCGCGGCGTGTTGTCCTCACAATTAAGATGCATATAGTCGACGGCATTCTGCAGGTAAAAAATCATGGATATGCCTATGCGCATATCGTCGCACATGCCGGTGTAGGCGGTCGTGTCGACTCTTTTGTTGATTGTAATGTCCTCGCAGGAAGTTACGATTGCGCTGTTGCAATAGGGGAAATAATGCTCGAGGTGGAAAAAGCCCAGCTTGTCGTATTCGCCCCTTACGGTAATGCCGGTATGCGGCGCAAATTCCTTGGTGATTTCAGTATACGTATTGCCGTCGTTTGGATCGGCCTTCTTTGTGAAATTCGGCTGTTCCATGATTATGCCTATCAGCTTGTCCATATCCTGACGCGTATTTATGTTGCTAAAGCCTATGGCGCGTAAAAAGCGATGCATTAGTAATCTCCGTTTCTATATATGATAATATGGCGCGGCCGCCCGTTTTTCCTTGCGCGAACAACAAGCGCAATTACATATCTGACATGATACTACATGTCGCAAACAGGCGCAAGTAAAAAAGGAGCCGCGGTTGTAAATAATGAAGTATTAATATATAATCTACACGAAGCCGCGCGTTTGCGGCCGCATATTTTATGATTATAAGAGCGGCATCTTGTTCAATGAAAAGACAGGGAGGCATTCAATGAATTATATCGAGCAGCTTGGCGAAAACGCAAAGAAAGCTAAATCGCAGATTGCAAACGCTTCCGAATTGGAAAAAAACAGCGTTCTTGAAAAAATATCCATCCTTCTTCGAAAAGAGGCGGAAGATATTCTTCTTGAAAACAAAAAGGACGTGGAAAAGGCGAGGGCCGGCGGCATGAGGGACGCCATGATTGACCGGCTTGCGCTTTCACGGGGACGCATTGACGAAATCGCGGACGCCTGCGTATCGCTTATCGGGCTTAAAGATCCCATAGGGGAGGTGCTTGAAGGATTCGTAAGGCCAAATGGAATAAAGATTGAAAAGGTGAGGGTGCCGATAGGCGTCATAGGCATAATTTACGAATCAAGGCCAAATGTGACGGTAGACGCGGCGTCGCTATGCATTAAGAGCGGAAACGCCGTGATTTTGCGCGGCGGCAGGGAAGCCGCAAACTCAAATAAAGCTCTTATCGGGGTAATGCGCAGGGCGCTTGAGGAGTGCGGGATTTCAAAAGACGTCGTGCAGCTTGTAGAGGATGAATCAAGGGAAGCCGCGACGCTTATGATGAAGGCGAAAGGCCATATAGACGCGCTTATCCCAAGAGGGGGAAAGGGACTTATAAGGGCTGTAGTTGACAACGCCTCAGTTCCCGTAATAGAAACGGGCAGCGGCAACTGCCATATATACGTTGACGCCGCCGCGGATCTTGACATGGCCGTAAACATAGCCGACAACGGAAAGACGCAAAGGCCAAGCGTATGCAATGCTATTGAGACGTGCCTGGTGCATAAAAGCGTCGCGGACAGTTTTTTGCCCATGCTTAAGGAAAGGCTTGACCGGCACGGCGTGGAGATTAGGGGATGCGGCGAAACTAGGCGCATACTTCCGGACGCGTCGCCGGCCTCGGAGGACGACTACGCGGAGGAATTTAACGACTATATATTGGCGGTAAAAGTGGTGGACTGCATAGAAGAGGCGATAAGCCACATAGCAAAGTATTCCACGGGGCACTCGGAGTGCATAGTCACGGAAAGCCTTAAAGCCGCGCAAAAGTTTCAAAAAGAAGTGGATTCGGCCTGCGTGTACGTGAACTGCTCCACAAGGTTTACGGACGGAGGCGAGTTTGGATATGGCGCGGAAATAGGGATATCCACGCAAAAGCTCCACGCGAGGGGGCCTATGGGGCTTAGGGAGCTTACGTCGTTTAAATATCTTATAAATGGAACAGGCCAGATAAGGCAATGAAATGGCAGGAGGAAGCGGTTTGAACGCAGCATTGAATGGAGACAGGCTCCAAATATCGATTTACGGCAGGCGCAACGCAGGCAAATCAAGCGTCATAAATGCCATAACGGGACAAAACATAGCGATAACGTCCGACGTAAAAGGAACTACTACGGATCCAGTATCAAAAGCCATGGAGCTTTTGCCGATAGGTCCGTGCATGTTTACGGACACGCCCGGACTCGACGACGACGGCGCGCTTGGAAAAGAGCGGATCGACAGGGCTATGCGTGTTTTAAATAAAACGGACGTGGCCATAGTCGTCGTGGACATATCATTGATTGGCGACGAGGATTTAATTACCGGCAGGGGGCTTGCGCAAAAGGAAACGGAAATAATAGGGCTTATAGAGGAAAAAAAGATTCCGTACATAATCGTGTTAAATCAGGCGGATCGCGTGAGCGTGAAAAAGGCGGAAGAAATAAGACGCATAGTCATATCAAAAAATCCGGGAGTTCCAGTGGTGCCGGCCAGCGCCACGAAAGGGACCGGCATCGACGAGCTTAAGGACGCCCTTGTCGCGCTGGCGCCGGATTCGGATTTAGAGCTTCACATAGTCGGCGACCTGGTAAAAAAAGGGGACATCGCGGTGCTTGTAGTCCCGATTGATTCCGCGGCTCCTAAGGGAAGAATAATAATGCCCCAGCAGCAGGTGATAAGAGATCTCCTTGACAACCACGCGTCGGCGGCAGTCGTACAGCCGGCGGAGCTTGCCGATACGCTCAAGCGTCTGGGGGACGGCGTTGCGATGGTTATTACCGATTCGCAGGCCTTTAAGGAAGTTTCCGCGGTAGTGCCCGAGGAAATACCGCTTACCTCGTTTTCCATACTTTTTGCGAGGCATAAGGGAAACCTGATAAAGCTTGTCAAGGGCGTGACGGCCGTAGAAAAGCTAAAGGACGGCGACAAGGTGCTTATTGCCGAGGGATGTACGCATAGAAGGCAATGCGACGACATAGGCACGGTCAAGATTCCTAAGTGGCTCAAAGATCACTCGGGAAAGCGGCTTGAAATACATACGTGCAGCGGCTTGGAATTTCCGGGCGACTTGTCGCAGTATTCGCTCGTAATCCACTGCGGCGGCTGCACGCTCAATGAAAAAGAAATGAAGCACAGGATATATCTTGCCGAGGAGCAGGGAGTGCCGATAGTCAACTATGGCATATTTATAGCGTACGTGAATGGAATTTTAAAAAGGAGCGTTGAACTGTTCCCGGCGGTATATTCGCTTATCGGCTAAAGCGGCTTTGAATTTGAGAGAAGGTCGGCATGCAGGGGAAAAAATATTTTTTTAATATTATTTTTATGCTTGCGCTCCTCGGTGCGGTATTTTATGTATTGCTTAAGGACAACGACATAGACGAGATAACGGCGGCGCTTAGAGGGGCGGACATTGCCTGCATGGCGGCGGCGCAGATGTGCGCGCTAATGTATGTAGTTCTCTCGGGCGTTTCCATAAAAATTATTTTAAAGTCGCTTGGCATAGCGGCGAAAGCCGCAAGATGCATAAAATACTCGTTCATAGGATTTTTTTTTAACGCCATTACGCCGTCGGCGACCGGCGGGCAGCCCATGCAGGTGCTGTACATGAAAAACGACGGCATAAATATGGGGGCGTCGTCCGTGACGCTGCTTTTTTGGACCATAATATACAAAACGGCGCTCATCGTGATTGAGGCGTTTGCCTTTATACTTATGCCGCGTTTCGCGTTAAAGCACATAGACGGACACATATGGCTTTTTGCCATAGGCATTTTGGTAAACGTCGTTTCCATCTTCCTTTACTCGGCGGTGGTATTTTCGAAAAACGGCGCGAGAAATATCGCGTATTTTGCCACATGGCTCCTGCACAAAATTAGAATAATCAAAAAAAAGGAAAAAATTGAAAAAAAGCTTGACAGGCTTTTGACGTCATATAAGGACGGCGCCGAGTATATGCGGAGCCATTTTGGAACCGCGGCCGTCATATTGGCCGTGACGATAGCGCAGAGGATTTTTTATTTTATGGCGACGTGGTTCATATATGAAGCGCTTGGCGGAGGCGAATATTCATGTGCTCAGATTACGGTTCTTCAAAGCTTCGTGTCCGTATGCATCGACATACTTCCGCTTCCTGGCGGCGTTGGGGTCAACGAGGGATTTTTCGTAACGCTTTTCGCGCCCGCTATGGGAAAAAGCGGCGCCGTGTCGGCGATGCTTTTAAGCAGGGGAACGGGCTTTTATGTGATTTTGGCAGTCAGCGCGCTTGTGACGCTTGACGTACAGCTTCGTCAAATGCGCGGCGCGAAAAAAAAGAAAGGCTAGGACGATGGCAGCTTGTAAAATTTTATATAGCGCAGGTACGGCCGAAATAGTCGAAAAAAAATCACGTTTCATAGCCAATGCGCTTCCTGTCGTAAACGAAAAGGAGGCGTTTGCGTCAATTGAGGAAACGAAGAAAAAATATTGGGACGCGAGGCACAACTGCTACGCGTTTGCCGTCGGCGACAACAATGAGATTACAAAGTGCAGCGACGATGGAGAACCTAAAGGGTCAGCCGGACGCCCCATTTTGGACGTAATAGCGGGCAGCGGAGTGAAAAATGTCCTAATAATTGTTACAAGGTATTTTGGCGGAACGCTTCTTGGCGTCGGAGGACTTGTCAGAGCGTATTCGGCGGCGGCAAAAGAAGCTCTTGCGGCGGGGAAGGTGGTTGAGAAGCGGGACGGCAGAAGAGTTGTTGTGGACGCCGACTACAGTGTGGCAGGCAGGCTTGAGCGCGCCGCGGCGCAAATGGAGGTTTCAGTGCTTGACGCGCGCTATGCCGACAGGGTGAGGATGGAGTTTGCCGTATCGGATGAAAAACTTGACAAGTTCATAAAAAAAGCGTCCGAGGCTACGGCAGGCCAGGCAGACATTGATTTTGGCGAAAAGATATTTTTTGCCTTAACGGACGGCGGGACGGTGCTTTTTTAAAGGCGCGTCTTGGAGATTGGCATGGACCTATTTGATTATATGAGAGAAAATGAAAAAGAGCGGGAAGCTCCGCTCGCCTTGAGGCTTCGTCCCAAAACGCTGGACGAGGTGGTGGGACAGGAACATATAATAGGCAAAGACAAGCTTTTGTACAGGGCGATAAAGGCCGACAAGCTTGGATCGATAATCTTTTATGGCCCTCCGGGATCGGGAAAAACCACGCTGGCTATGGTGATAGCGAACACGACGAGCGCGGAATTTGTAAGAATTAACGCGACTTCGGCTGGTAAAAAGGACATGGAGGACGTCATAAAAAAGGCGGAAGACTCTCTGGGTATGTATGGGAAAAAAACCATACTTTTTATAGACGAGATACATAGGTTTAACAAGGGGCAGCAGGATTACCTGCTGCCATTTGTCGAGGACGGCACAATCGTTCTTATAGGCGCCACTACCGAAAATCCTTTTTTTGAGGTGAATGGGGCGCTTATTTCGCGTTCAACGATATATGAGCTTAAAAGGCTGTCGGAAGAAAACATAATGGAGCTGCTTTTAAGGGCGGTAAACGACGTTAAAAGAGGGATGGGGTCATATGGGGCGAAAATAGACGACGACGCGCTGCGTTTTCTCGCGGACGCGTCGGACGGCGACGCCAGGCTTGCCCTTAACGCGATTGAAATAGGGATACTTACGACGAAAAGAAGCGAGGACGGCGTCATCAGGATTACTTTAAAGATTGCGTCCGAATGCATACAAAAAAGAGCAATAGGATACGACAAGTCGGGGGATGGCCACTACGATGTGATTTCGGCATTTATAAAGAGCATGCGGGGTTCCGATCCGGACGCGGCCGTCTACTACCTTGCCAGGATGCTCTACGCGGGAGAAGACGTAAAATTCATAGCCAGAAGAATCATGATATGCGCCGCGGAGGACGTTTCAAACGCGGATCCTATGGCGCTTGTGGTTGCTGTGAGCGCGGCCGCCGCCGTAGAGCGCGTCGGCATGCCCGAAAGTCAGATTATACTTGCCCAGGCGGCGGCCTACGTCGCAAGCGCGCCAAAGAGCAATTCGGCCGTAGAGGCGATAAACCGCGCCATGGACTCCGTTAAAAATGAAAGAATAAGCGGAGTGCCGCCGCATTTGGCCGACGCGCACTATGGAGGAGCGTCGGCTCTGGGACGGGGAATAGGCTACAAATACGCGCATTCATATCCAAAGCACTACGTAAAGCAGCAGTACCTGCCCGACGAGCTTGTTGGGAGGCGGTTTTACGAGCCGTCCGAAAACGGCTATGAGAAGGAAATCCGCAAATACTTTGAGTATATCCATGAAGACGGGCAATAAGTTTTTTGCGTTTAAAATTTTTGCCGGTATATGCGGACGGCGTTAAGAAGGTGTTCTTGTTATGGAAAAATTAAAAAAAATATTCGCGCTGATAGGCGTTGTTTTTTTACTTGGAATGTATTTGTCCTCCTTTATTTGCGCGATATTTGCGACGAAGGCGGCGCATTCCATGTTTCTCGCGAGCCTGGCGGCTACGATAGCGGTGCCGGTCCTTCTATACGCCTACACGCTGATTTACAGAATTACGCGAGGGGGAGACAACGCGGGCGAGGGGACGGATGGCGACGACGCAACGTTAAGCAAAAAGGCGTTTGACGAAGCTATGAACAGAAAGGAAAAGACGGTGGCTGAAAAACATGAACACGCCGATTTATGATTTTGCAATGGCGTATAATTTGGCGGGAGGCGCGCGCTTCCACGTCCCGGGACATAAGGGGGTGGGAAGGCTTGGAATAGAAGGTCTTGACATAACGGAGATAAAGGGAGCGGATCTGCTCTGCGATCCGGATGGAATTATCGCGCAAAGCCAGAGCGCGGCGGCCAGGCTTTTTGGCGCGGGAAGCACCTATTTTTCCACGGAGGGTTCCTCCCTTTGCGTCAAGGCCATGCTTATGGCGGCGCATGAGGCCGCGTTGAAAAAGGACTTGAGACTTAAAACGCGTTATGAAGGCAAAAAAAGGCATTACGTGCTCGCGGCCAGAAACGTCCATCGCTCCATGATAGACGGATGTGCCGTTCTAGACTTGGACGTTGAATTTATAAAGGATGAAAACGGGGGAATACTCGCGGGAACGGTCGAACCTGATGATGTGGGCCGCGGTCTTAAACAGGCATCCGCTGGATGCCTGCCCATGGCGGTATACGTAACGTCGCCCGATTATGTCGGAAACATGGCGGATATAAGGGCAATATCGGCGGAATGTAAAAAATATGGGGTGCCTCTGATAGTCGACAACGCCCATGGCGCCTATCTGGCATTTTTAAAAAAAAGCCTTCATCCAATAAATATCGGAGCGGCCATGTGCTGCGATTCCGCGCATAAAACCCTGCCGGCGCTTACAGGCGGCGCGTATCTTCATGTTTCAAAAGAATATGCGGATGTATATACGCAGGATATGATAAAAAAGAGCATGGCTTTTTTTGGATCTACCAGTCCTTCGTACCTTGTGCTTGAGTCGCTTGATCTGTGCAACGCGTATATAGAATCAAAATATGGCAAAAGGCTTGAGGAATGCATAAAACGCGTAAATGAGACGAAGGAAGCCATGTCCGATATGGGGATAGACATAAAGAAAACGGAACCGCTTAAAATAGTTGTGGACGCGGCTTCATGCGGATATGAGGGAAGGGAAATAAGCGACGAAATGAGAAAATACGGCATAGAATGCGAGTACGCCGACGACGCTTTGGCCGTTCTTATGGCCTCTCCGGAAAACAAAACTTCGGATTACGATTTGTGCTTGGAGTGGGCGAAGAATTCGCGACTTAGGAATAAAAAAAGGCGGGCCGCCCCAAAGGCGGCGCCATACGCGGGAATGCCCGAAAGAAGGATGACCATACGAGAAGCCGCCTTTTCTTTATCGGAAGCAATAGACGCCCGGGATGCCTTGGGGCGCGTTTGCGCCGCTTCCGCTGTGACGTGCCCCCCGGCCGTTCCGATAGCCGTGTGCGGGGAGGTTATAGACGACGCCATGCTGAAACTGTTTGAACAAAATAATATAAAAAAGGTTTGCGTGACATGTTTGCAAACCTAGCTAATTGGGAGGCATTATTTTGTTGGAACGCGTAAATGCGGCGGAAACGGTACGCTAGCGCGAGATATCAATCGCCAGAATTAAATTCAACAAGCTTCTTCCAATTTATACTGCCATCGTCTTTGCAAAAATCGTTTGAAAATTCTCTGACTAATCGGTTGAATGCTTTATTATAACTTTCTTTATATGAAGATACATATTGTTCTGGAAGGGTTCCCATAAACTCGATGATTTTAATGTAAAAATTCTCATCTCCCGTCAATTCAGTCCAGAACCGTTTTCCGGCAAGCTCCCGATACATTTTAGGCTTACCCTGCCCGCTGTCTTTTTTCTTCCCATAACAGTATCCAATATATGCCTCGTACCGCGCTTTTGCCTGCTGAGCCAATTTTGATGCTGCTATAAAGTTTTGTTCTTGCCGTTTCCTGCTATCGGCATTAAATACCGATGGCCCGCTTTTAACAGCAACCGCATAAATCGTATTGGACTTGTTATCTTGT
>CAZTVO010000003.1:39015-39941 GCA_964617075.1 uncultured Jutongia sp.
AGGCTCAAAGAAGCAATTTCCAAAAATAGTTTCTTCGCTTGAACTTACAAAAGCGCTTAATACAGATTCTACTATTTCAGACGCGTTCTCCATTGCCTTTGCTCGATATAGGTAGGGATTTTTTCTTTTCATAACTTTCGCGATATCAAGATCATTGATTTTTTCAATCAATGTTCCGTAAAAAGTTTCTAGTGCCGTGGCAATTGCGGATACAACTGCTTCTTCATCATATGAACTGTTAATAGCCAATTGCGTTTCCTCCTAGTTCCAGAGCATTTTTGATTTTGCTATGTATGCTAGTTCCCTTAAATCGTTTTGTTTTTACTACTGCCGTTTTATCCGCAGCTGCAATAACAGCTAATCCAATTGCAGCACCCAATCCAATAGGAACGGCATTGCCAATTTGTCTATATTTTGCCGCTGTGGTACCTATAAAGATCCAATCATCAGGAAACTGCTGTAATCTTGCGTACTCCTTTACACTGAGCGTCCGATCAAATTTCGGGTGACAAAGCATCGTTGCTTTTTGAGCGGGCGATGTCGTAATTGTCGGAGAAGGCTGTGAATAAGAAAGCCGTCGGTAGAATCCTGCTTTTCCTCCTCCGGATTTGTAAGCCCCACCCATCGCCGCAGGAATCAATTCTTCCGGCAAGTCTCTCCAATTGCCTCCTTCCGGAACCATATGAAGATATTTTTTTCTCTCTGAACTTAAAGTTGCGCATTCGCCATTATCATTCTCAAGATCGGATATGGCATCTTTGACAGTTCTCCATCTATAGTCGGGGTTTTGATGCGTTTGAAAGTGAGTCGGCATAGGAAGAAAAATATCTTCATTATCTCTACTCCCAATCAGAACAAAACGCTCCCTGAATTGGGGAACTCCGTAATTCACCGCATCTAGCAAACCGTAAACTGTCTTATATCCT
>CAZTVO010000003.1:39951-40762 GCA_964617075.1 uncultured Jutongia sp.
AATCACGTCCAGTACAGTACCCAACCTTTGTTCTGGATCACGTTCATCTCTTTCGGAGGATGGCACATGTTTCAACGGCGCTGAAATGATACCTTTGACATTTTCCATGACAAAAAATCGCGGTCGAATATAATCAATCATCCGGATAAAGTCCATGAAGAGGCTTCCTCGTGGATCAAGGATTCCCAACCTTTTTCCCGCAGTAGAAAATGGTTGACAAGGTGGGCCACCACATATCATAAAGGGTTCGCCTATATTTAACTTGGCGATTTCGAGCAGTTCGTTCGGCTGAATATTACGAATATCTTTACTCAAAACATTATGTCCATTCGCCCTCATCGTTTCCACACAGGAGGCATCAAAATCTTGGCAAATAACCACATTTAATCCAGCATTCATCATCCCGATATCCAATCCCATCGCTCCAGAAAAAAGCGAGATTACATCTCGATTAGATGCATACTGTTTGTATGCAGGATTTAATTCGTTTACTGTCATTAAATTATATCTCCATTCTTCAAGACAAATTCTTTTAAAAGAACTGCCAGCCGCGTCAGCAATTTGTTCTAAATCCGTTACAGTAAAAGATTCTCTTTTAAATGTTAGTTATAAAACTTAAAGCTGAAACTGTCAACAGAGATCATCATTTAATTATATTTTATATAAGCCACAAGTATTTGCACTAAGATGCAAATACTTGTTTTTTTTGGCCGATTATGCTATGACATAAAGAACGGGAGAGATGTGTTATGATAAAATCGCACAAATTAAAAAAAAGGGATCGTTACCTCAATAAGTTGATTGGCTTTAA
>CAZTVO010000004.1:0-10555 GCA_964617075.1 uncultured Jutongia sp.
TACGGCAGGATAGTCACTACGGAGGCGAAGGCGAAGGAAGTCCGCAGAATCGCTGAAAAGATTATTGCTCTGGGCATAAAGGAGTGCAACAATTACGATACCGTTACCGTAAACGCCAAAGTCGCCCGCAGGGACAAGGACGGGAAAAGGGTAAAAGAAGTTGTTGACGGCAAGAAGGTGACGATTTTTGACGAAGTGGAAAAGGAAGTAAGAAAGGACCGTCCGTCAAGGCTCCACGCCAGAAGACAGATGGAAAAGATCCTGTACAGCGTCAAGGAAGTGCCAAAGGAAGTAAAGGGACGTAAAAGGGGAACGAAGACGATAGACGTGGCCGCGAAGGTGCTTGACGAAATAGCTCCCAAATATGCGGAGCGCAACGGCAACGGCGGATATACGCGTATAGTAAAGATAGGGCCGCGCAAGGGAGACGCGGCTATGCAGGTGCTTCTGGAGCTTGTGTAGCAAAAAGCGGGAGCGGCGCGCTAAAAGGGCATATTGTATGTATGCCCTTTTTTAAGTAAGGCGGTGCGGTTTTTATGAATCCATTTATAAAGGCGGAAGGGCTTGTGCATGAATACTCCCGCCGCGACGATGAGGGCAACGTGACCGAAATAAAGCGCGCGCTGGACGGCATAGATTTGGAGGTAGAGGCCGGCGAGTTTATCGCGGTTTTGGGCGCCAACGGATCGGGCAAGTCTACGTTCGCAAAACACTTAAACGCCCTGATTTCGCCTACGGAAGGAACGCTTTACGTGGATGGGAAGGACGCTTCCGACCATGACAGGGAGATGGATATAAGGCGTTCGGCGGGAATGGTGTTTCAAAATCCCGACAACCAGATAATATCGAACGTAGTTGAGGAGGACGTGGGCTTTGGGCCTGAAAACCTTGGTGTTCCCACGGACGAAATATGGCGCCGCGTCTATGAAAGCCTTAAAGGCGTGGGAATGTACGAATACAGGAAGGAATCGCCTAACCGCCTTTCAGGCGGGCAAAAGCAGCGTGTGGCCATTGCGGGCGTCATGGCCATGAAGCCAAAATGCATAATACTGGACGAGGCCACCGCAATGCTTGATCCCATGGGAAGAAGATCCGTGCTTGACGCCGCAAAGTCTCTTAACGAGAGGGAAGGAATAACGGTAATATACATCACGCACTACATGGAGGAGGCGGCTGAGGCTGATTTTGCGTACGTGATGGCGGACGGGCAGATAAAGATGCGCGGAACGCCACGGCAGATTTTTTCAAGGAGCGAAGAGCTTTTAAAGTATGGGCTTGACGTGCCCGATGTCACAAGGCTTGCTCTGGAGTTGAGAAAAAGGGGCCTTGATTTGCCAAAGGATATTTTATATGTGGAGGAGTTGGCGGAGCGGCTTATAAGCCTCGCAAAGGAAAGAAACATTAAAGTCGACGCCGTTGCGGCGGGAGGGCGGCCATGTCCATAAAGCTAAATAACGTCAACTATACGTACGGAGCCGGCAGCGGGCTGGAGAGGCAGGCTCTAAAGGATATAAATTTTGAAATAGGCGACGGTGAATTTGTATCTATAGTAGGGCATACCGGCTCTGGCAAGACGACGCTTGCTCTGCTGTTAAACGGTCTTGAGCGCGCGGACAGCGGCGAGATATATTACAACGGAAAAAATATATACGACAAGGACTTTAAGATGCGCGGCTTAAGGGAAAAAGTGGGTGTTCCAGTACCCCGAACACCAGCTTTTTGAGGCCACGGTCATAGAAGACGTCCAGTTTGGACCAAAAAACCTTGGCTTGCCGTTCCTTGACGTGCAGATGCGCTCATATGAGGCCCTAAAGCTTGTGGGAATAGGCGATGATTTGATTGACGCGTCGCCGTTCGCGCTGTCGGGAGGCCAAAAAAGGCGCGTAGCCATAGCGGGAACGCTTGCCATGAGGCCCGAGGCGCTTGTGCTTGACGAGCCGGTGGCGGGGCTGGATCCTGCGGGTCGGAAAGAAATACTTGAGCTTCTAAAAAGGCTTAATGAAGAGAATAAAATAACAGTTATACTGATATCCCACAGCATGGAGGACGTGGCAAAGTACTCGGACAGAATGATTGTGATGAATGAGGGAAAAGTCGTTTTGGACGGAGGGCCGGCAAGGATTTTTGAGTATGAAAAGGAGCTTGAAAAAATAGGTCTTGGGGCGCCCCAGTCCGCGAAGCTGGCGCATATGCTGCGCGAACGCGGAGCCAAGATTTCGGGCGGCTGCATAACGGTAGAGCAGTGCGCGGACGCGATATCCGCATGGTTAAAGATATAGAACGGAGTTTTGAGTAGATGATACGCGATATAACCATCGGCCAATATTACAGCGCGGATTCGGCCATACACAAATTAGATCCGCGCGTAAAAGTTATCTGCGTCCTCGCCTATATCGTATCGCTGTTTTGTTTTGACGGCTTTGGCGGGTACGTTGTGGCCGGGCTTTTTTTTTGCATGGCGGCGAAGCTGTCCAAAGTGCCTTTTAGGTTTATGGTAAGGGGACTTAAGCCTATAATGTTCATGCTCGTGTTTACCGCGGCGCTGAACCTGTTTTGGACGCCCGGCGAAACCGTTCTTATAAAACTGGGATTTGTCTCCATTACGCTTGAGGGCGTAAAAAAGACGATTTTTATGTCGCTTAGGCTATTCCTCCTTATACTTGGCTCCTCGCTTATGACTCTTACGACCACTCCAAACCAGCTTACCGACGCTTTGGAGTCGCTTCTGGGGCCTTTAAAGGCGGTCGGGGCGCCCGTACATGAAATAGCTATGATGATGTCGATAGCGCTGCGTTTTATACCCATTCTTATAGAGGAAACCGACAAAATCATGAAGGCGCAGCTCGCGAGGGGCGCGGATTTTGAATCGGGCGGAATTCTGCGCCGGATAAAAGGCATGATGCCAATACTGGTGCCGCTTTTTGTCTCCGCCTCAAGGAGGGCCGGAGATCTCGCGCTGGCTATGGACTCAAGATGCTATGTCGGCGGCCGCGGCAGAACTAAAATGAAGCCGTTAAAATACAAGCCAAGGGACGTCGCCGCGTATCTTATATTTATAGGATATATAGCTGTTTTGGCGGCTGCGACGCGGCTTATTCCAATATGATTTTTCGACTGGAAAAGTGGGGGAGCGCAATGCGGATAAAGCTTACTGTTGCCTATGACGGCACCGCGTACTGCGGATGGCAGCTGCAGCCGGGCATGCCGACCATAGAGGGCGAGCTAAACAAGGCGCTGTCGGATCTTTTGGGAAAGCCCGCGCGCGTGACAGGCGCGAGCCGGACGGACGCGGGAGTACACGCGCTTGGAAACGTGGCGGTATTTGACACGGATTTAAGGATTCCTCCGGAAAAATATTTGTACGCCCTAAATTCCAGATTGCCGGACGACATAGCGGTGCAAAAGTCGGAAGAGGCTAGAGCCGACTTTCATCCGAGGCGCGCCGCCTGCAAAAAAACGTATGAATATACTATACTTAACAGAAGGACGCCGCTTCCCGAGTATAGAAACACGGCTTATTTTTATTATGGAAGCCTTGACGTAAAAAAAATGAAGACAGCCGCCAAAGCTTTTTGCGGAGAGCACGACTTTGCGGGCTTTTGTTCGTCAGGCTCCCAGTCAAAAACCACGGTGCGCACAATTTATGGCCTTAGCGTAAATGAAAAGCCTCTGGATACGGATTCTTTTGACGGACGTCTTTTGGAGTGCGGGAGAAAAATAATAATGCGCATTCAGGGAAACGGCTTTCTCTACAATATGGTCAGGATAATAGCGGGCACGCTCATAGAAGTGGGAAGGGGAGCCATCCCGTCGGAAAGCATGGAAGAGCTTATAAACTCGCGCGACAGAAAAAGGGCGGGCGCGACGGCTCCGGCGAAAGGGCTTAGGCTCATTGAGATACGTTATTTATGAATTGCGGCAAGCCGCGGAATCTAATTTTTGCCGTACGCATTGAATTTTGCGCAATTTTTTCATTAAAACTTGTTAAAAACGTGTTTTTCTTAATGAAAAAATTTTTTGATTATGTTAGAATGTACGTGGTGCTGTAGACGGCGGGCGACATCATTTCTTTATCTTCGGGGGGCGGCTGTCAAGGTTTTGGCTTATGGAAAAATAATATGTAAGGACGATTGGATCTATGAAACAATTTCAATTAAAATACGAAGATGACGCTGCATTTCTTGAAAAGCTTAGTGAAATAAACGACTGGGCGGCAAATAATCCGTCCTATGTTAAAATATTTAGGATATATTCCTCCGACATGGACGAGGGACACGTTTCGCACGTTTGCGGCCTGATTGAGCAGGCTATGCCGGACGCTCTTTATTTTGGCTGTACAACGAACGCGAATATTGAGTACGGAGTGCTTGCGGCGTCACAGATCATTATGACGTGTACTATCTTCGAATACGAAACTACCAAGGCAAGGATGCTCCAGTTTCCATTTGACGAAGGTTCCGTAAGAGAAGTCGTAGACGCTCTAAAAAGGCACTGCGAGGAAAATCCATGGGTTACGTCCATAGAGATGGTCGCGACGATAGTTGGAATGTCCATGAAGGAATTTTGTGACGAGATGACCGGCCTAAGGAGCGGCATTCAGGTATTTGGCGGGGGCGCGTTCAATCCCGACATGGACGACGACAAGGCTTTCGTTTTCTCCAAGGGAAACGGCCAGCTTGCGAACGGCATAGTTTTTTTGACGCTTGGAGGAGAGGATCTGCATATTTACAGTACGTTTATATCTGGCTGGAAGCCGCTTAAGAGGCGCTTTCGCATAACAAAGGCAGACAAGGAGATCTTGTATGAGCTTGACGGCAAGCCGGCATTCGACGTCTACCGCAGATTTTTAAATATCAACAAAAACGACAAGTTCTTTTCAAATACGCTGGAGTTTCCACTTTTCATGGAGCATGGCGACATCGACATTTTAAGATGCCCGCTTTCCGTAAATGACGACGACTCGCTTGTCATGTCGTCCGATATGGATGAAAACGGCATAGTCAGGCTCGCGTACGGAGATCCGGAGACTATTCTAAACAGCATAGGAAAGGACGGACAAAAGATAGCTGATTTTCAGCCGGAGGTCATACAGACCTTTTCATGCGCGGCGCGCAAGGCTTTCTGGGGCGATGAAAATATAAGCGACGAGACGGCCCTGTTCAACAAAGTCGCTCCGACCGCGGGTTTTTATACCCACGGGGAGTTCATACGCATAAACGGGGATATGCTTAATTTCAACGTCACGCTGGTGATTGCCGCCATGAGGGAAGGCGAGCCGGTGGACAGCAAAAAGGTAAACATATACACCGTGCCTATGGAAAACGCGGACAAGGTTCCGATAATATGGAGGTTTGTTTCATTCATTGAAGCGTCCACTACAGAGCTTGAGGAGGCGAATAAGCGTCTCGCGCAGACTTCAATTACCGACGGGCTCACGGGACTTTATAACCGCGCCGAGATAGAGCATAGGATCAGGCACAGGATAGAGCCGGATGACGCCGAGGCCGAAAAAGGTCTTGAGCATGAAAGCGTCTCGCTTATTATGCTTGATATCGACAACTTTAAAAAAGTCAACGACATATATGGACACCAGGAAGGCGACTGCGTCATCACGTCCCTTGCGAACGTTCTAAGAAGCGTCGCCGGGCACATGGCGCATGTTTCCATGGGACGATGGGGCGGCGAGGAATTCATGGTTTTGCTTGACGGCAACAAGATGAGCGAGGCGATGGAAATAGCCGAAAAGATACGCAGCGAGTTCGCGCGCATATCGTACGAGACGGCGGGATGTCAAACGGTGAGCATAGGCGTCACGCAGGCAAGGTGCGACGAAAATGCTGACGCCCTCTACAACAGGGTCGACAAGGCTCTGTATATGGCAAAGGCGGCGGGCAAAAATCAGGTAGTGAGCCTTTAAGAGGATTTTCACTTGCGGTTATGGCGGAATTGGCAGACGCGCTGGATTTAGGTTCCAGTGTCTAACAAAGACATGCAGGTTCAAGTCCTGTTAACCGCATTAAATAAAGTTTTTTAAAGGGTTCGTTTTATGAATATTGTAAAGGTATCCGTCAGGAATCTGGTTGAATTTATCCTTCGCGACGGCAGCATAACCTCATCGTCCGGAATAAGAGATCCGGAGGCGATGTGGGAAGGAAGCAGGATCCACAAAAAAATTCAGGCACAGGAGGGCGGGGATTATATTGCCGAGGCGCGCATGTCCGTTACGCTTCCGGCTTCCTACGATGGAATCGATTTTCAGATTTGCGTGGAAGGCAGGGCGGACGGCATTTTTTTTGACGATACGGGCGCAAATATAGACGAGATAAAAGGCGTTTACCGCGATCTGTCCGTTATGGAGGCGCCGGCGGCGGTGCATAGGGGCCAGGCGCTTTGTTACGGATACATTTACGCGGCGCAAAATTCTTTAGACGAAATCGGCATACGCATGACGTATTGCAATATTCCAACGGAGGAGCTTAGATATTTCAAAGAACGAATTTCATTTGAGAATCTTAAAACGTGGTTTTTTGGCTTAATAGGCGAATACGCGAAATGGGCGGCCTGGCGGATCAAATGGGACGAAGAAAGAAACGCATCTATAAAAGACAAAGAATTTCCATTTGAATATCGCAAGGGCCAGAGCAGGCTGGTTAAGGGCGCGTATCAGTCGATTATCCGCAAAAAACGTCTTTACATAGAAGCGCCAACAGGCGTCGGCAAGACCATTTCCGTCGTTTTTCCGGCGGTAAAGGCAATGGGAGAGGGAGCGGCCGAAAAAATATTTTATCTTACCGCCAAGACGGTTACGGCGGCCGTCGCGCGAAACGCGCTTGAAATACTTTCTAAGGGCGGCATGAGGATAAAATACGCCGTTATAACCGCAAAAGAAAAAATATGCGTTCTGGATAAGCCGCGGTGCGGACCCGCGACATGTGAAATGGCGCTTGGACATTACAGCAGGATAAACGATGCCGTATATGACGTCATTACGCATGAGGACGCCATATCCAGGGACGTTGTCGTTAAATACGCGAAAAAGCATGGAGTGTGTCCTTTTGAGATGTGCCTTGACGTGGCTGAGTGGGTTGACGTCGTAATTGGAGATTATAATTATGTTTTCGATCCAAGGGCGGGCCTTAGGCGTTTCTTTGGCGCAAGCGCGCATGGCGGCTATGTTTTTTTGATTGACGAGGCACATAACCTTGTGGACCGCGCCAGGGAAATGTATTCCGCGGAAATCATAAAAGAAGATTTTTTGGAAGCGGGGAGGGCCGTAAAAGGTGTCGAAAAAAAGCTCGAGGGCGCGCTTAGAAAGTGCAATCGGGAGCTTTTGGAGATGAAAAGAGAGTGCGGCGGCCTAAAAAAATACAGTTTGGCCGACATAGAGGGCCTTATTTTAAAACTTTCAAGGCTCGCGGCGGCGCTTGGAGATTTTTTTCAAGATCATTTGAGCGAGAGCAGGCTTGAAGGCGCCGCGCACGACGTTCTATTAAATTTTTACTTTAACGTTTCAAATTTTATAAGGATATATGAAATCGCGGACGACAGGTTTTTGACATACGCGAGGATAGACCGGGACGGCAGTTTTAGACTTCGCCTAAGGTGCATGGATCCCGGCGCAAATCTGGACGAATGCTTAAACAGGGCAAGATCCGCAATATTTTTTTCGGCGACGCTCCTTCCGATACGCTACTATATGGAGCAGCTTGGCGGAAGGGAGGACGACTATGCCATATACGCCCCGTCGCCTTTTCCCGCTAAAAATAGGCTGGTTTTAGTGGGCACGGGCGTCAGTACGAAATATGACAGAAGAAACGCCATTGAATACGAAAAAATCGCAAGATACATATATCTATTTGCGAAAGCGAAGCCAGGCAATTATATGGCTTTTTTTTCATCGTACAAATTGATGGAGGACGTATCCAAATACATTTACGAAGTTTTTAGCGATGATGAGGAAGTAAACATTTGTATGCAGTCGGCGGACATGGATGAGGACGAGCGCGAGAAATTCCTGTCCCGCTTTAAGGACGGCCGAGCGCGCACCCTTGGCCTGTGCGTAATGGGAGGAATATTCGGAGAGGGCATAGATTTAAAGAACGACAGGCTGATAGGCGCCATAATAGTCGGGGTGGGCCTGCCTATGGTGTGCGAGGAAAACGAGATTTGTCGTAAATATTTCGATGAAGCGGGCAAATCGGGATTTGACTACGCCTACAGATATCCCGGCATGAACAAGGTTTTGCAGGCGGCGGGGAGGGTCATAAGGACGGACGACGACAAGGGCGCCATTCTTTTGCTGGACGAGAGGTTTTTGCAGCGGGGATACAAGGAGCTTTTTCCATATGAGTGGAGAGGGTGCGAAACGGCGACGCAGGAAAACTTATCCGGAAAGCTGAAAAAATTTTGGGCCGCGCCTGACTGAGGCGCGGCCGCTCATATTAAGACCTATAGTCGCCGTTTATCTTTACATAGTCGTATGTCAAGTCGCATCCCCACGCGCGTGCGAACGACGCGCCCTGGCACAGGTCTATTTTTATGTGGATTTCGTCGGATTTTAAAATTTGTGTGGCATCTTCTTCGGAATACGCTATCGCGGCGCCGTTTTCAAAGACGTCAACTTCCCCATACTCGGATGAAAGACTTACTTTTGCCTTTGAAACGTCGAAATCGGCGTCGGCGTATCCGATTGCGCAGTAGATTCGCCCGCAGTTGGCATCCTCGCCAAACATGGCGCATTTGACAAGCGGCGAGCGCACTACGCTTTTTGCCACGGCCGTGGCGGCGTCGGCGTTTGGCGCGCCGCAAACGCGGCATTCCAGGAGTTTGGATGCCCCCTCGCCGTCAGCCGCAAGCATCCTTGTCATATTCATCATGACTATATAAAGAGCTTTTTTAAATATCTCATATTCCTTGCCTTCCGCGTCTATTTCCACGTTTCCCGCCTTGCCGTTTGCCATGACGCATACCATGTCGTTGGTGGAGGTGTCCCCGTCTATGATTAGACAGTTGTACGTGACTTTAACGACGTCGGACAGCGCGTTTTGAAGCATCTTCGCGCTTACGTTTGCGTCCGTAGTTATGAAGTTGAGTGTGGTGGCCATGTTTGGATGTATCATGCCGCTTCCCTTTGCCATGCCGCCAAGCCTGCATTCTTTTTCTCCTATTTTGAATTTTACGGCGACTTCTTTTTTTACCGTGTCGGTGGTCATGATGGCGGCGGCCGCTTTTTCATTTCCGTTTCTTGAAAGACCCGCGGCCAGTTCTTCCATGTGCAGCCTGAAGGGCTCGATAGGCAGCGGCACTCCTATGACGCCTGTGGAGGCGACGATTACCTCCTCGGTCTTTATTCCAAGTTTCGCGGCCGCGATTCTGCTGGCCTCTTCTGCTGTTTTCTCGCCGTCCGCGTTGCACGTGTTGGCATTTTTTGAGTTTACTACTACGGCTCTTGAAATGCCGCCGGTTTCTTTAAGATGTTTTTTTGTGACGGCTATAGGGGCCCCCTTGACTTTATTTTGCGTGTAGACGGCAGCGGTCGCGCAAGGTGAATCGCTAAAAATCATGCCAAGGTCGTTCTTTTCTTTGACGGGGTCTATGCCGCTGTTTATGCCGTTCGCAAAAAATCCCTCCGCCGCGCATACGCCGCCGTCCATATATTCATATCCGTCAAACATCTTCATTTTCATAAAGCTTCCTCCAGCCGCCGTCTTACAAGCCCGCCGCGGACCTGCAAAACCGCGTTTTTATTTTAATTTTTATTTTTTGGCGCGCGCTCTTTTGCAAACAAAGACCTTATCGAGTTGATCACGCAAAGCATAGCCACTCCGGAATCCGCGAACACGGCCATCCACATGGAGGCCATGCCGAGAAAGCCCAAGACCATTATAAAGGCTTTTACTATAAGCGCGCCTATAATGTTTTGCATGGCCGTTGTTTTTGTCCTTTTTGCTATGCGTATGCTTTCAGGCACCATGCCAAGCCTCGAATTCATAAATACGACGTCCGCCGCCTCTATCGCGGCGTCCGCGCCGCTGCCCATGGCCGCCCCTACGTCCGCTCCGGCAAGTACCGGCGCGTCGTTTATGCCATCGCCCACAAACATCGTGGCGCCGTTTTCTTTTCTGATTTTGTTAAGGGTGTTTAGTTTGTCCTGGGGGAGCTGGCGCGCGTAGACTTCGTCGATGCCGACCATTTTTGCCGCTCTTTTGGCGTTTTCTTCCGTATCTCCCGTAAGCATGGCCGTTTTTATATGATGTTTTTTAATTTCCTCTATGGCGTTTTTGGAATCGCTTTTTACCGCGTCGTTTATGACGATGCGGCCGATGTATTTTCCATTCAGCGCCAGAAGCGCCTCGGTTCCGTACCGATCCTTATCCGAATCGGGAACGCGTACGCCGTTCGTGTCAAGAAGGCTTTTGTTTCCGCATAAGAGCCTTCCAGCTTTAAGTTCCACGTCCATTCCCTTTCCGGGCGTTTCGTGTGCGCTATATTCCGATTCGTCGATTAGGCCCTTAAAATCCACTCCCTTTTCGTTTGCGGCCTTTAGTATGCTTGC
>CAZTVO010000004.1:10565-40044 GCA_964617075.1 uncultured Jutongia sp.
GGTTGAAAGGCTTTCCGCCGCCGCGGCGTATGAGAGGAGTTCTTCATTTGAAACGCCGTCCGCGATAATTTCCGCCACCTTAAAATCACCTTCTGTTATCGTTCCGGTTTTATCAAAGACGACAGTTTTTACGCCCGCGAGGGCTTCAATCGATACGCCCCCCTTAAAAAGGATGCCCTTTTTTGAGCCTATGCCTATTCCGGCGAAATACGCTAAGGGGACGCTAAGAACTAGAGCGCACGGACAGCTTATTACAAGAAATGTAAGAGCCGTGTAAATCCAGTGTCTCGCGTCTCCAAATAGGATTGACGGAACGATTGCCGTAAGGATGGCCGCCGCTACTACTATAGGCGTGTATATTCTCGCGAATTTGGTGATAAACCGGTCGATTTTTGGTTTGGACGCGGCCGCGTTTTCTACCGCCTCAAGTATGCGGCTTACCATGGATTCCTCAAGAGGCTTTTCAACTTTTACATATATGGCTCCGGAAATGTTTACGCAGCCCGAAATGACAGAGTCGCCTTCCGACACAGACACGGGCATCGGCTCTCCGGTAACCGCCGATGTATCAAGCTTTGAGCTTCCTCTTAAAACGCTCCCGTCAAGCGCGATTCTGTCGCCCGCGCGAACCTCTATGACGTCGCCTATGGCCGCGTCTTTAGGGTCGCATTCGACGGCGTTGCCGTCGTCGTTGATTTTTCGTATTGTTTCCGGGCGCAGGTCAAGCGCGTCAATAATCTGTTTGCGGCTTTTTCCGGCTGCGATATCCTCAAACAGCTCGCCAATCCTGTAAAAAAGCATTACGCCGACGGCTTCCGGATATTCTCCTATAAGGAAGGCTCCGATGGTAGCTATGCCCATCAAAAAATTTTCATCAAATACCTTGCCCTTTAAAAGATTTTTTGCCGCCGCCGCAAGCACGCCGCCCCCCAGGATAAGATACGATATTATGAAAAACGCCAAATAAAGAGGAAGGCGGCCGTTAAGTTTTTCGCAGACGATGCCAACGGCAAAAAACGCGATGCCCACGAGAAGGCTTACGATTTCTTTTTTTTCATCTTCGTCTATAAACTTTGAAGCGTCGCGATTTTTTTCCCCGCGGCGCACCTCGCCGATGAGCGTGCCTGGCTCCATTTCATCGGCAAGAGCCTTCACCGCGGGAATTAGGGCATCCGGGTCGTTTGCGTCTATTAAGAGCTGTCCTGTTTCAAAAACGAGCGTCGCGTCGTTTATGCCGGGAATCTCGTTTATCTTAGCTTCCAGCTTCGCGGCGCAGTTCGCGCAGTCGATTCCCGTGATGGAATATTTTTTCTTCATAAGTGGCCCCCTGTCTTTTGACGAAACAACAAAATCCATTTGCTCATATGAACAACCATTCATATAAATAAATATAACACGCCCTAGGCAAAAAGGCAACACTTTATTCTTCTATATGTTCTATTCCCTGGCTAAGAATCGTAAAAACATGCTCGTCCGCCAAAGTATAAAGGACGGTCTTGCCCTCCTTTCTGAAACGCACGAGCCTGTTTTGCTTAAGTACCCTAAGCTGGTGCGAGATTGCGCTTTGCGTCATGTTTAAAACGTTTGCTATGTCGTATACGCACATTTCATTTTCAAACAGCACGTACAGGATTTTAATCCTTGTAGAGTCTCCGAATACTTTAAACAAATCGGCAAGTTCGTAAAGTTCGCTTTCCTTAGGCATCTTATTTTCTATTTCCTGCGCGGTATCTTCGTCTATCGTCATATATTCGCTTTTTTCGTCCATATCCATGCCACCAAAGTCTTTTATTTTGTATATCCGCATCTTTCAAGCCCTTTTTGCGGTATCTGTCCAGACGTCCTTATGTCCAGTATGCTCTCTGTCTCCGTCAGCGCGTTTTGGTACCATAGGGCGGCCTCCTTCACGTTGCCGGCGCCTTCATAGTACGCGCCAAGCTCGCAGCAGATCTCGGCGCACATATCCGTCGCGGCGTCTTTTAGCGCGCAGCCAAAAAAGGACGGCAGGTCGTTTTTTACGCGAAACGCCCTGGCAAGGACGCACAGGGCCTCTTTTATTTCGTCGATGCTTCTTCCGTCTTCTTCCATCGTGCGATTAAAGAAGGGAATTGCCCGAAGAAAATCATCGTCGCCGCCGGAGTGAAAAAGTTCCATTGCGTACATATGATGCAGCTTCGTGGAAAGCCTTCTTCCGGACGCGGCCTCTTTTTCTAAGGCTTGTATGTCGCGCGCCGCGTGGCTGCTTTCCGGACGGTGCTGCACTTCTATGTCGCTGTCGTATACGACCGGATCTATGCGCAGGGTTTCATGTATCGGATCTATCCATACAAATTCCCTAAGCCTTTTGTATAGCTTTGCGCGATATTCCTTTTCAAAATTGTATACAGTGCTTAACTCTGCGGGAGTGCAATAAAGCATCTGGACTATTTCTATTTCGGGAAGCAGAATTTCCTTAAGCCTTTTAAATTTTATTATGTTTTTTTCGTCAAGAAATTCGTCGGCGTCGGCAGTATAGATGTAGTCCATGACGGCTTTTTTAGACGCGAAATTTCTGGCGTCCGAAAAACTTCCGGTCCAAGAAAAATCGTAGAGCTTGTCGGTATATTTTAAGGCAATCTCTTTCGTACGGTCCGTGGAGCCCGTATCCACTATTATCATCTCGTCCGCGATTTCCAAAAAGCTTTTGAGGCATCTTTCAAGAACTGCTTCCTCGTTTTTTACGATCATGCAAAGGCTTATGGTCGCCATAAAATCACTCCGGTTCCTCGTCGTTTCCGACGTCAGTCGGCTTTTCGTCAACTCCTACGTCTACCTGCGGCTCATCGCCTCCGTCATCCCCGCCGTCGACTACGTCGCCGGCTTCGTCATCCGGCTCGGTTGTCGGTTCAGGATTTTGATTGTCGTCAGGTTTTTGCGCGGGCTCTTTAGTCCTTTTTTCTTTCGGTTTTTCCTCGTCATTTACGTTTTCATCTACAGGAGGAGATGTCCACTCGTCAGCTCCTTCGTCCGCGCCTTCGTCTTCGTATTCATATCCGCCGCCGGCGTCCTCATACCCGCCGCCATCGTCATAATAGCCGTCTCCGCCGCTATAGGAGGAATCGTTATGGGAGGAGCCGTCGGATGATTCAAAGTCTTTATATTCAAGCCCTTCATGTATGGCGTTCATGAAGTCTTCCCATATATAGAGCGGGTATGTCGAGCCATACAGGTCGGAGAGGGGCTGCGGATCGTCATAGCCCACCCACGCGGCCGTGGTGTAGTATGGCGTAAATCCGCAAAACCAGCCGTCTTTCTTGTCGCTTGTGGTGCCGGTTTTTCCGGCGCACGCCATGTTTTTAAGGGCATGTCCCGCCGCTGTGCCCCTTATCGGAACTCCTGTGAGTATGTCCGTCATTTCCATTGCGGCGTCTTTTTTATATACTCTTTTTTCTTTGCGTATTTCGTTGTTGTTAACAATAGTATTTCCGTTTGAATCTGTTATTTTTTTAATGCAGGTAGGATCTCTGAAAACGCCGCCGTTGCAGATGGTGGCGTAGGCGGACGCCATCTCGACCGTGGTAACCCCGTTTGTAAGGCCTCCCAAAGAAGCGGCCGGAACGTAGTCGGTTCTAACTATCCTGTTGAAATTCATGTCGTACGCGTATGAAAGCCCCACCTCTGGAGTCAGCTCCTCAAACAGCTTCCACGCGACCACGTTTTTTGAATTTTCCACAGCCGACCTAAGCGTGATGCTTCCGGAGTAGCTCCCGTTTGAATTTTTGGGGCCGCCCTCGAAATAAGAATCGTCCACTATCGAATCAGGCGTGTAATTCCTCTCAAGCTGGGGAGTGTATACGACTATCGGCTTAAAGGAGCTTCCCGGCTGCCTGTAGCTTTGAAAGGCCCTGTTTAGAGTATATCCCGTGATTGATTTCTGCTTTCGGCCGCCGACTATCGCCACAACGTATCCTGTTTTATTGTCTATGCATGTAGCCGCGCCCTGCAGCTTATATACTCCTTCGTTTTTTTCGGTGAATGAGGAAAGCCTGCTGTCTATGGTCTGCTGCATGATCCGCTGCTTTTTTTTGTTTAGGGAAGTGTAGATTCTGTATCCACCGGTATGAAGCGATTTGTTGCATTCGTTATAGAGCTCGTCGTAATCCTTATCGTACGCCTCTTTTTCTTCGTCGTCTTCGAATTTGTACTGAAATTCAAATCCCTGCGCCTGCATGAGCGCCTTGGTCGCGCACCGGATAGCGTAAGTCGTCATGTAGTTTTGGGTCTTTATCGCGTCGGCCGGGTCAAGTATTATATCCTCGTAGCACGCGTCGCTGTACTCGGCCGCGTTTATAAAGCCCTCCTCAAGCATCTGCTTAAGCATTCTGTTTCTTCTGGCTATTGTGTTGTCAAAGTTGTCAAAAGGGTCGTAGAGGCTTGGATTGTTTGGTATTGCGCAAAGAAATACGATTTCCGACAAGTCAAGCTTTGACGCGGGTCTGCTAAAATAACCCCTGGCCGCCGCCTCAATGCCGTAATAGCCGTTTGAAAAATAGATGTTGTTCATGTAAAATTCCATGATCTGGCTTTTGCGGTACTTTTTTTCCATTTCAAACGCTATAAATATTTCCCGGATTTTACGCTCGTAAGTCTGTTCATTTGTCAAAAAGACAAGTTTCGCGGTCTGCTGCGTGATAGTGCTTCCTCCGCGTGAAATGTCCTCGCCCATTATCTTGCTCTTTACAAGCAGCAGCGCCGCCTTAAAAGTGGAGAGGAGATTTACGCCGTCATGCTTTTCAAATTCTCTGTCCTCCGTCGCAATCATCGCGTCCTTCGCGTACTGAGGTATATTTTCGTATATAAGGTAGTAGGAATCCTTGTCTCCTTTAAGTTTGGCTATAACGGATTTATTGGAAGAATATATTATGCTTGTCTCAGAGGCGCGAAAGGTCTCGACTGTCGATTCCTCGACGGCCCTTTTTGCCTCGCTCTTCCACTGAAGCAGCTCGTCGCCGAATTTGAAATAGAAAACGACAAGCACGGCCAAAATGCACAGTAGGGCCGCGAGCAGAAAAATTTTAAGGAAAAGACGAAGCTTCTTGAGCTTCTTTTTTTTCTTTTTATCGGCCTTCGCGCTTTTTGCATGTTTCATATTTGCAGTTTTGCCCATAAGCCGCCTCCGATGCTAATATGTTTAAAACGTCCGCCCTTGTGCGCAGGAAGTTTCATTTTCAGCTAATGATAGCACATTTCGCGCAAAAATGCACATTCCGCGTATTTGCCGTTTATTGTGAATGTATGATATACTTTTCGCGTCGGGGCGGGCATTTTGCCTTAAAAGGCGTAATCTATTTTTTGTGAAGAGGAAGATATATGAATTCGGACGTGCTTGTTACGATCAGTGGAATGCAGATTGAGCCGCTGGCGGAGGGAGAGGCCGTGCAGACAATGCAGCACGGCAAATACAGATCAATGGCCGGCAAGGACGTGGTTGCCTACGACGAGCACGTGGGCGACGCCGGCGCGGGCGGGTTTTCTGTCGTAAAAAATGTGCTTAAAATCGGCGACGGTCTTGTGACGCTCACAAAGCGCGGGTACGTTACGACGGAAATGGTATTTAAGGCGGGATACCAGCACGCGGGCATATACGAAACTCCATACGGAACTTTGCATGTTGGCATGGTCACGTCCAGGCTTTCCATAAGCAGGAACGAGGAGTCCATAGACGTGGGCATCGACTATGGGCTTGATATAAACTACAGCCACGTATCGGACTGCAGCATACTTATAAACATACGTTCAATATAGCATGTCAATACGGCGAAACGCCGATTACGGCTGTTTTTCTTTTTTTGAAAATTTGGCTTTGATTTTTTGTGAAAATTTAACTTTTTTGGGCTTAGACTCCAAGTTGGATCTTAATCCCCGAACTTCCATGATGTAGATGCCGCTTACCACCGCGCGTATTTCTTTTTTTACGGGAATAAGCTCAAAAACTTTTTCGTCGCATATAAGCGGCATGATTTTTGGGCCTACTTTGGCTTTTACTATCGGAACCTTCTGGCCTCTTAAGAATTTAGGAGTCTGTTCTATTATGACTTTTGGAAGCCCGGTTTCCTTAAGCTTCATACGTTTTTTGTCAATGACAAGCATTGATATGCTTTGAGAGGCCGCCTTCATTTCCTTTTGAGCCTCGTCCTGCTTTTTCTGAAGCTTCCTGCCGTAAATGGCGAGAGCGACAGCCGCGGCTATTAGTAGGACTAAAATCACGATTATAACTATCGTAAATACATGTATGCCCAACACGGGCGCGATCATGAAGTTGTTATTCATAATTTGTGCAAAGCTTCCTTTCGTGGATTTATTTTTCGTACCGAGCCGGCAAACGCGCTGGCCGCGTCTACAGTTTGGCGTTTTGTTCGATTTTTTCGCTAAGTATGCCGCGCACAATCTTTCCTACGTGTTTTTTTTGGCTTTTTTCAAGCGAGTCTATGTAGATTGGTTCGCAATACTCAATCACTACGCGCTGGCCGCGTATCCATGGCATATGGTTTTCAAACACGTCGTCGGTGTTGTTGATCGCAACCGGCACTATCGGGCATTTTGACTTGCTGGCCATTTTAAAGCTTGCCTCGTGGAATTCCAAAAGCTCTTTTCCCTTGTTTCTAGTTCCCTCGGGCGCGATGTAGACGGAGGTTCCGTTTTTTATCAATTCAGCGCCTTTTAGTATCGTATCCAGTCCCTGTCTTATGTCTTCCCTGTCCAAAAAAAGGCAGTTCATGCATTTCATCCACCAAGACACCATGGGAACCTTGGCAATCTCCTTCTTCGATACGAATGCCGTGGGGATTGGAGCCGTGACGTAGCCGACAAGTATGTCGAAAAAACCTCTATGATTGTACACATAAAGCGCGCCTCGGTCGCGTATTATATTTTCGCGTCCCTTCACGACAAGCTTTACGCCAGATAAAAACAGCACCGCCCTAAAGCCCGCGATCACGCACTTTTGCGCGACCGCGGCTTTTTTTTCCGGAGAAATCCTGCCAATCGCCCACTCTATAGGAACCATGGGAATGGTAAAGATGGCATACAGCATTAAAAAAAGCGCAACAAGTACAAGTCTCATTTTATTTTTGCCGGGTGCGCGAAAAAGCGCGTTTCCGGGGCTTCCTTTCCGTATTTTATTTTACTGGACGCCGCGTCCGTCAGGCTCCGGCAAGGCGGGCGTCGGATTTTCAGCAGTTTCCGGCGCGGCAGACTGCGGAGGGAGGGAGGTTTGCGCCGGGGCCTGCGTTTGCTGAGGCGCGGTGCTTTCCGGGGCATCGGACGGCTCTGGCGTTTTTAACGGCTTTGGCGTTTTTGACGGTTTTGGCGTTCTTGACGGTTTTGGCGTCCTTGACGGCTTCGGAGCTTTTGACGGCCTTGGCGTTTTTGACGGTTCGGGCGCCTGGGTCTGAGTGTCCTTATAAATTGGCGTATCCGTAGGCTGTGGAATCACTTTCTTGTATTGGTACGCGTCGGTTTTTGGCGTAGGAGCCACAGTGATTGGGGAGCCGTTTGGCCAGCCGACGTCGGAGTCGTTTACGTAATCGGTGCTTGTAACCTGTTCATCTACGGTGGTCGTCTGATAGTATTCTTCCAGCGTAAGTTTTTTCTTATGCAGGTATTTTGCCATGTCTTTGCCTAAGTATCTTACGTGCCATGGTTCGTATTCATAGCCGGTTATGCGCGACTTGTTTTTTGGATATCGTATGATAAAGCCGAATTTGTGGCAGTTTTTCGCAACCCACCTGCCCTCCGGGCATTTCGCGAACGACTTGTCTAAGGCGCAGCCCACGTCATCTGAGGATATATCGATGGCAAGCCCCGTCTGGTGCTCGCTTGTTCCAGGTTTTGCGGATACCTTGTTGGTCTGCTCCTCTCCGCGCGTATTGACGTTGTTTTCATATATTGCCTTCTGCCTGTCGTATGACCGGTAGGCGGACACGACCTTTAGGATATAGCCCTTCTTTCTTTGCGCCGATTTAAACATTTTTTCAAGGGCGTCCGCGGCTGCCTTTCGCATATAGCTTTTTTCATAGATGCCGCTGTAGCTGTATCCTACGTTTGGAATTGTCAAATCCTCCGGCACGTAGTCGGCGGGCAGCGGATAGTTCCTGTTTACAAGAACCGTAAAGCTTGACGGATCCGTATTGACTTTTATAAATGGGGCGTCGGTGCTGTTGGCGATCTCTTCTATATCATCGTCCTTGCCGTTTTTGCCGCTGTTATAGTATTTTCCTTCCTTGCCGTAATCGTTAGACGACGCGGAATCGCCGCTCTGCGCGCGGTGGTTTGTGCGCAGGCATACGAGCGCGACGGCAAACGCCGCGGCTAAAACGGCGGACAGCGGCAAAATCAGCCTTATGGCCCTTTTCTTTCTTTTTCTGCTTCGCTTCATATCTCAACCTAAAATTTTTTAAGATAAAAATTTGTCTCGGCGTCCATTATAGCATGAAGAAAACTATAAATCTACCCGAGTTTGCCACTTGATGTCATTTGGGTCACTGTCAAGTAATCGTTGGCGTCTCTTTTCCTCGTTGCGCCGTCAAAGGTAAGGTGTATAATAAGGGCGTCCAAGCAAAAAGACGTCCGCGCCGGATGAAGCCGGACTTTTGCGGGCAATATCAAATTTGGAAGGAGACAAATGACGAGGTGAAGGGGATTTCGGACAATATGGTAAAAATAAAGGCGCCCGCAAAAGTGAATCTTACGCTGGACGTTGTGGGGCGGCGCCCGGACGGGTACCACGATTTGAGGACTGTAATGCAGACGATTGACATTTACGACGAGGTCAGGGTTCTGCGTGTTTTGCCGCGTGAAGCGGACGGCTATTTTTCGGCTGATGAAAAGGACGGAATAAGGGTGCGCATGAACAAGGAGCTGCCGGATGAAATTTTGCCGGAAGAAAACATCGCGTATAAGGCCGCGCTTCTTATGAAGAAAAAGTTTGGCATTGGATGCGGGTTCGATATTTATATTGAAAAAAATATACCGGCGGCCGCGGGACTTGCGGGCGGAAGCGCGGACTGCGCCGCGGCGCTTGAGGGCATAAACAGGCTGTGCGGCCTTAGTCTGACAAATGACGAACTGTCAGGCATAGGCGCGGCGCTTGGCGCCGACGTGCCTTTTTGCGTGAAAAAGGGAACTATGCTTTCCGAGGGCATAGGAGAAATCCTAACGCCCCTGCCGCCTCTGCCGCCTATGTGGATTTTGCTTATAAAGCCGGATGTTTCGGTAAGCACGGCTAAAGTCTACGCGCGTCTTGATATGGAAAGCGTTTCGCCCCGTCCTGATACCGATGGAATGGTTGAGGCCATAAAAAAAGGAAATTTAAGCGGCATCGCGCGCCGCGTCTCAAACGTGCTTGAGACGGTCACAATACCAAAATATCCGATAATAGGGGAGCTTAAGGCCTTCTTGAAGGAAAACGGGGCAATGTCTGCCATAATGAGCGGAAGCGGGCCCACGACGTACGGGATATTTGCAAATGAAAAAGAGGCTATGGCCGCGTCGGAAAAGGCGAAAAAAAAGTACGCCGGCTTTGATGTCGCAATCTGCAGGCCTTTCGCGTGCTAAGCTCAAAATTTTTCTTTTTTTTGGCGATTTTACTAAATTTATCTAGTCATATATCCGATATAAATGGTACAGTGGACGGCCGTCCCCGTACAAGGGCCGTCCGCGGTTACGGAGATTTATCCATTTGATCCACGCGGGCGATGGATTTTTTGATATCCGGCGGGCGGGGCTGTCCTGCCGCGATGCTTTAAGGAAAGGGAGGATTAAAGGATATGAGCATATCATCTATATCGGAAGCGCTGCCTAAGTATGAGACTACGGCGGCTGGCGCCGCAAAGAATGTTGAAAAGGAAGAGGAAGCTGACTCAAAAGAGCTTGCGAAAAAAGGCGTCGTATACGAGAAGAGCGCCGAGAAGAAGAGGGACAGCGCGAATCAGATATATGACAGGGACGCGATTGTTTCAAAGTTAAAGGCCGACCAGCAGGCGAGGGCCGAGTCTATGCGTTCTCTCGTTGAGAAGCTCTTTACGCAGCAGGGCAACAAGTATAATACGGCCAATTCAAAAAATCTTTCAGGACTTTTTAAGCAGGCTGCCGCGATGGCGGATCCCGCGACCATCGCTCAGGCACAGCAGGATATTTCCGAGGACGGATACTGGGGAGTAAACAAGACCTCCGACAGGCTGGTGAGCATGGCGATAGCGCTTTCAGGCGGGAACACTGAAAAGGCGGACGAGATGATGGAGGCGATTAAAAAGGGATTCGACAGGGCTACGGCCGCTTGGGGCGACGACCTGCCAGACATTTGTCAGCGTACGCTCGATGCCACGGAGCAGAAGATGGAAGACTGGAAGAGCGGAAAAACATCAGCTCAGGATTATACGGAATATTTGTCATAAAGCGTGCTTGCGTATTTTTGCCGCGGATTCCTTTTTTTGGAGTCCGCGGTTTTTTAATTTGTAAAAAGCGGCAAATCTTTGCCGCTCATATATCCCGACATCATGCATATTCCTGCGGCGCCGGCTTTTACGCATGACATGGCGTTTTTTTCATTTATTCCTCCTATCGCGTATACCGGTATTGAAAGCATGCCGCATATTTCCTTTAAAAATCCCGTCCCTTTTGGCTCTTTGCCCTTTTTGCAGTCCGTTTCAAAGATATGCCCGGCGACGACATAAGACGTGCCAAGTTTTGCCGCCCTCGCGGCCTCTTCTTTTGAATGAATCGACGCGCCTATGACGTCGAATTTAGCACGTTCGTCCTCAGACATGTCCTCAAGCGCGGACATGGAAAGATGGATTTTTTTTTCGCCAAGCTTTTCGGCCGTTTCCTTAAAAGTGTGAATTATGAATTCTGTTCCCGCGTTCGCGCAAAGCTTTGATATTTTTTTTGCGAGCGCGGCGTACTCACGCTCCCACAAGTCTTTTTCTCTAAGGATTAAAATATCCGGCGCGCAGCCCCCGTTTAACACGATCTCGATTCTATCCAAAAAATTTCCGGACGCGAGATGGCGGTTGGTAACGCATATCTTTTTATATTCTTTATTAAAAAAATTAGCGTCGTCCATAATACGTACCTCCACAGCCTGTATGGCCGCATCAATCAATGAATTATATATAGATATAGTCGTTTAAGACGGGCTGGAGTCCCTCTTTTGACATGTCGCCATACATTTCGTCAAAGCTTCTGGAATCCGCAATTTCAAACTGCTCGTCGCCTGTGTCGACTGACGCGGTTTTTCTATATTTGCTTTCGTGGTCCCCTATTCCAGTGGAAACGCCTGCCGATATTTTTGTAGCCGCTATTTTTGCTATGCCGTCGCGAAAATGCTTCTGCTCCCTGGATGAAACGGTTATGTTTACGTACGGGAGAAATATTCTGTACGCGCAAAGTATCTGGCATAGCTGGCGCTCATGCACGTCATGCGGATTGATTTGGCTGTTGTTTACAATAGGCCTAAGCCTTGGACACGACAAAGAATACTCGACGTGAGGGTACTTCCTTTGGAGATAATAAGCGTGAAGCGCGGTTGCGAGAGCGTCTTTTCTAAAGTCGGAAAGGCCTAGGAGGGCCGAAAGGCCAACGCCCCTCATGCCTCCCATAATGGCCCTTTCCTGCGCCTCGAATCTGTATGGAAAAACCCTTTTGCGGCCCATCAGATGCAGCTTTTCATATCTATCCGGATCATACGTTTCTTGAAAGACAGTGACGTAATCCGCTCCGCATTCATGCAGATAGCTGTATTCATCCGTATTTACGGGATAGATTTCAAGCCCCACATTGCGGAAATATCCGCGCGCAAGCTGGCATGCTTTTCCTATGTATTTTACGCTGCTCGCGGCTCTGCTCTCGCCGGTTAAAATAAGTATTTCCTCTATGCCCGAATCGGCGATCACCTTCATCTCATGTTCAATCTCGCCATCGTCAAGTTTTTTGCGGCTGATGTCGTTGTAGCAGTTAAAGCCGCAGTAAACGCAATAATTTTCACAGTAGTTGGCAATGTAAAGAGGCGTGAAAAGATATACCGTATTTCCAAAATGCCTGCTTGTTTCAATTTTTGCCCTTTCTGCCATCTGTTCTAAGCAGGAGTCGGCGGCGGGCGACAGAAGGGCCTTAAAGCCTTCTATGCCGCACGTTTCCGAGTCAAGCGCGCGCCGGACGTCGCTTTTTGCATATTTTTCGCAGTCGTAAGATGAAGCCTCGGAAAGCACGCGCTCCATTATATCGGAGGAAATTCTTTCCATGCCGTCCATGTATTCCATATGGCAGGTTCTCGCGGATGGATCGCTTTCGATCAGATGCTTGTGCCGCAGAGCGTCACAGCTTAGTTTATTTGAATCGATGAAATATTGGCTTTCGTCCATCAAAAATCACTCCTAAATTTTACGTTGCCCTCCGCGCCGCGTAAAGGGGGCGTATTTATAGATTTTAGTCACGAAGAAATCCCGTGAGGGGATCGGAGGAGGACGCCCCGCGTTCGAGAACGCGTCCAAGTCCAGCAAGATACGCGTTTCTTCCCGCCTCGACTGCCAATTTAAATGATGTCGCCATGGCGGCTATATCGCCCGCCGTGGCGATAGCCGTATTTGCCATAATCGCCGCCGCGCCCATTTCCATGGCCTCGCAGGCCTGCGACGGCCTGCCGATTCCGGCGTCGACTATTATTGGCAGGTCAATCTCGTTTATAAGGATTTGTATAAATTCTTTCGCGGCAAGTCCCTTGTTTGACCCTATCGGGGCCGCTAATGGCATGACCGCCGCCGCGCCGGCGTCCGCTAAGGCTCTTGCCGCGTACAAATCGGGATACATGTAGGGAAGAGGTATGAAGCCCTCGTCCGCCAATATTTTAGTCGCCTTTATCGTTTCCGCGTTGTCGGGGAGGAGGTACTTGCTGTCTTTCATTATTTCTATTTTTACAAAATCGCCGCAGCCAAGTTCTCTTGACATTCTCGCGATTCTTACGGCTTCCTTTGCGTCCCTTGCGCCCGACGTGTTTGGAAGAAGAGTCACGTTGTCGGGAATATATTCAAGTATGCTTTCTCCCTTTTTTGTATTTGCCCTGCGTACCGCAAGCGTAATAATCTGCGCGCCGGCGTTTTTGACAGCGGCTTTAATCAGTTCCATCGAATATTTGCCGGAGCCTAGGATAAAACGCGAAGTAAATTTTTTTCCGCCCAGTATAAGCGCGTCGTCCTCCATTTTTATTTTCCTCCTCCTACAAAACTTACAATTTCTACCGTGTCTCCGTCTTTTAAAATAAAATCGGAGTACCTTTCTTTTGGAATTATCGTCTCGTTGCACTCAACCGCTATGCTCTCCGGCGAAAAGCCATTCTCATTAAGGTAGTCGTTCAATGTTTTTCCGGCGGCGTCAACATCCTCGCCATTGATGTGAATCATGTAAACATCCCTTCCTTTATGACCGTTAAAAATCTTTTTTATGATACTATTATAAGGAAGATATGTCAATATGACGCCGAATCGTCATTTTAAAACACAGTATAAAGTTTCTGTTTCTGACAAATAATCTTATTAACGTTTTGAGCAAATTATTATTGACTTTTTTTACAAAAGATGATATTTTTATTCACAGAAAGACAGATTACGCGGCGGAAAGCAGATTTTTCCAGCTCTGATTAAGGGCGTAAAATAACGGGATGGGGGGGAGTCGGATGATAAGAACTGAAATAAAAAAGGACATTTTTAATTTTTGGACCCCAATTCTTGTGCTGTTCCTTTATTTTATGTTTTTGCTTGGCGACTGCGAGGCTGTTTTGCCCAGCGGAGAAAGAGCGACTGTTTTAGGCGCGATTTGGAATAAATATCATGATCCCGGATGGCGGGCGTCGATGCAGTCCTCATATCTGCTTAGGATGTATTTTGTATGGACTGACAATTTGTATCTGCCGATTCTGATGCCGCTTATCTGCGGGCTGCCAAGCGCGATCAGTTATATAGAAGAAGTCGAGACGGGAAACAAGAAGTGGATTTTGCACAGGTGTTCGATTAGGCGTTTTTATCTGTCGAAAATTGTTGGCAACGCCGTAAGCGCAGTTTTTGTTCTTTTAACTGCGGTGGGCCTTTATTATGTCACGCTTTATCTTTTTTTTGACAAGATGCCCATAAGCCATGAGGCTTTCCCGATACTTTACTCCTCGATTACGGGGATTATGCCGGAGGACATCGGAGAAATGTCTTTTTCTCCAATAATATACAATATATGCAAAGGCGTGCTTTATTTTTGCGTTTACGCCGTCCAATGCGCGTCTTTCTGCCTGTGGATGTCTTTCTGGCTTAGGGAGCGCTACACCGTGTTCGGGGTTACGATTCTTGTCTCATATCTGCAGACCAGGATTGTGGAGGAGATGTCGGCGAAATATCTTTCGGATGGAATAGAGGGCGCGGGAATTGCCGCGGATATTTTAAATCCGATGTTTTTGCATTTTGCCGGCCATGGCGGATTTTATGAAAACAGGGAACTTTTGGCTTTGGCACTTTCTTTGGCGATCATCTGCTTTAATTATTTCATGGCGGCATGTCTGTCCAGGAGAAGGCTTGACTTAAGCGCGTGAGGGCCATAAAGGCCGGCGCGCCTGATTGTAAAAAGGAATGAATAAAATGGGAAATAGGGCAAATGGCGGCAGCAAAAATAAAGTACTCCTCGTTTTTCAAGCAAGTCTTTACAAAACGCTTTCAGACCGCAAGATGATATTTTTACTCTTGGCCATCATATTTATTCTGGACAATGGAGTAAATAAAATGGTGGAAAACGCCGAGCGCGTGGGGGAGCCGCTTGGCATTTTTGAAGGATTCATCATGTGCGTAAATCATTGGTACTATGTAATATTTTTCTGCATAGGATTTATTTTCATCCTTACGGATGTCCCGCGGCTGGACAGCGACCAGCTTTTTATCATATACCGTACGGGGAAAGTTCAATGGATTTTGGGAGAAATGCTCCAGATTGCCGTCTGCGCGTCCGCGTACGTTCTTATTTTGCTGGCGGGATCTATGGCGGTGTGCGCAAGGTACAGTTTTTGGGGCAATGTATGGAGCAATTTTACCGTGAATTACGAATCGGAGTATAAGGGGCTTTTGCTGAATGGCAACCGCTATATCGATCAGCAGGTATTTAAGTACTACCTGCCATTTTCCTCGGCGCTAAACGGAGTCTTATTGCTGATACTGTGCCTGACGTTTATGGGGACGGCGGTTCTTTTTTTCTCAATTATACATAAAAAGCTGATAGGTATTGTCCTAAACGTAGCGCTCATTATTTTTGTCGCGTTATTTAATGAATACCACGCGCCGGCGATGTGGATTTCGCCGTTTTGCCATGCCGTCCTGGCTATGCATAACGTGTACGTGTACAAAAAAATGTCTGTTTCGATAGGACTTTCTTATCTTTATTTTGCCGTGCTGCAGCCAATACTGATTTTTGCGTCAGTAAAGGCTCTAAAAAACAGAAATTTTTAGCCGCGCGTGGCATCTTTTGCAGCGGGGATCAAAGATCAAATAATAAGCATTAAGATAGGGGGAAGTGCCGCGATGATAGATGTTAGAGATGTTTCATTGAGCATTAAAAAGAACAACATTTTAAAAAATGTAAATATGCGGTGCGTCAAGGGCGAGATCTGCGGCATAGTGGGGAGAAACGGCAGTGGCAAGACTATGCTGATGAAGTGCATTTGCGGATTTGTGCATCCGACCGAAGGCGAGATATCGGTATCAGAAAAAAAAATCGGACGGGACGTGGATTTTATCCCTGACGCAGGAATCATAATAGAAGCGCCCGGATTTATTCCATATTATTCCGGAATAAAGAATTTAAAGCTTTTGGCGTCGATTCAGCATAAAATAGGCGAGGAAAAGATAAGGGACGCGATGGAGGTTGTCGGCCTTGATCCCGACCTAAAAAAGCCGGTTAAAAAATACTCACTTGGCATGAAGCAGCGCCTTGGGCTTGCCCAGGCAATCATGGAAGATCCGGGGGTTTTGATTTTGGATGAGCCTTTTAACGGGCTGGACAAAGAAGGGGTGGAAGAGATGAGGGAATATTTTTTAAAGCTGAAAGAAGAGGGCAAGGCAATTCTTATGGCCTCCCATTCATCGGAGGATATAGGGATATTGTGCGACAAAGTATACGAGATGGAGCATGGCGCTCTGACGCTGCGAAAAGGCGCCGAAGAACGCCATGCCTGACCGCGCGGCGGGTCTGCCCCGCGTAGGCGCGTCTATTTTTTTTCCCCTTTTCCCAAAAAGTACATCTCGTCCGCCTTTGTTTCTCCGTATTGCTTTGTTACTACTTGAAGCTTTTGCATCTTTCTGCATTCAGGGCAAAGAGTTCCAAACTCTATGGCTTTTCCGCATACCTGGCAGTACATTCCGGATACGGTTTGTCCGGATTTAGTCTTGTATTGTATCCTTCCTTCCTTTATCCAGCCGCGTACCTTCGATACAGGTATGTTGAAATGCTCGGCGACGTCGGTTTCCCTTACATCGTTGGAGCGGATGTATTCTTTCACCTCTGAAAAAAGGTTCATCTCCATGCAAGCGGGACATATGTCGTCCTTGTACAAGTCGTTTAACGTACGCCCGCACTGCTTGCATTCCCTAACGCGCTTTTCGTCTCCCTGACCTGCTATTCTTCTCATAAAAACCCCTCCAATACTTTTGTTTTGCCCATTATTGCCGCCCCATTACCTGCTCAAAAATTCCTTATTCCCCATATACGGCCGCAAAGCTTTTGGAATGCGTACATTTCCATCTGCCATAAGATTGTTTTCCAAAAAGGCTATAAGCATGCGCGGAGGAGCGACTACTGTATTGTTTAACGTATGCGCGAAATATTTGCTCCCGTCCTCCCTGCGTACGCGTATTTTAAGACGTCTTGCCTGGGCGTCGCCCAGATTTGAACAGCTTCCCACCTCAAAATATTTCTTCTGCCTTGGAGACCATGCCTCGACGTCTATGGATTTTACCTTGAGGTCGGCTAAGTCGCCCGAGCAGCATTCCAATGTGCGCACCGGTATGTCAAGCGTTCTAAATAGATCGACCGTGTTTTTCCACAGCTTCTCAAACCAGACGGGGCTTTCCTCCGGCCTGCATACGACAATCATTTCCTGCTTTTCGAATTGATGTATGCGGTACACTCCGCGCTCTTCAATGCCATGGGCGCCTTTTTCTTTGCGAAAGCAGGGGGAATAGCTCGTGAGCGTTTTCGGAAGCTCTTTTTCATCCGTAATCGTATCTATGAATTTTCCAATCATGGAATGTTCGCTTGTGCCGATTAAATACAGGTCCTCGTCCTCGATTTTGTACATCATCGAGTCCATTTCGGCAAAGCTCATTACGCCGGTGACGACGTTGCTTCTAATCATGAACGGCGGGACGCAGTACGTGAATCCCCTGTCAATCATAAAATCTCTCGCGTAGGATATTACCGCCGAGTGCAGCCTCGCTATATCGCCCATAAGATAGTAGAAGCCGTTGCCGGCCACTTTGCCCGCGGCATCGATGTCTATGCCTCCGAAGTTTTCCATGATTTCCGTATGGTATGGTATTTCAAAATCTGGCACAATCGGCTCGCCGAATCTTTCAAGCTCCACATTTTCACTGTCATTTCTTCCTATGGGAACGCTAGGATCGATGATGTTGGGGATAGACATCATAATTTTCTCAACTTTTTTATGAAGCTCTTTTTGACTCGCGGCCAGCTCTTCAAGCCGCGCGGAATTTTTATTCACTTCTTCTTTCTTTTTTTGTGCTTCTTCTGTCTTTCCCTGTCCAATTAAAGATCCTATCTCCTTAGAGATCTTTTTCCTTTCGGCTCTCAAATCGTCGGCTTCCTGCTGCGCCCTTCGCGCCTTCGCGTCAAGTTCGATTACCTCGTCCACCAGTGGAAGCTTTTCATCCTGAAACTTGTTTTTAATGTTTTGTTTTACAATATCCGGGTTTTCCCGCAGGAATTTCATATCCAGCATTATAAATGTCTCCTTTGTGCCGCTGCGCCGTCAGACAGACGATATTTATAAGTATTATTTCGGTCATGGCCATCTAAATTTTAATCATTTTCATCACGCCGGCGGCGCGTTCAGTTCCGGTTCGGGCGTGGGAGCCGCGGTCTGGCCGGGCTCAAGCGTAGGGGCCGCGGTCTGACCGGGTTCAAGCGTAGGAAGAGGGCTCGGAACAGGCGTAGGACTTTCGCCTCCCGGGCTTGATGGCACGTCTTTTTTAAATTTATCGATTTTTATCGTTTTTGAAAAGCGGCCAAGCGTTATCCGGTATCCTACCGTCTTGTATGCCCTGATTTTTACGTAATATGCTTTGTTTTTTTTCAATTTTGTCAGCTTGACGGTACGCATTCTTGTTGCCGCCGTCTGGACAAACTTCCCGTTATGCGAGTTTGACATAAAAATTTGATATCCTGTAGCGTTTCTTGTTTTGCCTATTTTTAGGGTCGCCGACTTTTTTGTCCTTTTTACAATTTTAAACTCGGGCCTCGCGGGCCCTGCGGCGGATTCCGTGTACGCCGGCGCTGACGCGGCAGCAGCTATTGCCACGGCGGCAGCCGTTATTGCCGACAACATCTTTTTTACGTGATTATTTGCCATTTTACCATGCCCTCCGAATCGCGCGTCGTTAATTGGAAAGGAAAAATTTTTCAAGTATGTTATGCTTTACTTTTCCATAATACATTTCGCCTTCAAACACCTCGCAGCCAATTTCCCTGGCAAATTTTTCCTGAGCTTCGGTCTGTATTCCTCCACACGTAACCGTCATGTCGAGTTCCTTGGCCGTTTTTACGATATTGCTTAATATGATTTTTTCTTTTTTGTTGTCCATGTTTCTGTTGAAAAAGCCGCCATGAAACTTTATGCCGGTTACGGGAAGCCTGCGCATGGCGTTTACGGCCGTATGGTTGGATCCGAACCTGCTTATGACTATGTTGTATCCCCTCTGGTGCAGGGAGGATATCGTCATGTCAAAAACCGTGGTAGCTTCCGCGAAATATCTTTCCTGGATCTCAAATATGATGCTGCCCGGATCCAGGCCGTTTTGTTTTACCACAATATCGTCAATTATGTCGGCGGCGTTTTGTATGGAAAGCTCCGACGCGGTCATTTCAATGGAGAGCGGGACGATTTTATTTCCCTGCTTTTTCCACGCGCCCATGTTGCCGCAGGCGGAGGCAAGGGAAACAAACGCGAAATCATTTAACTTGCCGCCTCTTTCAACATATCTCAAAAGATTGACCGACTCGATATACTGTCCGTCGCTTAGCTGAATGCGGGGGATTGCCTTGCATCCAATGACATTGTCCTTATTTTGAAATATCCTCGGCATATAAAATATTTCTATGTTTCGCGTTCTCATCGCGTCGTCTATTTGGTCTATTATCTCCTCTTCCCTGAATTTGTCTTTCTGCAGATCCTCTGTATAGATTGCGTAGTGGTTTCCCATAAGGCCCTTGATGCTTCTTCTCGCCAAATCCGCCTTTTCAAGCATGTCGAAAAGTTCGACGTCTTCGGGCTGTATGAGGTAAATGCCGGTGGTAGTGCCGAATTTGACGCTGCCGTCATTTTCGTCGTATTCTTCTTTGGAGCGCACCATAGACGACATCATTTTTAAAAGTTCCTTGTGGCTTTCGTATTTAAACATTGCCACGAAATAGTCTCCGTCGACTCTTGTGCACAGGCCTTCCCTGGCAATATTTTCGAGAAGCACCTTTGAAAACACCTTTAAAATTTCGTTGCTTATTGAAAATCCGTAATGATGATTGAATTTTAAAAATTCGTTGATGTCGGCGCACACTATGGCGTAGTGGGAGTCCTCGCTCCTGCTTTTAATGACTTTGTCGGCCTTGACTAAGAAATCGGAATACGACATCAAGTTTGTTATATGATCCTCTGATTTCGCCCTTGCGGAATTTGCCATCGAAGCAAGGCGGTTTTCCATGTTCGCGTCGGCGGCTTCCTGCATTCTTTCCGCGGGATTTCCGTCCAAAAGCATGAGCATTCCATATATTTTCTCAGGCAAAGCCCCTTTTTCGCCTATAGATATCGCGGAAATTTCTATATTCCTGTAAACACCATTTCCGCTTTTCATTCTGTATATTCCTCGCGACTGTCCGACCTTTTCTTTTATTTTGTTAAAGTTCGATTTAAATTTGTCTGCTTCGTCCGGGTGTATGGCGTCGATAAGCCTGTCAAAATCCATGGCTCCGTCGATTGTGTTTACAATCGAGTAGGTAGTGTCGGCGCTGACGTTAAATTTAAGCGAATTTGACGCTACGTCGTAAGTCCACACCGCGGCTTTAAGATAGTTGGCGATAACGTCCGCTCTTTTTACGCTGTCCTCAAGTTCGGCTTCGATTTCCTTTCTCGCCGTTATGTCCGTCAACACGCACAGGTAGATTGGCTCGCCTCCGGCATCGCTGTCGACCCTGCGCCCATTTACATATACCCACCTTATTTTGCCGTTTTTCGAGAGTATTCTGCACTCCTGGCCTATAAGTCCGTGGTTTTCAATAGATTCTTTCGTAGCCTGTATGACGCGGTCCCTGTCGTCCTCGAAAATGATGCCGTCGCAATATTCCCCAAACTTCGCGTGGAATTCCGCTCTTGAATACCCGGTAAGCATAAAATACCCGTCGTTTGCGTAGACAAGCATAAAATCGGTCATCCTTACCTTGATTACGCCTCCGGGTATGCTGTTTGCCATCAAGTCGGCCTCACGTTTGGCATTGTATCCTTCGTCTATGGCGTTTTTGCTGTTGGTTACATCTATAAAGGAGCTGTAGTATATCGTTTGGCCGTCCTTTATAACTACTTTTGCCGACATCGAAAGCCATATTATCGCACCGTCCTTGCGCATCGCCCGGTATTCAAGCTTTAAATTTCCGCCAAAAGCCGCCTGGCGCGCTATCAGGCTGCGAACCTTCTGCTTTTCCTCGGGAAGCACGGACGCGAGAAGGCTGTTTCCGAATTTTTCTCTATATTCCTCAGACGTGTATTGAAGTATGGAGTAAAATCTGTCATTGGCATAGATTAGCTCCATATCAGGCGCGGACTTGCAGACAAACATCGCGCTTTCGGACGAATCGAGCAGAATCAGCAGTTCATCCGGGGAAATGCCGCCAAAGGCGTCTTTTTCCTCCGTCAAGATTTTTTCACTCATAAGCACCCACTCTCCCTTCTTTGCGTCGTTATTCAAATTTTTTTACGAGAACAGTTGCGTTGTGGCCGCCGAAACCGAATGAATTGCTTATTGCCACGTTTACGGGCATGTACGCGCCGCTTCCTTTCATATAGTCAAGGTCGCATTCTGGATCGTCGTCGACTAGGCCGACCGTCTGGTGGATGTAGCCTTCATTGATCGAGTTTATGCAAACGATAAGCTCCACCGCGCCCCCGCCGCCAAACAGGTGTCCTATCATGGATTTTGTGGAATTGATTTTTACCTTATACGCGTGGTCTTTAAAAGCCAGCTTTATCGCTTTCGTTTCCAGCCTGTCGTTCATGGGAGTGCCGGTGCCATGGGCATTTATGTAGTCTACGTCCTCTGGGGAAAGCCCCGCGTCTTTTAGCGCGAGCTCCATGGCCATGGCCGCTCCCGTTCCGTCTTCTAGCGGCGCGGTGAGGTGGCTGGCATCGCACGTGGCTCCGTATCCGCCGATTTCGGCATATATATGCGCGTTCCTTTTCAAGGCGTGTTCAAGTTCTTCTAAAATCAATATTCCCGCTCCTTCGCCCGTTACGAAGCCTTCACGTTTCCTGTCGAAAGGAATCGACGCCTGAAGAGGATCTTCGGAAGTGCTTAGCGCGGTAAGCGCCTGAAACGTAGCGACGCCGAATCTGCATACGGAGCTGTCGACGCCCCCGGCGACGACTACGTCCAGTTCCCCGTGCTGGATCGCGCGAAATGCCTCCCCAATCGAGTTGGTGCCGGTGGCGCACGCGGTGACTATGTCAAGGCATTTTCCGCGGCATCCAATTTTCATCGATACGTTCGCGGCCGCCATATTTCCCAAAACCATTGGAGCGGAAAGCGGGTGTATCCGCGACGGACCTTTTGCAACAAGCTTGTCGTACTCCCTTTCGACGCCCATGAGGCTTCCAGTGCCGGATCCAACGGCCACTCCCACTCGGTAGACGTCCTCATCCGCCATGTCAAGGCCCGAGTCGGAAAATGCCTGAATTGCGGCGGCAACCGCAAACTGGCTGAACCTGTCCATGCGTTTTGCCTCTTTAGGCGACATATAGTCGGCGGGGTTAAAATCAAGCACTTCCGCCGAAAGTTTGGCCTTATAATTAGACGTATCGAAATTCCTGATAGGGCCTATTCCGACCTTTCCCGCGTGAATGTTTTCCCAAAAGGTCTTAACGTCGTTTCCTATGGGAGTTACAAGCCCCATACCTGTTACAACTACGCGATTCATATCTCCTTCACCTCATTAGTCTGAAAATATAGTTATAAGCGCGGCTCGATTTTTGCCTTTTCGGAGGGGAGATGCTGCACAAGCTTTTCCTTCAGCTGATTTAGGTTAATCGGCTTGAAAAGCCAGTCGTTCATGCCCGCCGCCTTGTACTCGCTCTCGACGCCGCCCACGGCGTTGGCAGTGAGGGCTATTATGGGCACCTCCTTGTAATAGCTGCCTTCCATTTTTCTTATGTTGACCGTGGTTTCGACTCCGTCCATTTCCGGCATCATGTGGTCCATGAATATGACGTCGTAGCGCCTTCCCTTTTCCAGTGCCCGAATAATCGCCTTCCCGTTTGAAAACGCTTCCGCCAGTATATTCAGTTCCATGAATTGAGTTGTCGCGACCTTCAGATTCACCCTGTTGTCGTCGACTACGGCAACCCGCACATTGTCAAAGACGACCTCTTCGTCCGACGGCTTCGCGGTCTCGTCCGGCCGATTCACGAACAGCGAGTCATACACTTTGAATATGTCATACGGCTTTCTGATGTACATGTCTATAGAGGCGTCTTTTCTCATGATGGTATAGTATTCTATCACGGCGACTGTCTTTACGTTGTCGGGCATGCCAAGATCCGGCTGTACGAAATCTTCGTAGCTGTACATGAACAGTTTATTTGCCTGGCTGTATTGGGCGAAGTATTCGTAATTTATGTCGTCCGCGCTGTCCATCAGTACGTTTTTTACTCCAATCTGCTCCAGGATGCGAAGCATCTGCCATATGTTGTCGTTGCCATTTCCATAAAGGAAAACGATATAGTCGTCGACCGCAGACGGATCATGCTCGACGGGGCGCGTCACTTTTTGCTCTACGTTTACCGTAAATATGGAGCCGGAGCCGTATTCGCTGACTACCGTGACGTCGCCGTTCATTATGTTCGCGATGCCCTTTGAGAGGGCCAGGCCAAGGCCGGTGCCCTCCATTTTGCGGTTGCGCATCACGTCTACCTGGCTGAACTGGTTAAACAGCTTTGAAATGTCCTCTTTTTTTATACCTATGCCGGTGTCGGCCACTTTAAAGAATATGTTCGCGCCATCGTCGGGAAGAGGCGACCAGTCCACAGAAAGGACGATCTTGCCCTTGTCGGTGAATTTGACCGCGTTGCCAAGTATGTTTATGAGTATTTGGTGAATTTTAAGGCTGTCGCCGTACAGAAACAGCGGCACGCCCGCCTTCACGTTTATCTCAAATTCGATGTCCTTTCCATAGAGCTTCGACGCGACTATATTTTCAACGCCCTTAAGCAGTTCGTCCATGCGGTATTCGACGGGGCACAGTTCGAGCTTGCCCGCCGCGACTTTGGAAAAATCAAGTATGTCATTTATGATTGTAAGGAGGCTTTTTGCCGCGACCTGTATAGTCTGCACATATTCCATTTCGTGAGGCGGCAGGCTGCTCCTCTCCAAAATGTCGGCCATGCCGCATATGGCGTTTATAGGCGTCCTAATTTCATGCGACATATTGGCAAGGAAGGCGCTTTTCGCAAAATTCGCTTCCTCGGCAATCTGCCTCGCGTGTATTTCTTTTTCATTCGCTTCGTTTATCAAGCTTGGATTCTGCACCGCGAACTGCATTATGATAAAGTCGACGGCGATTACAAAGCTTGACAGCGACAGGGAGGGGCGGATCGCCGCGACGGCGGCGGCGCATATGAAAATGGCCGGAAACGCGATCGAGACGACTTTGTATCTTTTTTCAATCGCGTCGCCCTTCCTAAGAACGTATATCATGCTTAGCAGCATATAAAAAAATACCGCCAATGCCGGAACAAGCCACAGCGGCCCGCGCGAGTATCCATTTTTATCGTACGAAAAAACCAGGCCCGTAAAAGGCGACACGACTATAAGAAGCTGCACCGCGACCGCGGGCAGAGTCCATTTAAGGATTTTTCTGTCCCAAAATTCCATTTTGTCCGCTATCGACGCCATGTATATGAAATACCAGCATGGCAGCATATTACGCAGCGACTGGCATACGGTTTCCGCCAGGATATTAAGCCATATGACGTCTTTAAGCGCACACGAGCGCAGGACACCCTCGGCGACGTCTGCCAGAGCCGACAGCAGCGACAAGTTAAGTAAAAGAAGATATAGCTTTTTTGTATGCGTCCTCAGTTCGCCGAGGCTGTAATTATAGATAATCACTACTAACAAGATAAGCGCCGCAGCAACGCAGAAATCATAATTAAAAGCCATATGCGTCTCCTCTGGTTTTAAATTGGCGTATCCAATATGGCGTGTATGGGCCTTACCGTATTGTAGCACAATTTCTAAATCCTATCAATATCGCAGCAAGGTCAGGCGTCATTAAATTTCCCATCGTCCGGCCGCGCCGCATGGAAGCGCAAGTCCGTTTTCTAAAACGGGGACGCCAAGCTCCTTAGCATCCGTCCTTCCCCCGCGGCTTTTGGCTATCTCGGCGTTGATCATGTATGACAGAACGGCCGGCTGCAGGCCGGTGGTATATGAATTTATCAGAAGGAAAAGCGGATCTTTTGACAAAAGCTTTGAGCAGATTTGGATGAGCGGATGAAGATTTGCCTCAAGCTTCCATAGTTCGCCGTTTGGACCTCTTCCGTAGGACGGGGGATCCATTATTATCGCGTCGTATTTATTGCCGCGTCTGACTTCACGCTGCGCAAACTTTACGCAGTCGTCTACTATCCAGCGTATGGGGGCGTCTTTAAGCCCCGATATGACCGAGTTTTCTTTCGCCCAGGAGACTATGCCTTTGGATGCGTCGACGTGGACTGCCTCCGCGCCGGCGGCGGCCGCCGTCAGGGTGGCGCCGCCGGTGTAGGCGAAAAGATTAAGGACTCTAATCGGGCGTCCGGCATTTTTGATTTTGTCGTATATCCAGTCCCAATTTACGGCCTGCTCGGGAAACAGGCCGGTGTGTTTGAATTTAAACGGCTTTAGGTTGAATTTCAGCTCGCCGTATCCAATTTGCCAAATGTCAGGCATATTTACATTTTCCCAGCTGCCTCCGCCCGCGCTGCTTCGATGGTAGCGTCCGTCATAATTTTTCCATCCCGGATTATTTTTTTTCGTGTTCCATATCACCTGCGGGTCGGGACGCACAAGGACATAGTTTCCCCATTTTTCGAGCTTCTCGCCGGAAGAGGCGTCAAGTATTTTATAATCTTTCCATTTATCGGCAATCCACATAGTCTTCCTCCCAAATTTCAATAAAAAAAAATGGGCGAAAAACCGCCCACAAAAAAGTTTGAACCTGTCCGTTAAAAAAGGTTTTCCAGATTCTGCCCGCAGTTTGGGCAGAATCTGGAGCCGGACGTTTTTTGCCCGCAGTTCGGGCAGTAGTTTGGGGCGCTGTCCGCGTGCGGCCGGTTTACTTGATCCCCCATTTGGCCCGCCAAATGCAGCCCCATAGCCATTCCCGCCGCTTCGGCGGCCGCGCTTTTGCCTCCGCCCGAGGACACGGCGTCAGCCAGAGATATCTGCTGATATCTTTTCGCATCCCCGATCATGCTCTGGGCGGCGTTTTTGTCAATCATTTCCTGTACCTGTTCCGGGTAGCTAAAGCTCATGATTTGAAATCCGGTGACGGTGATTCCGTCGTTTATGATCTGCATGTCGAGATCGCTTTTTATGCCGTACGCTATTTCTGACGCGTTTGCCTGGAGGTTGAACATGTCCTTTCCCTCTTTTGTGATCCATTTCATCAAGAGCTGGTCAAGTATTGAGGTTATGCGTGGCTTCACGTCGTCGACGCAGTATTGCTGCCGTACGCCGGCAATTTTGTCTATCAGCGCGGAGTAGTCGTCCACTTTCATCGAGAAAGTTCCATTGGCGCGCACCGGGATGCCGCCAGGCATTGAGGCGGCGGGAATGTTTATTGGGGACTTTGTGCCCCACCTTACCGTAAACTCTTTTGTGTTTATAAAAAGGACCTCCGCCCTCATGCCGCTGCCAAAGCCGAATTTAAAGCCTTTTAGCGTTGAAAGAAACGGCACTATCTGCGATTCTATGTCGTATTCCCCATCGTCGGTAAAAACTCCTTCTATTCTGCCGTTATATATAAAAATGGCGTCCTGCCCCGGTTTTATAACAAGCTTTGAGCCTTTTTTGATTTCGCGATTCGTCCACTTCCAAAAAATCATGTCGTCGCGCCATTCTTCCCATTCGACGACATTTGCAAATTGTCCAGAAAAAAGTCCCATGTTTTGCCTCCCTAGCAATATCAAGCATTTTCATATGCAATCAAAAGCGTCTCCCGCCGCTTTCATATCCTCCGTAAGACTCGCCGTCGCCGCCTCCCATTTGGGAGTCCGCCTTTTTTACGCGGGAAACGGTCGTATGCGTATATCTTTCAAAGCTTCCTATGATTTTTGAGTCGCTGGAATCAAAATATTCGCCGCCTCCGGGGGCGCGCCCGGCATAGTTTTTGGCTGCCGAAAAAATAATTATGACCGCGGCCACGATACATGCCGCAAGCTGCGCGAGCGGAGAAAAAATCGGGCTGTCGAATTTTGGCGACGCATTCATATACCGGCCGACCTTGCCGCAGAATGTGCGCATGGCGCCGTAATAATCGCCATTAGACATATCCTTTTGCATACTGTCCAAAATTCGGCCGCGGCGGCGGTCGTTTATCATTTCGCGCGCGTCGCCGTACGCTTGAATTTCATATATGCGTCCCGAGGCGCCGGTTCCCACCATCAAAATTATCGCGTTCGGATTATCCGAGTCGGCGTCTTCGCGCGCCCTTACGTATTCTTCCATAAGAAAGCCGCAGTCCTCGCCCGCCCCAACGTCCGGGCTGGTCCAGATATAAACCTGGGCGCCATATTTGCTTAATACTGCGTCGCACGCGTCCTGCAGCTTTTCTTCGTCTTTGTCGGATATGAGTGCGGCCCCGTCGTCTATGGCCGCGGCGTCCGCGCGTCTGCCGCAAAGCATGGCGGCGCAGATGCAGGCAAAAAAAAGGACATATTTTGGCATATTGCGGTTTTTTCGCCCCAAATGCGTCATATTCATAGCAAAGGGCCTCCCATCAAAAAAGTTATAAGCCTGCAGACGGCAAAAAGGCAGCCCGCAACGGCCGCGGCCGCGGCGGCGGCCTTGGGTTTGCTTACGGGCGGACTGCCGGCCACCTTTCCCGTCTGTCCGTTCATGGCGAACATGTATTCCGAATTTTCGTAGTCGCAGCATACCATCCAAACCGGCAGGAGAGCGTATTCGGCCCCTACCTGGCCTACGCGGTAGTCGCGGCTGACGATTGTTTTGGAATCATATCCTCGAATGCTTTCGTAGACGAAATCATCCATATGTTTTTCCGCCCGTTTTTTTGCGCGTGGAAACATTTCCCTGTCGGTATAGCTGTATTTTTCCGATATGAAGCCGGCAAGGTAGCGCGCGTTAAAATCCTTCATGGCAGCGTAGTCGTACGGTTCAAGCCTGTCCATAAGGCCGTCCGGCATTTTTTCAGACGCGTCCGCGGGAATGGAAGAGTAGCTTAAGTCGATTTTGCGGTACACGTCGTAGTGGCGGGTTTCGGACACTATATAGTCTTCCTCGTCGCGCGTATACGTCCTTGTGCAGCGGGCCATCGCTTCTCCCTGCCCGCGCAAGTCGTACAGCCAGAATGGGACGTACATGCCGGTAAGGGATTTTATCCGTTCTGCCGGCTTAAATTTTTTAGGCATTAAAAGCCCGTGCCCGCACCATTTTTTAAAAGTCTTTTCGGCCTCTTCCCTAGATATGCGAAACGGAATGACTTTTGAGGGCGCAAGAGAGCCCGAAAGCCTGTCGCCCAAAATCATCGGAGAGCCGCAGAAGCTGCATTCCGTGGCCGTGGTGTTTTTATCGGTAAAAATTGCGGCGCCGCAATTGGCGCATTTGTACTGGCTGACATCGTCTCCGCTAAACGAGGACGAGTGGGAGCGCTCCTCAAAGGATTCAAAATCCTGCGCGCTGTACCCGTCTATCTGTTCCTCGCGTCCGCACGCGCCGCAGCGAAGCCTGCCCGTGGAGCTGTCGAAAGCCATGTCCGCGCCGCAGTCAGGGCATTTATATTGAATTACCATAAGGATCCTTTCACTAGCGTGACAGCGCTACTGCTTTCCAAGGCTTGCCTTTAACGCGGCAAGCTCGTCCTCGACGTCGGAGTTTGCGGCGGGCGAATCGTATTTGGCCTCAAGATCGGCAATGTCGTCGTTTCCCGCGCTGTTAAGCTCCGCCATCGCGTTTGCCTCGTCAAGCATTTTGTCCGCTTTTTCCTCCATGCGCTCAAACGCGCCGATCGATTTGCTGCTGCCTCCCGCGCGCGCGGTCATCTTGTTGATCTTTTCCTGCGCGTGAGCGACGTTTATCTTAGTCTTTATTGCGTCGCGACGCCCCTCAAGGTCTGCGATGTCCTTTACGAGCTTGTCGTTCATGGCGCGCATATTTTCAGAATTTGCGTGCGCGGCGTCGTAAGTCTGGCGCAGCTGCGCCTGTTTTGTCAGAAGCGACTGCTTCTTTTCAAGGAATCTTCTAGCATCGTCGTCGTTTCCCGCCGATACGGCTTTCGCGGCATATCCCTGAATTTTGTCGATCTCGGTACTGCATTCGTCAAGCTCGCGCTTTGCGCGCTTTTCGTCCGCCATTACGGCCGCGGTTTCCGATTTGACCTTTCCTAGGTCGGCGTTTAAATCCCTAAGGCACTGGTCGATCATTTTTTCAGGATCCTCCGCCTTGTCTAGAAGCGCGTTGACGTTTGACGACATGATATCTTTAAAACGAGTTAATATTCCCATGGCTCCTCCTTTTTGGCTCCCGTGCGCCGTTTCGCGCCCGGCTTTTTTGCCGCGGTTTTACGGCGGTTTGGGAAAATGAAATGTCCGGCTTTTTGCAACCAATACAATAATGCTTTTTATATCAAATGTCAATAGCCGCGTTTGTCCAGGGTCACTGTCAAGTAATCGTTGGCAACTTTTTTCATACACGATTTCCTTACTGTA
>CAZTVO010000005.1:0-530 GCA_964617075.1 uncultured Jutongia sp.
TCGCGAGGTTTAAGCGGCTTCAAGGATACGACGTCCGATTTCAGACCGGCACCGACGAGCACGGCCAGAAAATAGAAATCAAGGCTAAAGAGGCCGGCGTGTCGCCTAAGCGTTTCGTGGACGACGTGTCGGGACAGATAAAAAGCATTTGGGATCTGATGAATACGTCCTACGACAAGTTTATACGGACCACAGATGAATATCACGAGAAGCAGGTGCAAAAGATTTTTAAAAAGCTTTACGACAAGGGAGACATATACAAAGGCTTTTATGAGGGAATGTACTGCACGCCGTGCGAGTCGTTTTACACGCAGTCGCAGCTAGTCGACGGCAAATGTCCCGACTGCGGGCGGGAATGTCAGCCGATGAAGGAAGAAGCGTACTTTCTTAGGCTTGGAAAATACGCCGACAGGCTTATAGAGCATATAAATTCACATCCGGATTTTATACAGCCGGCGTCGCGCAAAAATGAGATGATGAATAATTTTCTTCTTCCGGGGCTTCAGGATTTGTGTGTTTCGCGCACCTCG
>CAZTVO010000005.1:540-33181 GCA_964617075.1 uncultured Jutongia sp.
TGACGAAGGGCACGTAATTTACGTGTGGATTGACGCCTTAAGCAATTATATTACAGGACTGGGATTTGACATGGATGGAGAAGAGGATGCAAACAAAGAAGGCCTCTTTGAGAAATATTGGCCGGCCGACCTGCATCTGATTGGAAAAGATATTTTGCGCTTTCATACCATCTATTGGCCGATTATGCTAATGGCCCTTGATTTGCCGCTTCCAAAGCAGATTTTTGGACATCCTTGGCTTTTGCAAAACGACGGCAAGATGAGCAAGTCCAAGGGAAACGTAATTTACGCCGACGATCTTGTGGACGTGTTCGGCGTCGACGCGGTGAGATATTTTGTCCTCCATGAGATGCCTTTTGAAAACGACGGGGTGATTACGTGGGACCTTATGGTCGAAAGGATGAATTCGGATCTTGCGAACACGCTTGGAAACCTTGTCAACAGAACTATATCCATGACTAACAAATACCTTGACGGCATAGCCGAGGATAAGGGCGTAAAAGAGCCGGTGGACGATGATCTGAAAAAGTTCGTGCTTGACGCTGCGAAAAGGACGTTTCAAAAGATGGACGAGCTGCGTGTGGCGGACGCCATTTCGGAAGTTTTTTCCATATTCAAAAGAAGCAACAAGTATATAGACGAAACCGAGCCGTGGCTGCTTGGAAGGGACGATGACAAAAAGGACCGCCTTTCGACCGTTTTATATAACATCATTGAAAGCATTGCGATAGGAGCGAGTCTGTTGGAGCCGTTTATGCCCGATACGTCTAAAAAGACGCTTAGCCAGATAAATGTGGAAAAGCGCGGATTTTGCGACATGGACAAGTTTGGCGTCCATAAACCTGCCAGGGTGGAGCAAAAGCCTGAAATACTTTTTATGCGCATGGACGCGGACGAGGTGGCAAAAAAGGCGGAAAAGCTTTACGCGGCGCAGCAGGATAGCGGGGACGCGGTTGTGGACGCCGAGCAAAAGCCTGAAGTAACGATTGAGGATTTTGAAAAATTGCAGTTTCGCGTCGGCCAGGTGATTTCATGCGAGGAAGTCAAAAAGTCAAAGAAGCTTTTATGTTCGCAGGTGAAGATAGGGAGCGAGGTAAAGCAGATAGTATCCGGAATAAGGCAGAGCTATTCCGCGGAGGAAATGGTAGGCAAAAAAGTAATGGTGCTCGTAAACATCAAGCCTGTCAAGCTTGCAGGGATACTGTCGGAGGGCATGCTTTTGTGCGCCGAGGACGAGGATGGAAACCTGGCTCTCGTAGGGCCTGAGAAGGAAATGCCGTCCGGCGCCGAAATTTGCTAAAAAATCTGTAAAAAAAAAAGGGAGGATATGATCCTCCCTTTTTTTATTCGCCGCCAAGTTTTTCCAAAAGCGAATCCATGTCCACGGGCTTTGCGACAAAATCGTCCATTCCGCTTTCAAAAGCTTTTTTCATGTCTTCTTCAAACGCGTTTGCCGTGCAGGCGATTATCTTTACATCGCGCGCGTCGGAGCGGTTGAGCGCGCGTATATCCCTCGTCGCCGCAAAGCCGTCCTTTACGGGCATCATAATGTCCATAAGTATATATTTGTATGTTCCAGGCGCCGACGCCGAAAAAATGTCCACAGCCTCCTTGCCATTTACGGCAAGCGTCACGGCATATCCTTCGTCCTCAAGGAGGTCGGTCATGATTTCGGCGTTTATGTCATTGTCCTCCGCGACGAGAATGTTTTTCGCAAAGGAGGGGTTTTGTTCTTCCGGTTCTTTAGCGGAACGCGCGGCAGGTTCAGTCTCTTCCGCGCAGTCCGCCATGAAGGTAAAATGAAAGGTGCTTCCCTTTCCGTATGTGCTTTCTACCGTCAAATCTCCATCCATGAGCTTTGCCAGATCGCGGCTTATGGCCATTCCAAGCCCGACGCCCTGATTTCCGGCCGATACGGATTTCCTTTCCTGCGCGAAGGAATCGAAAATGACTTTTTGGAACTCTTCCGTTATGCCGCAGCCCGTGTCTGAAACTGAAAGGCGGGTGGATATTCTTCCGTCATCCCCTTTTTTTTGTGAAACGGACAAGCGGACGCTTCCCCCGTTCGGCGTGAATTTATAAGCGTTGTCCAGCATATTGATAAGGACCTGCTCCGCGCGTATCTCATCGCCGACAAGGCATGGGTACGATATGTTTTTTTCCACGGAGTAGTCGATGTTTTTCTCTTTCATTTTGCCTTCGGCGACGGAACCTGCCATCGCGAGCATGTCCTCAACCAAAAAGGGCTTTTTTTCAATCTGTATCTGACGCCTCTGCAGTTTAGACGCGTCTAGGATGTCGTTTACAAGCGTCATCAGGTATTTTGCCACATCGGATGACTGGCGCAGATATTTTTTCGCTCTGTCCTCGTTTGAAAGATTTTGCGAGGCAAGGTAATTGAGTCCCAAAAGGCCGTTTAAAGGAGTCCTTATTTCATGGCTCATCATCGAGAGGAACTGCCTTTTGGCCTCGGCGTCCGCCCGCATTTTCAAAGTCCTTATGTATGAGCGGATCAGAACGCAGACCATTACGGCCAGCGCGACAAGGGAGGCAAGAAGAAATATCGCCGGATATCGGTAGCGGTAAAAAAAATCGGCAGGCGCGTCATGGTATTGATTTTCCATATCGGCACGCATGATGTAATTTGCCACGTCGTCTTCGGATATTTGCGATATTGCCTTGTTTATTATGGAAATGATTTGTTCTTTTTCCCTTATGGCGGCGTTTTTAGAAGCGGAGCCTTTTATCGGAACAACGGCCGAAAAACAGAGCTTGTCGTCAAGTCCCACCGCGGGCAGTATTTTTAGATGTGTATATTGCGGCTTGGACATTTGATGCTCGGCAACGTACTGGTTTTGTATAAGAAAATCCGCGTCGCCGTCGTTGTTTACCGCTTCAAAGCATTCTTCTATCGTGTCATAGCTTATTATTTCGAAATTGGGATATTGTTTTTTCAGCACGTCTTTTACGGTCTGCGATCCAGTTACGACGGCAATCTTTAAATTTTTGTCGGGATCGATCGCGACGCCTTCATGCCCGATGATAACTTTTCTTCCCAGCAGATAGGGACGGCTTAGGCAGATTCCCCTGGCGTTTAGATTTTCCTCATTGTACTCCACGTTCGTAACAAGGTCGAAGCCGTTGTCCGACAGATACTTGTAGGAAATTGAACCCTGCGGCAATGGGCAATAGATGAATTTAAGGCCGCTTATTTTTTGTATGCGGTCAAAAATCATTCTGGACGCTCCGGATAGCTCCCCGCTGTCCTTGTCAGTGTATGAAATTGGGACGCGGTCGGGCACGTAGCCCACTTTTAGCGCGTCGAGCGATTCAATAAATTCCTTCTCTTCCGGCGAAAACAGCTCCTCTTTTGCGTATGCGCGTTCTCTTGGCGCAAAGCAGGCCAAAACGGCGGACAGCAAGACCACGGACAGCGCCATCTCAATGCTGTTTTTAAACGTCATTGTCGTAAAAGCCTTTCATTAAAAACGTTTTCGATTTCCACGCCGTAATTATATCGCATGAATAATATTTCTGTCAAAAGGCGGAGTTTTTTGGATTTTTCGCAAAGACTTTTTTGCTTTACAAATTGCGCGCGGCGGTTATACTATATAAATGAAAGGTTCTTGGATTGGAGGGGGCGCGAATGTTAAACGACAAAAAAGTTTTATACAGCGGCATACAGGCGACAGGCAGCCTTACGCTTGGAAATTATCTGGGCGCCATTAAAAATTGGCTCAGCCTCAACGAAGAATACGAGTGCTTTTTCGGCGTGATGGATTTGCATTCCCTTACCGTGCGCCAGGAGCCGGCGGAGTTTAGAAAACGGGCGAGGAGCCTTATAGCGCTTTATATTGCCGCGGGGCTGGATCCCGAAAAAAACTGCATTTATTTTCAGTCGCACGTTTCGGCGCACGCGGAGCTTAGCTGGATACTTGGATGTTTTACCTACATTGGCGAGCTTAACCGGATGACGCAGTTTAAGGACAAGGCCGCGAAGCATTCCGACAATATAAACGCGGGACTTTATACATATCCCGTGCTTATGGCCGCCGACATACTTTTGTACCAGACCGATTACGTGCCTGTGGGAAAGGATCAGCAGCAGCATATCGAGATTACAAGGGATATAGCCAGGCGCTTCAACAGCATATATGGCGACGTGTTTACTGTGCCGGAAGGATATTACGGCAAAAGCGGCGCCAGGGTCATGAGCCTTCAGGATCCGACCAAGAAAATGTCAAAAACTGACGAAAATCCAAACGGGAGCATATATTTGACCGACGACGAGGATACGGTGGCGCGCAAATGCCGGCGCGCCGTTACTGATTCAGGCAGCGAAATAAGGTATTCGCAGGACAAGCCGGGCATAAGCAATTTGTTAGACATTTACAGCGCGTGCTCCGGAAAGAGCATAGCGGAAGCCGAGAAGGAATTTGACGGAAAGGACTACAGCAGCCTTAAGGACGCGACGGCGGAGGCGGTGAACGCGCTTTTAAGGCCCATGCATGAGGAATATGGGCGCATTATAAAGGATAAAGCGCTTCTTGACGGCATCATAAAGGAAAACGCGAAAAAGGCGGGATACTTTGCCAATAAGACATTGAGAAAAGTTAGAAAAAAAATCGGCTTGACGGATATTTTGAGGTAGGAGGGAAATCAGTCATGGCGGGCTCTACTTATGGAAGGATGTTTCGAATGACCACATGGGGGGAGTCCCACGGCGCGGGAATAGGAGTGGTGGTAGACGGATGTCCGGCGGGAGTTAAGATTGACGAGGGCAGGATACAGCCGTATTTGGACAGGCGCAGGCCTGGCCATGCCAGATATTCGACTCCCAGAAAGGAAGGCGACGCGGTGGCAATACTGTCCGGAGTATTTGAGGGCAGATCCACGGGAGCGCCGATATCCATGATGGTGCGCAATGAGTCGCAGCGTTCGGGAGATTATTCAGAAATCGCAAATTATTACAGGCCTGGCCATGCCGACTATACGTTTGAGCAAAAATACGGCTTTAGGGATTATAGGGGCGGCGGCCGTTCTTCCGGACGGGAAACAATCGGCCGGGTAGCGGCGGGCGGCGTCGCGTCGGAGGCGCTAAAGGAGCTTGGTGTGGACGTGTACGCGTACGCGAAGGAAATAGGGGGCGTCGCGGTAGACGAGCACAGAGCCAGGCGGGAAGATATAATGAAAAGCCCGCTTTATATGCCGGATCTTGCGGCTTCGCGCAAAGCGGAAGAACTTCTTGAACAGAAGATGAGGGAGGGCGATTCGGCGGGCGGCGTTATCGAATGCGTAGTATCGGGGGCGCCGGCCGGGCTTGGAGAGCCGGTCTTTGAAAAGCTCGACGCCAACATAGCGAAGGCCGTAATGTCCATAGGTGCCGTAAAGGGAGTGGAAATAGGCGCCGGGTTTAAATCGGCGGCAATGTTTGGATCTGAAAACAACGACGGCTTTCGCATGGGAAAAGGGCCTTTTCCGGAGAAAATCACAAACAACGCGGGCGGCGTGCTTGGCGGCATAAGCGATGGAAGCGATATAGTCGTAAGGGCAGCGGTAAAGCCGACGCCGTCCATATCCAAAACGCAGCATACGGTAAACAGGGCGGGGGAAAATATCGACGTTAAGATAAAAGGGCGCCATGACCCGGTCATTGTGCCGAGGGCCGTAGTTGTGGTGGAAACGATGGTTGCGGCGGCTGTGCTTGACATGATGATGCAGGCGATGACGTCTAGGATTGAGCCGATGAAGAAATTTTTTGGCAGATGAGACGCGGCCGCCAAAAATTAAGATAGGGCGGATTTTATGTGTAAAGGCAGGATTTTTAATATATGCCGCGCGATTTTTTGCGTTTTTTTGGCGTGCGTGCTTTTTGCGGGATGCGCTTCCGACGGCGAAACGCTAGGAGGCGGCTCCTCGTCCGCCAAGCCCTCGTCTTTTGACGGCGCCGACGGCATAGGCAGCATGGAGGACGCCATGGCCGCCGCTTCGGAATATATGGAAGGCATGGATGTCGAAGAAAAAATAGGGCAGCTTTTTGTGGTAAATCTCGAGCAGCTTGATTTGCGCAAAGGCACGTTTTTTGAGTGGAAGAAGTGTACTAAGCGCATGATAAAATCGCTTGATAAATATAAAGTCGGCGGCGTCATATTGTTTTCTAGAAATATTGCGAACAGGAAGCAGACGGAAAAGCTTATAAGCGGCCTCCAGAACGGGTCGTCCATTCCGCTCACAGTCGCGGTAGACGAGGAGGGCGGCGACGTGGCGCGAATTGCGGGGAATGAAAAGATGGGCACGACGTCCTTTCCTTCCATGCAGGAGGTCGGGCTTACGCGGGACGTCCAGTACGTCAAAAATATGGGGGAAACTATCGGTTCTGAAATAAAGGAGCTTGGCTTTAATGTGGATTTCGCGCCCGTAGCCGACGTCAAGACAAGCGAGCTGAATTTAGAGATCGGCTCCAGATCCTTTGGCGACGATCCGGATAAAGTGGCTGATTTTGTCGTCGCGTTTGTCGAGGGCATGCAGTCGCAGAATATAAGCGCGACGCTTAAGCATTTTCCAGGGCAGGGGTCGTCCAATGGCGACACGCACGTCGAAGGCGTAAATATAGACAGCAGCATAATGGGCCTTAGAAAAAACGATTTTGTCCCCTTTAAAGCGGGAATAGAGGCCGGAGCCGATTTTGTCATGGTGTCGCATATTTCAGTAAGCAAAGTTACGGAGACTCAGCAGCCGGCCAGCATGTCGGAGCTGATAATGAAGACCATATTGCGCGACGAGCTGGATTTTAGGGGAGTAATAGTAACCGACGCGATGGATATGGCCTCAATCACAAATGAGTATACACCGGGAGAGGCGGCGTACGCGGCCGTGAGCGCGGGAGCGGACGTGGTGCTTATGCCCGCCGACTTGGGAGAGGCGTACGAGGAAATTTTAAATAAAGTAAACGATGGGAGCATATCCATGGAAAGGCTGGATGAATCGGTTCTTAGAATACTTACGGTGAAATTTTATAGAGGGCTTATGGGCGGAACAGCCGACTAGGCAGCCGGAGCGGTTTCGCTCTTTGCGCCACCTTCGCCGTTTATAATCTATATAATGCATGAAAAAAGCCTTGACGTTCGCCCGCGCCCTATGCTATACTTGTTTGGCGATGCGACAGGCCTTTTTTTTATGCCAAAAATTTATAAAGCGGCAGGATGTCGGCGGCGGATGAAGCCGCGGCGCCGCCATGGAGGTGAAGGACGTGAGGGTAAAGATAACTTTGGCGTGTACCGAATGCAAACAGCGCAATTACGACACCACAAAGGAAAAGAGAAATCATCCCGACAGAATGGAAACGATGAAGTACTGCAAATTCTGTAGAAGACATACATTGCATAAAGAAACGAAATAATCTTGAGCATGTGCGGGTGAAAAGAGGTTGATTATGGAAGATTCTGAAAACAAGGAAGAGGCTAGGGAAGAGGAACCGAAAGCCGGGCGCGGCGGCAAAAAGAAAGACAAGAAGAAGAGGTCGCTGCCAGAGCGGATAAAGGGACGCTTCCGCGAGCTAAAGGCCGAGTTTAAGAGGGTCATCTGGCCAGATCAAAATAGGATTGTCAAAGAAACGACGGCTGTGGTCGTTGTGACCGTTATTTTGGGAGCTGTCATCGCCCTGCTTGACTTTATCATTAAGTTGGGTCTTGATAAAATTCTTCAAATAGGATAAGGTGATGGATCATGGCAGATTCGGAAGCGCGCTGGTACGTAGCCCATACCTACTCGGGCTATGAAAATAAAGTAAAGATGGATATCGAAAAAACCATCGAAAACCGAAATCTTCAAGATCAGATACTTGAGGTTTTGGTTCCAATGCTCAATGTTTCAAAAGGGTCGGATGGGGAGGAAAAGACAGTCCAGCAAAAAATGTTTCCCGCGTATGTTCTAATAAAAATGATTATGAACGACGATACTTGGTACGTCGTTCGCAATACGCGCGGCGTTACGGGCTTTGTCGGACCGGGTTCTAAGCCCGTGCCGCTTTCCGACGCGGACGTGGAAAGCATGGGGCTTAAAGCGGACGCGCCAAACGCGCCGTTTGCCATAGGTGATTCAGTTGTGGTCAAGTCCGGAGTTTGGAAGGACACCGAAGGCATTGTCCGCCAGATCGACCGAAAAAACAGCACGGTTACGATAAACATCGATATGTTCGGCCGCGAGACTCCCGTGGAGATTGGCTTTAACGACATTGAAGCCATATGAATCTGTTAAAGCCGGCGCATTTAGTTTAAAATATGTTTGAGATAAGTCAGGAGGTACCAGCAAAATGGCTAAAAAAGTCGAAGGGTATATAAAGTTGCAGATTCCGGCCGCAAAAGCGACGCCGGCGCCGCCGGTTGGCCCGGCACTTGGACAGCATGGCGTAAATATCGTGCAGTTTACCAAGGAGTTTAACGCCAGGACCGCGGGCCAGGAGGGAATGGTGATTCCCGTCGTCATTACAGTCTATCAGGACAAGAGCTTTAGTTTTATAACGAAGACGCCGCCTGCCGCGGTTCTTATCAAAAAGGCGTGCAACATCCAGTCCGGCTCCGGGGTTCCGAATAAGACGAAAGTCGCGACAATTTCAAAGGACAAAATTAGGGAAATCGCCGAGACTAAGATGCCCGATTTGAACGCGGCGACTATTGAGGCCGCTATGAGCATGATAGCGGGCACCGCACGCAGCATGGGAGTGACGGTGCAGGATTGACGCTGGCCGCGGATTTTGCATAAAAAAGGTTTTGCCGCTGTATTTGGACGTTGTGGGAGGCGATGCTGTAAGCATCCTTTGAACGCGCCGTTAACACCACTTGGGAGGATTTTATTATGAAGAGAGGAAAAAAGTACGTAGATGCCGCCAAACTGATTGACAGGGAGCGGCAGTACGATGTTTTGGAGGCTGTTTCTTTGGTTAAGAAGACGGCGTTCGCGAATTTTGACGAAACGGTGGAGGCTCATTTAAGGCTGGGAGTCGATGGCAGGCACGCGGATCAGCAGGTGCGCGGAGCCGTTGTGCTGCCGCATGGAACCGGAAAGAAAGTCAGGGTTTTAGTTTTTGCCAGGGGAGAAAAGGTGGACGAGGCGCTGGCTGCCGGAGCCGATTATGCCGGAGGCGAAGAGCTTGTTCCAAAGATTCAAAACGATGGATGGCTTGATTTTGACGTAGTTGTGGCGACGCCGGACATGATGGGAGTGGTAGGCCGTCTTGGCCGCGTGCTTGGCCCCAAGGGATTGATGCCAAATCCAAAGGCCGGTACGGTGACGATGGACGTGACAAAGGCGATAAACGACATAAAGGCGGGCAAGATTGAATACAGGCTTGACAAGGCAAATATCATACACTGTCCGGTCGGCAAGACGTCGTTTACGGATGAGCAGCTGGCGGAAAATGTGAACGCGCTGGCCGCCGCCATTACCAAGGCGAAGCCTTCTTCGGCCAAGGGGCAGTATTACAGAAGCGTGACATTAACGAGCACAATGGGTCCGGGCGTGAAGGTAAACGCCGCCAAGTTTATATAGGCGCGGAGGACGTTGGACAGTTTTAGCTAAAAAGACGTGAAAAAAGAGCCGGACGTTTTTGTCCGGCTCTTTTCACGCAAGCAAGTCTATAACGCTTTTTTTGCCGCTTGACGATATGTTTTCCTGAGTAGTCAGATCGATGTAGTTTGAGGCTTTATATATCTTTCCGGCGTAAAATTTGATTTTGTTTGTAAAATCCTCGTCGGACGAGAACAGCCTGCCGATTTTTGCCGGACTGCATTTAAGCAGTTCTTCTTTGTCTATAGAAAGCTTTCCGGACGCGCCAATCGTTATGCCCAAGTCTTCCAATTCGTCGGAATGCTTCTTGACAAGATTTTGCAAAAGCTTTTCAGGGTGGGACACGTCGTAGCTTGTGGAATTTTTGGAGCTTTCGCTTAGATTGTTGTACGCGTCCACGAAAGCTTTGACGTTATTATATATGTCGACGCCGTTGTCGCTCGTATATTCCAAATCGCGCAGGGCCTTCGAAATCCTTTTAAGTGCATCCGAATCCGCGGCTACAAGCGCGCTTTTCCTTATATTCGGGCGCATGACCGGCTTTGCGGCGCTGCGGTTAAAAGAGTAGTAGTTTCTGAGCAAAAAATTGTAGTCTGACGCGGTCGAAGAAGAACTTACATTCATAAATATGCCTCCTTGTCAAATATATCATATATGCTTTATCGGCATAATCGCGGATATTGTTTAACCGTGGCTGTTCTACAATCTTTTAAGCGTTTCAAGCAGGTAATTCCATGTGCGCAGCACGCTGTCCGCCGACATCTTTTCATTGGGAGTATGTATGCCGTAAATGTCGGGACCGAATGAGACGCAGTCGAGATTTGGGATGGCGGCGGAAAAAATGCCGCATTCCACGCCGGCGTGTATTGTGCGAATGTACGGCTTTTTCCCGTACTTTTCTTTAAAAATTTCGGCCATTAAGCGGCAAAGCGGCGAATCTTTTTTATATTCCCAGGCCGGATATGACCCATCGACGAAAACATTTCCGCCAAACGCCTTTGTGAGGCATTCTATACGGCTTATCAATTCTTCTTTTTCGCTTTCGACGCTGCTTCTTACGCAGAAGGAGAATATGGCCTCATCGTCTGTCGATTCAAGGACGCCAAGGTTTAGCGACGTCTGCACCAGGTCTTTCGCGTCGGGGTTCATACGCTGCACGCCGTTTGGAAAGCCCGCCAGCGCGGCAATCGCGGCCGCGGTGGAGGCGTCGTCGAATGCGGAAGAGCTGTGCAGTTCTTTTTCCGATGGAGTGGAAAGGCTAAGTTTAATGCCGCTGTCAGTCGTGCCGTATTCTTTTAAAAGGATGTTTTCAAGGGAGCGGATTACGCGGCCGGCCCCAGAGGCGTCCGATTCGCTGTCAAACAAAATACGGGCTTTGCTTTCTCTTGGTATCGCGTTGTCCTTTAAGCCGCCATTCATGGAAATTATGTTAAAATGCGCTTCTTTTGAAAGAACGCGCAGCACCCTTCCTAAAATGACGTTTGAATTTGCGCGTCCCTTGTCTATCTCAATGCCTGAGTGGCCGCCCGTAAGCCCGTTTACCGCGACGTCGCGTATAACGCCATTTATGACAGCTCTTTTTATTGGAATGCGCGCGCGAACCGTTGCGCCGCCGGCGCAGCCGACAAGCAGGCATCCTTCCTCTTCGGAGTCGATATTAAGCATTGTGCGCGATTTGAGCATGGAAAAGTCGAGTTTTTTTGCGCCGATCATGCCGATTTCCTCATCTACTGTGAATACGGCTTCGATAGGGGGATGTGAAATGTCGTCGGAAGCAAGTACAGCGAGAGCGTAGGCTATTGCGATGCCGTCGTCTCCGCCAAGCGTCGTGCCCACGGCCGACACTTCGCCGTTTTCAAGGCTTAGGCTTAGGCCGTCTTTTTTAAAGTCGATGTCACAGCCAGCCTCCTTTTCGCACACCATGTCGAGGTGCCCTTGAAGCATCACGCGGGGCTTTTTTTCATATCCCGCGCTTCCCGGTTTAAATATTATTATGTTGCCGTACGCGTCCCTGACGTATTCAAGGCCGCGATCTTTTGCGAAGTTTTCGCAAAAGCCGCTTATAGCCTCGGTATTGCCGGAGCCACGCGGAATGGAGGATATTTCTTCAAAATATTTAAATACCAGCTTGGGTTCAAGGTTTGACAAAATTCCCATATATCGCGATTCCTCCTTTTTGGGCAGACAACAATACCCGCCCCGCATTATTATAGCGCTTGTATTTTATCTATGCTAAAAAAGTTGTTTTCAGACATCTTGCAGTGTGAGGAGGGCCGCGGAAAGGAGATAAAAATGCAGGAAAATTTAAATGTGGCCGTTTCGGCCGGGGTGGACGCGGAAAGGTATAAAAAAATTATATTGTCGGCTGAGGAAAAGCTTGACAGGCTTGGCATAAAATACGGAGTTATAGACTCATGGAGAATAAACGCCAGAGCCAAGAAACGGTTCGGACAATGTAAAAATTCGCGAGGCGTTTTCGCGATAGAAATATCGGACAGGATTTTTGAAGCGGGCGACAGGGCGGTGGAAGAGGTTATAATGCACGAGCTTTTGCATTCATGCGAAGGATGCATGAACCACGGCGCCCTTTGGAAAAAATATGCCGATATGGCAAACAGGGAGTTCGGCTTTCATATATCGGCTACGGCATCCGACGTTCAGTACGGAATTGACGGCGGCATGGAAGAAAAAGAGTACAAATATATATTTAGGTGCGCAGAGTGCAAAAGAACGCAGGGGTATTACAAAAAATGCAGGACAGCAAAAATTTTGCTGGGCGAAGAGGCGGGATACGCGATATGCAGGTGCGGCAGCAAAAAATTTGAGAGAATCAAGTAGCTATCTTAGAAGGCGCGTCGTGCATGTCAAAATCCAAATTTTGGTTCTTCTTGCGATATTCAGCAGGGCTCATTTCCACATATTTTTTAAATTTTGTATGAAAATAGTCCACGTTTCGGTAGCCCACCTTTTCGGAAATTTCATACACCTTCAAATCGCTGTTGAGCAAAAGCTCCTTGGAGTGCCTTATGCGAACCTTGTCCACAAACACGTTGAATCCCTCGCCGACTTTTTTGTTGAATATCTTGCCAAGGTAGGAGCTGTTGTACCCAAAAAGCGGCGCGATTGTTTCAAGCTTTATATTGTCCATGTAGTTGTGTTCAATGTAATGTATGATGTCGTCTATGACCCCTTCGCTTGAGGAATTGCCTATGGAGCGCATGATCATGTCAAACTGCTCCGTAAAATAAAGCATTATCTCATAAAGGTAGAATCTGCCGTTTATGTAGTCTATTATTTCCGCGTTTCTTGGAAACAATATGTTGGAATTATGGTATAGGCGCGATATTTTTTCTTTTATGGACAAGTAAAGATCGATTAAAAATAATTTTATGCGCGGCACCGGGCTGTCCGAATTGAACAGGTTTCGCTCAAGCTCATGAAGAGTTTTTGCCACCTGGTTTCTTTTTAAGGCTTGAATATATCCAACCAGGCGTCCGCAATATTCGTCGAGCGCGGCGGCGGAAAGGATATACGCGTTTTCGCCGTCCAGTCGGGGCAGCTCCTCATAGCTCATGGTATGCTGCCTGTCCTCGCAAAAAAATCTCCTTTGCAAAAGCCTCGCGGCCTCGTCGTAGGATATATGGACGTCTTTAAGAGAATCGACCTTGTGCCCATACGCCAAAAAAACCGAATCAAGAGGCGAGTTCTCCTGCGGCTTTTGCTCACGTTCATAATGTTTTAGAAAGTCTTTGAATTTATCCAGGATAAAGCATCCCTTAAGCAGTATAACTTCATTTTGAAACAGGGGAACGTCCTCGTACGCGCCATTGTCCTCATTTGCGACTTTAAGAAGCTCAAAGAAGCGGTATTTTGTTTCAGTCTGGCTTTTGTTGTAATTTTCGCATATCACGACCTGGTAAGCGTCCGCCGCGAGACCTAGACCGTTTACATCTATCGCATCGACATCCGCGCTGCCTTTAAGCAAATCATAAAGAATAATGATTTTCGCCTTTTCACGGTAGACGTTAAAAGATTCGCGCGCTCGAGCTTCGTCGTCCAGCTGATTTTTGACGTCGATAAGGGCTTCAACAAGTTCTTCTTTTCTTAAAGGTTTTGTGAGATAACGGCAGGCTCCGCACTCAAAAGCCGCCTTCGCGTATTTAAAATCAGCCGATTTGCTTAAAATTATGGTTTTTCCCTTAAAGCCTCTCCTTTTCGCGGCTCCTATGGCGTCAGTCCCTGACATATCGGGCATATGCAGATCCATGACGGCCAGATCGGGCGTCGCTTCCAAAATGGAGCTAAGGGCGGCGCAGCCGTTTGCGGCTTCACCGATAATCTTAAATCCGAGGCTCTGCCAGTCGACGAGGGACTTAAGATGTTGTCTTGCGTCAGTCTCGTCGTCTGCGATAAAAACCGTATACATTGCATCTCCTTAAATAAAAAGTTTTGCGTCTAGGATTGGCGTCGCCAGTCCATCATTTCGCTTATCCTTGCCGCGACCAGTTCGGCGGTCTTTTTCTGAGTAGCCTCGCTGGGATGCCAAAAAGTTCCAAGTCCATCTTCGTCAAGCTGCATGGGAAGATGGAGATATGAAATATTTACGTCTTTATTTGCGTCTTTAAATTTGCCCACGGCGCTCTCAACCGCGGGGCACAGCCTTTGATCCATGGTGCCAAGCATGCATAGAATCGCGGCGTTTTGGTGTATATTGTGAAGTTTTTCAAGGAAATCCACATATGCCTTAATAAATTCTTCATCGCGTTCCGGGATTTGGCGCGTATAGCTCGCGTCATTTGTCCCGAGATTTATAGTTATTATATCCGGTTCAAACCGGTCATGACGCCACAGCTGCCATTTTTCTTTTTCTTCGTGAAAATAAAAGCGGCAAAGCCCGGCGTCGGTGTAGTCGTAAAGCATCGGTACGAGCCATGAACCGTCCGCGGGGCCGTCGTCTTCAATATAAGACGATACAACGCCCTTTCCATTCCACGCCACTATTTCAAAATCCGCGTCCAGATCCTTAGCGACAAGGACGGAATAAGACTTTGAGGGATTTTCTTCCGATGTTTTAAACACAAGCTCGTCCACGTTGCCCTCCACTCCGTAGCCGCACGTAATGGAGTCGCCTATTATCTGGATACGCCGTTTTTTGGGAGGCGGAGGAGGAAAAAGCACGGCGTCGTCGTCGATTTCTAAATATTTTATGCCACATACCGCGTATTCAGGTTCGGTGTACTTCATTATGACGATGTTTACGTCGCGCGCGGACCCGCTTTCATAGAGCACGACCTCCTGCGACTGCCCAGCAAGCTCTACGCGTTTTGCGGGCTCTTTTGAATCGTCTATGTATATGGCTATCCACGCTCGATTTTCTGGCGCCACGTCGTCCGGATTTGAAATGATGGAGGCAGCCGCCTTTTTGCCGAAAAACCTAAACGATATTGAGGAAGCGGAATATCCGAGGTAGCAGGTACCGTCGCTAAAATAAGTCCTGCCGCTTATTTTTGAGTTGGATTCATTTACTTCAAATCTCAATTTAGGCCTCCGTTCCTATGCGCTTATCGCGAAATTTTTTAATGTAATGCATTATATTAGGTTTCCATGTTAAAATCAAGGTTCAAAAGATGTTTGCCATATGAATGCGGCGCGAAAAAAAGGAGCCTTAGGGCGCGGCGGGCGCCCTAAGGCTCCTTGTATTTTTATTTTTGGCGCGCGGGTTTACGCGTTTTTTGCGAAGGCAGTCCGCCCAAAAAGCGCGGACGGCAGGAAAGCCCTACGCGACGATAGGAGCGAGCCTTATGCGAATTTTTGGAAGTTTTTTAAGCTCGGTGTAATAATTAAGCTGCCAGTCCCCTCCCTGCGCCGGATCGTTTTCGCCGCTCGCCGGAGGCGCGAATATTCTAAGGGGTATGTCCGCGGCTCCTGTTAGCTGATTATTAAAAAACGCTCCCATCATGTCTATGCATTTAACTCCCGGAGCCTTATAAAACCAGCGTCCGTTAAGTTCAAGCATGAGGTTTGCGTCAAGTATCTCGTCGTCAAAATATGCTTCGCAAAACACGGGATTGGAATCAAAATGGAGGTTTATGGATATGCCGTCGGCGTCTTCCGCGCCGCCCCAGCGCATCTTAACGGGCAAAGACGCGTCCCCGTCCTCTTCTATCTTTGGCATGAAAAATTCATCATGCATGATTTCGCGGTATGTTTCCATAATTGGTTGCGCGATTCCTACGTCGGCGTTGTTTGGATCCTGTATTTCAAGGCCCAGCCGTCCCCTGTCGCGGAATTGGTACATGGTGAAGCCATTCAGCCAATTTTCATCGTCGTTTTTTAGCTTTTCGCAAAATTCCTTAAGCATCATAGCCTGGTCATATGGTCCTGTAACGTCTCCGTCCGAGTTGAATTCGGACAAAACCATGGGTTTTTTTACGCCGCCGTTTATTTCTATGTATCTGTCGCAGCTTTTTTTCGCGAGCTTATATATTTTGTCGACGCCATATCTGGCGAAAGAGGAGCCGCCCTCTTCGGCTATGTCGTACGGCCAGCCCCAGTGGAGAGCCATATACCTGTCTACCGACACTATATCCGCCGCCCTTATGGCATCCGCGAATGTATCCTCCATATCCATTTTTTCGCGGTCAAGCTCCTTATATCCGTCGAGGCATATGATGACTTTAACATTAGGCGCCTCTTTGTGGATAATTTCGCACGCGTGCGCAAAAAAGGCCGCAACTTCCTCGTAACTTGCGCGCTTGTTGAACGAAAACCAGTCTCCCGTCGCCTCGTGATTTATGCGCAGCTGTACGCGGCCGAATGTGGACAGGTCGCGCGCTATCGCGGCAACATGCTCGTCCGACGCCTTAGGATCGATTGTAAGCGTAAGGATTACGTCCTGTCCATGCCGCCTTACGTCCCTCATATAAGTAAAAGGCTCGTCGTCAAGCGTTCCGCCAAGACCGCCCTTGTAGGTGAAATAATCGTCATACGGGTAGTCCCACGCGAATTTTACATCCATGTCGCGGCACGCTTCGCTTATTCTTTGAGGCCATTCCTTGTCATATGGGTAATAGCAGTACATCAGGCTTATTGCCCTGTGCGGCCTGCCAAGGGTCTGCAGTATGTAGTCCTGATTGACGTATTCTCCGCGTTCGCTGCCGTCGCCCAGATCAAGCGCGCACTCCGCCGCTTTGATGTGAACTGTCCTAGCTTTTAAATCGTTCATTTTCTCCTCCAATTTAAAAATTTTTGGGCCCGCTCTCCCGCCCAGACGCTCCCTTTGGGCGGCGCGGGGCACAAGACGTCTACTTGATTGTATCTGTAACGGGTACTTAAGGCAATTTAAAATGGGGAAAAAAAATACAGTAAATTATTGACATTGGTTAAGCGTAATCAAAACGTTTCAAGACAAAAAAAACAGCCTCGCAAGAGACTGCCTGACATTGTCATGCCAATGCGGAAGAAGGGACTTGAACCCTCACGTCGTTGCCAACACTAGATCCTTAGTCTAGCCTGTCTGCCAATTCCAGCACTTCCGCGCGTCGGAGCCGCTCAACACGGCACCGAACAAAGCACATGGTACCATCAAGCCTGCCGTTTGTCAATACCCCTGTTTCTTTTTTTCTCGCGCAAATCTGAAAAAAAACCGGTCATGACGGCCGCGCACTCGTCTTTTAACACGCCCGTGCGCTTTTCTACCCGGTGGTTGAACTGGCTTATGCTAAACATGTCAAGTATGCTTCCCGCGCATCCCGCCTTTGGATTCATGGCGCCTATCACAACGAGCGGAATCCTGGCCTGAATTATGGCCCCAGCGCACATCGGACACGGCTCGAGGGTTATGTACATCGCGCATTCCTCGAGGCGCCAGTCGTTAAGCTTTGCGCATGCCTTGTTTATGGCAATCATTTCCGCGTGGGCTATCGCGCTGGCGCTTTTGTTCCTTTTATTGTGTCCCCTTGCGATAATCTTTCCCTCGCGCGTTATGACGCAGCCAATCGGCGCCTCGCCGTCCTCGGCGGCCTTTCTTGCCTGTTTCAAAGCTTCTTTCATATATTTTTCATCTTCAGATATTGTATCCATTGTTTACAACAGGCTCCATTTATATTATCCTGACTGTGTGGATTTTGCAAATGCCGTCCGAGCGGACGGCATTCAATACTGTCGGGGAAGGAAAATGGTTCGATGCTTACTTCGTATGCGACCAACAGGCTGGCGTTAAACGTTCTGCCTCCTGAAAAAGCGGGTCTTGTGCTTAATTTTTACGAGAAAAACAGCCGCTTTTTGGAAGCGTACGAGCCAAAGCGCACCGGCAAGTTCTATACTCTTGAATTTCAGCGCGCGAATATGAAGTGCGAGTACAGCGCCTTTATTAAGCACAGCCACATAAGATATTGGATGTTTCTTAAGGACGATCCCGACAAAATTATAGGCACAGTATGCTTCAGCCATGTTTTAAAAGGCGCGTTTTTAAGCTGCAGGCTTGGATACAAGCTTGATGAGGACTTCTGCGGCATGGGGTATATGCAGGAGGCGCTAGTCAAGCTGATTCCGCTGGCGTGCATGGAGATTCCCGTACGCCGGATAGAGGCCATGGTAATGCCGGACAATTTGGCGTCCATAAACCTGCTTGCGCGGCTGCATTTCATAAAAGAGGGATATCTTCATTCATACGCCCAGATAAACGGGGTATGGCAAGATCACCTTCTCTACGCGTACATAAATTCCTGACGCGCTACTTTTTGTGCGTCAAAAGCCTGAATATGGGATTGCCAAGACTGTAAAATTTGCTTTCGTATTCTGTCATCACGTTGTCGGCTGCGGGGCCGTTTTTATGAAGGTCATAGTTGATTTCATCGATTATCCAGCCCGCGCCGTCCAGTTCGCCCACTGAGAAGTCAAAGAGCGCCCGACTGTCCGTCTTTAATTGAATATATCCGTCTTTTGCAAGAATTTCGTCGTAGCGCGCCAGAAACCGTCTTGATGTGAGGCGTCGCCCGGCGTGCCTCTCCTTTGGCCAGGGATCCGGAAAGTTTAGATATATGCGCCCAATCTCTTCCCTGCCAAAAAAATCCGTAATGTTCTCGGCGTCCATTCTTAAGAACAAAAGGTTGTCGATTTCAAGCTTTTCCCTTTTTTCCAAGGCGCGCGCAAGCACGCTTGAATATTTTTCGATGCCTATATAATTGATATCGGGATTTTTTTCCGCCAGAGACGTTATGAAATGTCCTTTTCCCATGCCTATCTCCATGTGTATGGGATTGCCGTTTTCAAACGCGTCCGGCCGCCAGCGTCCTTTGTACAGCGCTCCGTCGACGGTGTCCTGCTGTATCGCAAAAGGGCTTTCGCTGATTTTTTCCCTGGCGCCCTTGACATTTCTAAGCCTCATGAAACGACCTCGCTTAAATATATTTTCACCTTGCGGCTCCGGTTATTGTATCACTAAATTCAAGATATTAAAATATGCTTTGCGGGTATTTTAGGATGTTTCATTTTTGAAATTATTTTTATAGTTTTATTGTCATTTGACCTTAAAAATGATATTATATCAAGCGGAGATGGTCGGGCTTGGCAGAGTTTGCGCGGGGCCGCCGCTTATTAAGAGCGCGGCGAAAAAGTTATGGAACGGGGAGTCGGGCATATGGAAAAGAAGAAGATGCTTACGGCAAATTTAAGGCCGGGGATGGTTACCGCCGAGTCCGTATACAATTATTCAAATAATTTGATTATCTCTTCGAATACGACGCTTACGTCCGACATAATAGACAAGTTAAAATATTATTCCATTAGAAGCGTCAAGATCCTTACAGGCGGCGGGGACGGGGCGGACGCCGCGCAACCCACTTATTTTGAGAAGATACGGGAGACTAAAGAGTTTAAGGAGTTTGAGGTTGAATACAGCGCGTGCGTGGACGACTTTAAAATCGAGCTAAACGACATAGTCGTAAAAAACGACAGGCAGATAATCGACGCCATGCTTTCGCAGGTCGACCGCATTTTTGGAAAGGCGCGCAATCCGCTTCACCTTCTGGACATGATGCAGTGCATGAAGAGTTACGACGACCTTACATATGCCCATTCGATGAATGTGGCGCTTATAAGCAGCATAATAGGAATCTGGCTAAAAATTTCAGATGAGGACTTGGCCCTGCTTACGCAGGCCGGGCTGCTGCATGACGTCGGCAAGCTTAAAATTCCGCCTGAAATTATTAAAAAGCCGGGAAAGCTTACCGACGAGGAGTATGAGATTGTTCGCAGCCATCCAAAGTACGGCTACGACATACTTGTTTCAAAAAATCTTGATCAAAGGATAGTAAACGCGGCGTATCAGCATCACGAGCGTTATGACGGGCGCGGATATCCAAATGGGCTTTTAGGAAGCGGAATAGATTATTTTGCCTCAATTGTCGCGGTCGCGGACGTTTATGACGCGATGACTTCCGACAGGTCGTACAGAAAGGGAATGTGCCCGTTTGACGTGCTCGAACAGATGGAAGGGGAAAAAGCCTCCTACGAGCCTAAAGTTCTTCATACTTTTGTAAGACATACTGCCGAGGCCTATGTAAACAACGAGGTAATACTTTCGAACGGCGAGAGGGGACGCGTCGTTTTGCTTAATCAGAATTTTCTTTCCAGGCCGATAGTCATGGCCGAAGGCAGGACGTACGACCTAGCGAAGGAAAAAGACGTCCGCATACAGACGCTCATTTGATACGGATATTTTTAAAGACGAGGGGGGAAAAAACGGCGGCAATGGCAGGCAATTTGATTTATCCGGACAGGCCTCCGGCGCAGATTCCAAAATCCGGGTTAAGGCCCGGGCAGGAGCGTCCTGACATGGACATGGGAAATTGGCTCATACACGATCCCGCGATATACAGGGACGGAGAAAGCGGGGGCTACTACATATATTGTACGGGAGCCCACTGCTACAGGTCGGAAGATCTTGTGCGGTGGAAGAAGGTGGGAAAAGCCGTGGAGGCGCCGCCAAAAGAGGCGCGCGACTGGACCGGCAGCGACGACATATGGGCACCCGACATAATAAAGGCGGGCGGCGAATACAGGCTTTACTGCTCAAATTCAAGGTGGGGAGTCAGACAGTCCTGCATTTTTCTCGCGGTCGCGGACAATCCCGAGGGGCCGTTTGTTCCGCGGGGAATTGTTTTTGCGACTACGGATGAGATGCCTGTCAACGCGATTGACGCGAATATAGCCGTGGACGCGGATACGGGCGAGATGTATATGCTGTACGGCTCTTTTTGGGGCGGCTGCCATATGATTAGGCTTGACGCCAAGACGGGGCTTGCAGCCAAGGACGGCATAGGAGTGTGCGTGGCGAAAAGGCCGGCGTGGATGAGCGGAGCGATAGAAGGGCCATATATCATATATAATCCCGATACCCGCTACTATTAATCTGTTCGTTTCCTATGGATCGCTTAAAAGCGACTACAGCGTGCGGGTCGGCAGGAGCGCAAATATCACGGGGCCGTTCGTTGATTTTAACGGGCGCGTGATGACTGACGAAGACGATGCCGACAATTCCGTCGGGCTTCTTATAAATTGCGGATACAGATGGAACGACGGCAAGGCGTATATGGCTCCGGGACACAACTCCGTGCTGCATGACGCCGACGGTTCCTGGTATATGGTTTTTCATATAAGGGAGCATAATTTCACTAAAAACCCGGAGCCGTCGATGCTTCAAATACGTAAAATGTACTGGACCAAATCTGGCTGGCCGTATCTTAGCCCGCAGCCGTACGCGGGGGAGAGGGACCAGCATGTTTCCCAAAGCGACGTCCCCGGATTTTATGAGAGAATCAGCCTAGTGCCTGCGCTGCCGCAGGGAATATCCTCTTCCGTACCTATGAAGCTTGGAGAGGACGGGTATTATGAGTGCTGTTCAATACAGGGAAGTTGGAGGATTGAGGGCGAAAGGATTCACATAAGCTACGGAGGACATGAGGAGTATGCGACGATGGGGGTCGTATGGGACGCCGAAAGGGATGTGCCGACACTTGGGATTTCAGGCATGTCGGACCGCGGCGTGTCTTTTTGGGCAAAAAAGGTGGACGATTAAAAGCCGATTTCATATGGAGGAGAATGGCACATGAAGAAAAAAATGGCGTCTTGCGCGGCGATTTTTGCGGCCGCGGCGATTGCGGGCGGATGCGGCTCAGGTTCCGGCTCGCCGTCGCCAAGCGGCACGACAAAAGCAGCTCCCGAGGTTGAGGAGGAGTACGCGAACGCGGATTTTACAGTAAATTTCGACGATGTAAAGAAGGCGTCGATAAATGCCGGGGTCAGCGTGCATGATCCGTCTGTCATAAAGATTGGCGACACGTACTATATATACGGGTCGCATTTGACGGCGGCTAAATCAAGCGATTTGAGGAACTGGACTACGGTCGCAGACGGGTACTCGGCCACGAATCCCGTATACGGCGGCTTTATGAAGGACGGGCACGTATTCGATTTTGCGGGAAATATGTTTTCCGCCATTCCAACGGACGACGGCGGCACGCACATATGGGCGCCCGACGTGATATACAACGAAAAGCAGGATTTGTATTATATGTATTTTTGCACGTCGTCGACGTTTAATGCGTCAAATTTATGCTACGCGACGTCGAAGGATCCGGAAGGGAAGTTTAAATGGCAGGGGCCTTTGATTTACTCAGGATACAGTTCGGAAACAATTGATAAGACGGATGTGCTCGACTATGTGTCTAGGGATTACGCGGACGAAAATTATCTAGGCGGCAAGGGCAGTTACGATTACGAGAACTATCCAAATGCCATAGATCCTTCGGTTTTTCGCGACGGGGAAGGAAAGCTTTGGATGGTCTACGGCTCGTGGTCAGGCGGAATTTATCTTCTGGAGCTTGACGAAAAGACGGGAAAGGTGCTGCACCCGAAGGCGGATCCAAAAAACGGCGTGGATCCGTATTATGGCAAGAGGCTTATCGGAGGAGGCCATACGGCGATTGAGGGTCCTTATATCTTATACGACTCCGAGAACGGATTTTACTACCTGTTTGTTTCTTATGGCTCTCTTACAAGAACCGGCGGATATCAGATAAGGGTGTTTAGATCTAAAAGCGTAGACGGCGATTATGTGGATATGGAGGGGGAGGCGCCGGGAATAGGAAAGGGGAATCCTGCGTATTTTGGATTGAAGCTGTCGGGCAATTACATGCTTCCAAGCCTTGAAAAGGCATATATGGCGACCGGGCACAATTCGGCGCTTATAGACGACGATGGAAGGATGTATATCGTCAATCATACGCGTTTCGACGACGGCACCGAATACCACGAGCCCAGGGTGCATCAATTCCTTCTAAACGAGGACGGCTGGCCGTGCATGCTTCCGTACGCCACGGACGGCGAGGAGGCGCGCGAGGAGGGATATGACATGGAGGAAATGGCGGGAGAGTACTACGTGATAAATCAGGGAACCGCCATAAACGCCGACATAGCCGAGCCTTTTAAGTTGATTCTCACAAAAAAGGGCAACGTGTACGGAGACGGCGTCTCGGGCACATGGAAGGCTGGGGACGGAAGCTTTTTTGTGACTATATCCTACGACGGCGAAGAGTATAAGGGAGTGTTTTGCAAGATGAAAGACGAGGCAAAAACTCCTGTCATGGCATTTAGCGCCGTAGGAAAAAATCAAAGCATATGGGGCGTGAAATATTTTGATTAAGAAAAAGGGGCGCGGCGCGCGATTTGACAGGGAGCGCGCGCTTGACGTCGTAAAATTTATTCTTATATGGGCGGCGATGACGGTTTTTTTCTTCGCGTACTGGATGCTGACTCTTCTTGTGGCCTCTCTTCTGTTGTTGAACGTGTGGCATACGAGCATAGAGGCCATAGTAAAATACGCGGCCGTGCTTACGGCGGCGTCGTCCATCATCTATGGAGCGAGAAAAATTTACGGGGCGCGCTAGGCCGCGCTTCCCAAGCTAAAATCCCTAAAAAAGGGGCCGTTTGGCTCCTTTTTTAGGGATTTTGTTTTTTTCGCGTCTGTTTTTTGGTTTTAAAGGCTTCGCTTTTTTGTGGAAAATGTTTCAAAAGATGAGCGCCAATTTGACGCAATGCGTGAAATTCGCCAAAAAAAATATAAAAAAAACCAATTATACAATCGAATATCACAATAAATCGCTCAAGAATATATTGACTTTTGGCTATTATAATAGTATTATGTATCGAGTTAAAGTATTTTAAAAAAACGTAAAAAGGGACGATGGGAATAAATCTTAAAGGAGGATGTTATGCGGCACGAAAAACTTGTGGGAAATGTTAAAAAGATGACGGCGCTTGGGACGGCTGCCGCCCTTGCCGTCGGATGCGCCTGCTACTGCGCGGGCCGGCCGTCCGGCGGCGCTGCAAAACGGGCGGACGCGGCCGCATCGTCGGATAAGGCCGTGGATTCCGCAAATTCGGACGGCCAAACGGAGGAATACTCGAGCGAGAGGATCGGCACGAATTACAGCGTGGTAAGCGAAGGATACACTATGCCCGACTACGCGGGAGACGAGGTCAGGCGTCCAGTTTCGGAAATTGTGACAAAAGACAGCGATGGAGCCGTCGCCGCGGATTCTAAAGGATACGGCTCCGACGCGCTTGACGCGTCCACGGGGGATACGATTCGAATGGAGCTTGACGCGCCGGAGGACGGACTTTATTTTTTAAGGCTTGACTACCTGTCTTACGACGAATCCATACTGCCGGTAACGCTGGACATGAAAATAGACGGGCAGTATCCTTTCTACGAGTGCAGGACGCTCGAGTTTGAGACGACCTGGAAGCTTAGCGAAGAGCCTGCCTACGACCGCTACGACAATGAGGTCGTGACAGTTCCCGAAAAGGTGGTTCAGTGGGAAAGCAAATACCTGATGGACGCGAGCTACCGCCACTCCGATCCTTTAAAGCTGCAGCTTTCAAAAGGCTCCCATTCTGTGGATATCGAAATTAAGGAAGGCAGCGCGCTTTTTGGCGACATATGCCTTGAGGCGCCTCATAAGACGCCCGAATATGAAGGGTCTGACGAGGCAAAGGGAGACGGGATTGTCGAGATTGAGGGCGAAAAGTACAGCTTTACCAACAACTCCGCGATCCATGCCGTAGCGGAATATGACACGAGCCTTAATCCGTACGAGGTCAAGGACACGGTGCTTAACACGCTCGATTCCGATTCGTTTTGCGAGGCGGGTCAAAAAGTCGGGTATTCGTTTAATGTCGAGGAGGCCGGCAATTATTACATCGCCCTAAACTATCGCCAGTCCGAAAAGACGGATTTTCCGGTATTTGTGGACGTGGAGATAGACGGGGAGGTGCCAAATTCGGCCTTTAAGACGTACGGCCTTGCTTATTCCACAAAATACAGGACCGCGACCCTTTCCGATGAAAAGGGCAAAAAGTTAAGCGTCTATCTTGACAAGGGAGAACATACGATATCATATACGATCAGCATGGAGGCCATACGCTACATAATGGAGGAGATCGACGTCATCATGTCGGACGTAAACGACCTCGCACTTGAGATTACTAAAGTCGCGGGCACGAATGCCGACAAATACCGCGATCTTAGGCTTTCCAGGTATATTCCAAATCTTGAGGAAACGCTTCAGGGGTACGCGGATCGGCTGCGCGAGCTTGAGCATGACGCGCTTAAGTGGAGCGACAGCGATAAAAATGTCGCCGTAATGTCTTCCATGCTTATCGCGGCCGATCAGCTGGAAAGCCTTGCCGACAATCCGGACGAGATACCGTACCGCATAGACGAGCTGACGACGAGTCAAAGTTCCGTAAACCATTTTCTTGCCCAGACGGTCGACAACATGATCGCGAACGACCTTGCGATAGACCGCGTCTGGATTTATCAAGAGGATGCCGCTCTTCCAAAAAAGCCCGGGCCTTTTAAGTCGGCTTGGCTAAATGTCAAGAGGTTTGTGGCGTCATTTACGGAGCAGGCCTATTCCACGAGAAATACGGACAAGGACCATATACAGGTATGGGTAAACCGTTCAAACCAGTACGTGCAGATTATGCAAAAGATGATAGACGAGGACTTTACCCCGGCTACCGGCATAGAAGTAGACATAAGCATAATGCCCGACCAGTACAAGCTTGTTTTGTCGAATTCGGCCGGCAACGCGCCTGACGTGGCCACAGGCATAAATTATACGGTGCCCTACGAGCTTGCCGTAAGAGGCGCGCTTGTCGACATGGCGAAGTTCGATGATTTTAAGGAATCGGCAAAAGACTACGAACCGGGATTTTTTATGACCGGCACGATAGGCGACAGCGTATATTCCATGCCGGAGACCATGAATTTCTGGGTGCTGTTTTACCGCTCGGACATTTTGGAAAAGCTTGGCATGGAAATACCGCAGACTATAGACGACGTCATAGACATGCTTCCGGATCTGCAGATGAGGGGACTTAATTTTTATTATCCTACGGCCGGAATGCTTCTCATGCGCAACTTCCATGGTACGACGCCGCTCATAGTTCAAAACGGGGGATCGCTTTACAATTCCACGGCCGCCGAGGGCACCGCGCTTGGCAACGAAAACACGGTAAAGGGCTTTACGCAGCTTACGGATTTGTTTACGATTTACAACCTGCCGGTAAATATTGACAACTTTTACCAGCATTTCAGAAACGGCGACATGCCTATAGGCATAGCCGATTACGCGACCTACAACATGATTTCAAACGCCGCTCCGGAGCTTGCGAGCTCCTGGGACATAGACCTGGCTCCGGGAACTCTAAAAGACGATGGAACGATAGACCGTTCCGTATGCGGGTGCGCCGAATCGAGCGTAATCTTTAAAAGCAGCTCTGAAAGGGAGGAAAAGGCATGGGAGTTTGTAAAGTGGTGGTCGTCTAAGGAAACGCAGGCCCGCTACGGCCAGACCATCCAGATTTCGTACGGCGACGACTACATATGGCCTACCGCGAACGTGCCGGCTTTTGAGCAGCTTCCAATAGCGTCGCACGCGAAGCGCGTCATCGCGCAGACCGCGAAAAATGTGGTGGATGTTCCGAGGGTTCCGGGAACATATCTTCTTGAGCGCGAGATGAGCAACGCGTTCAACGATATTACGGTAAACGGCGCCAACGAGCAGACGCGCATCGACAAGGCGGTCAAGTCGGTGAATCACGAGTTTGACAGAAAGCTTGAGGAGTTCGGGTATAACGACAGCGACGGCAATGTCATAAACGACTACGAGATTCCGACGCTTGAATCGGTGACCAGGCTTTTGGGCAGGAATTGACGCGGCAGGGCCGTCTGTTCGGCGGAAACGGAGGGATGAAAAGAAAATGGCGAATAGTGAAAATATTGCGGCCGGCGCCGTGGGCGCCGACGCCGCCGTAAAGACAAAAAAAAGAAAAAACAGCATTAGGAAGCGCGAAAACTCCAATTGGAACGGATATCTGTTTATGGCGCCGTACGCGATAGTGTTCGTGATATTCATATTGGTGCCGGTGCTGCTTGCCGTAGTGCTGTCGTTTACAAAATTTAACGCGATTCAAATTCCGAAATTTGTCGGCTTTTTAAACTATATAACGCTTATAACAAGCGACGAGGTATTCATGCAGTATGTTCTGCCGAATACCGTGCTGTACGCCGTGGTCGTCGGCATTGGAGGGTATGTTTTGTCTTTCGTGCTCGCGTGGGCGCTTTGCAACCTGACAAAGGGGCCGAGGACGATTTTTGCGCTTATACTCTACTCTCCAAGCATGACTATGGGCGTCGCTATGACGGTGCTGTGGAAGGTCATTTTTTCGGGAGACCAGACCGGCCTTTTAAACAGCTGGCTCATAAGCCTTGGAGTCATTGATTCTCCCATAATCTGGCTGGTGAGCGAGAAGTACCTTCTGCCTATCGTAATCATCATCGGCCTCTGGTCCTCAATGGGCATAGGCTTCCTTTCGATGATAGCGGGCATTTTAAATTCGAACGAGGAGCTGTATGAGGCGGCGGCCATAGACGGAATAAAGAACCGCTTTCAGGAAATGATTTACATCACGATTCCGCAGATGAAGCCGCAGATGCTGTTTGCCGCGGTCATGGCCGTCGTGAACGCGTTCCAGAACGGGCTTATATCCACGCAGCTTACCGGCAATCCATCTCCGGGATACGCGGCGCAGCTTATCGTGAACCATGTGGAAGATTACGGATTTTTGAGATACGAGATGGGATACGCCGCGGCCGTTTCGGTGGCGCTTCTTCTCATAGTCCAGATATTCTCAAAGGGCGCGGACGCGCTCCTGACCGAAAAAGATTGATAAAAGGAGGGAAGAATAGGGATGGCCTACAAGGGAAAAAGAATTAATCCTCAAAAATTTGAAAAGGGGCAGATAAAGATCATAGTTATTCTGCTTCCGCTTGTCATATTGATGTTTATGCCTATCCTGTTTATCGCGAACCACGCGTTTAAACCTATGGATGAGCTGTTCGCGTTTCCGCCGACTTTCTTTGTAAAGTCCCCTACGCTGGAAAATTTTACGAAGCTGGTGAAATTTTCGCGCACGTCGGGCGTGCCGCTGAGCAGATATGTTTTTAACAGCGTGATAGTGACGGCGCTGACTGTCGGCCTGTCGCTTCTGTTTACTACGTTTGCGGCCTTTGCCCTTTCAAAGCTTAAGTTTAAGGGGCGGGACTTGATGATGTCCATAAACCAGATGGCGCTCATGTTTATTCCTACGGCGGTGCTCATCCCGAGGTATCTTGTAATATGCAAGCTCGGCCTCATAGACAGCATATGGGCGCATATCCTGCCGCTGATTGCGTATCCGGTCGCGCTGTTCCTTGTTAAGCAGTTCGTGGAGCAGGTTCCCGATTCCCTTATTGAAGCGGCCTACATTGACGGGGCGACCGACTTTACCGTTTATTTAAAGATTATCCTTCCGATGATCAAGCCGGCCATAGCCACGGCGGCGATACTTGTATTTCAGCAGGTATGGGTGAATATGGAGACGTCCAACTACTACATAAACGATGACAGCATGAAGACCTTGACCTTTTATATGAATTCGCTTGTAAACGCGAACAATACCGTGGCGGGCCAGGGAATGGCGGCGGCGGCATCGCTTATTCTGTTCGTGCCAAATCTGGTTCTGTTCATAATACTGCAGAACAACGTCATGAACACCATGGCGCATTCGGGTATCAAGTAAACCGCTTGCAGATAGGAGAAGGAAGCAGACATTATGAAAATGAGTAAAAAATTTTTAAAAATGACGGCCGCCTTTTTCGCGGCGGCATTCGCGGCTTCCGGGATCGGGGCCGCGACGGCATGCGCCGAGACGCCGTACCGAACATATACTCTGGACGGATACGAAAAGACCATGGAAACGCAGACGGCATACTTGGCGCACGAGACTATAATAAAATTTGGCGACGAGTTTTTGAGCGCGCCAAGCGACATATTTATAGCGGATGACGGAAATATATATGTGGCGGATACCGGCAACAGGCGCATTGTTGTTGGAAGCCCGTCGGGAGAGCTTATTAAGATTATCGGAGAGGGGAAGCTGGTGACGCCTAGAGGCGTGTTTGTGACGCCGGACGGGCATGTGTACGTGGCCGACCGCGACGCCGATCTTGAAAAGGAGCAGGGCGCCGTATTTGAATTTGACAAGGACGGCACTCTTTTGAACGAATATAAAAAACCTGAGAGTCCGCTGTACGGCGAGTCGGTTGCCTACCTTCCAATCAAGCTTGTGGTAAACAGCGCGGGCATCATGTACATTATAAGCGAGTCGAACACAAACGGCATCGTGGAGATTTCTCCCGAAGGCGGCGGCACGTTTTTGGGATATTTCGGAGCCAACTACGCGTCAAAAGATTTTCGCACAATAATACAGCGCGCCGTTCTAAGCAAGAAGGCTCGCGCGAGGATGGCCAGCAACATTCCGTCTACTCCGGCAAACCTTGCCATCGACGAAAAGGGCCTTATATATACCGTCACGCGCGGAGATAAAAAAAATACGTTAAAGCTTTTAAACATCGCGGGAAACAACCTTATCCAGGGCGGGTGCGACGCGTACGACGAAAGGCCGGCGGCGATAGCCGTTGGCAATCACGACAACGTATATATGGCGTCGCAGTCCGGATATATATATGAATTCAACAACGAGGGCGAGCTTTTGTACGTGTTTGCCGGAAGCGACGACGGTACGCAGAGGGTAGGCCTTTCTACACTCGTGTCAGGCATTCAGGTAGACGCAAACGACAATATCTACGTCCTCGACCAGGACAGGTCGCAGATACAGGTGTACGTGCCTTCGGAGTTTACGGCGCTTTTGCATGAGGCGCTCTACCTTTATTCAAAGGGACGCTATACGGAGAGCAAGGAGCCCTTAGAAAAGGTGCTTGAAATGAACAGCATGTTCGACTACGCGAACAAGGCTATGGGCAGGGCGTATTTCCAAGAGGAAAACTATACTCAGGCGTTACGCTACGCAAGGCTTTCAAGGGACTACGAGGGATATTCGGACGCCTTTTGGGAAATAAGGAACCTGTGGCTGAAAAAGAACATAGTTTCCGCCCTCCTTTTGATAGTTGCCATATATATAGCTATAAAGCTTATCAAGTATTTTGACAGGAAGAAGGGCATATTAGACGCTCCCAGAAACGCGTGGAATTCCATAAAGGATCGGGGAGTTTTGAAAAATGTCAGATATTCGAAGTATTTTATGATGCATCCGATAGACGGATCTTATGGAATCGCCAGGGAGGGCCGGGCGTCATGGTCCGCGCCTACCATACTGCTTGTGATTTTTATGGCTGAATTTGTCATAAACAAATATTTGTGCGGCTTTTTGCAGAAGACTATAAGGGAGGGCCGCTACGAAATTGTTTCCGATATAGGAACGATAGCGGTTGTTATAATCGGACTGGCGCTTTGCAATTATCTCGTATGCACGATCAATGACGGCGAGGGCACGGTAAAAAAAATATACACTTATTTTTGCTACTGCCTGCTGCCGTACATACTGCTTACGCCTGTGGAATTCGCGCTTTCGCATGTTCTTACGGAAAACGAGCAGTTTCTCATTACGCTGCTTAAAATTCTGATTTACGGATGGATGATCGTACTTGGAATACTTGCGATAAAGGAAGTAAACAACTATACCGCCCAGGAGACGTTCAAGATAATATGTCTTACGGCGTTTACCATCGTAATCGTGGCTTTGCTGATATTTATTATCTACATACTCTGGGCTCAGGTATTTGAATTTATAAGCGCAATTATCGGAGAGGTGGTGTATCGTATTGGCAATTAGAAGATTAAAAAAGACGTTTGCCCTAGCCGCGGCCACGGCGCTTGCCGTCGTTTCCGTGCCCGCAATATCATATTCGACGGAAGCCGACGTCGATGAAGAGGCACAGGAAGCGGACGCGGGGGAAGAAGCGGGAACCGGGGAAGCCGGCGCGGCGCAGGAGGCAGGCGCCGCGGGAGAAGAAGGCAACGCCGGAAACGTCGATGAGGAAGGCGAGGTAGTCATGGAAGGGGCCGTCGGAAAGGTAGACAGGGACGAGTGGATTACCATTAAGGACTACGAGTTTATAACTGAGAACGAGTATTACAAGATGTACCTTTTCGAGCCAAGGCTTTCGATAATGCTTGAGGACAAGGCGACAGGCAAATTTATCGAGTCTACCGTAAGCGACAAGATGGACGACGGCAACAGCAATCCCACATGGAACGCCTACATGAAATCGGGCATTGTGCTCAATGCCCTGGTAGGCACGAACGGCAAGGGCACGGAGCAGGTGGACTTGATTAAAAGCCAAAATACCATAGAAGTATCAAAAAATGACGACGGATTTTCGGCTGACATCTCATATCCCGACTTTGGGTTTAGTCTGACCGTGGAGGTGTCGCTTGACGGAACCGACCTTGTCGTAAACGTTCCTGACGATTCAATAGTCGAGGAAAAGCCGGACACCTATATTTCGACGATAACTCTTTTTCCTATGATGGGATACAGCTTCCTTGACGACAAGGAGGGATATATGCTCATACCCGACGGCAACGGCGCGCTTATATACCTTGACAACAAGGAAGGGCGCTACGTGACCGGATTTTCACAGATGGCCTACGGATCGGACGCGGGATTTGACGACTCCGTTGAGAAGGAGTATCTGTGGGATGAAATCGACATGTCGCGCGACGCGAACGAGGTGCTGGCGCCGATATTTGGAATGGCGCATACGGACGAGCGGGAGGCATATATAGCCGTGGTAGAGGACGGCGACGAGCGCGCGTATATAGAGGCGCACCCTAACGGCGTCATGATCAATTACAATCGCTGTTTTGCAAGATTTCTTCTTCGCGACAGATTCGTGCAGCCTCTAAACAATTCAAACTCTGGAACTACGAGCAAAATAGAGGAGGACAGGGAGCATTCCGATTTAAGGGTGCGTTATATGCTTCTGTCGGGCGATGACGCCAATTATTCTGCCATGGCGGCAAAGTACAGGGATTACCTTCTTAAGAACGGCCTTGTGGAGCAGAAGGATTCCACCTTCAATACAAGGATCGATTTTTTGGGGACGGACAGGGAGGAGTTTCTTTTTAGCACCAGGGCGGTTACGATGACGACGGCGGATGATATAGAGGAAATTTACAGCGAGCTTAAAGGCAACGGCGTCGAAAGCGTGCTGTCGCAGTACAAGGGATGGCAGAAGGGCGGAATATACAACGTGCCTATTTCAAAGTACAAGGCGGACAGGCATATAGGCGGCACTTCGCGTCTTACCGACTTGATTAAGGAATCGGAGGGAAAGGATTATCATCTGTATCTTTACGGCGACGCCCTCAGGCTAAATCCCGACACGAACAGGATGACATTCAACACCATAAAGCAGATAAACAAAAGAAACTTCGAGGAGGAGGTATGGGCGGAAGTATACGACGAATTCAACTACCTTACGCCTAACAAATCCGCGTCGGAGCTGGAGGACTTTGTCGACTCGTATCTGAATAAAGACGTTTCAAACCTTGCCCTGTCGGGAATAACAAATACGCTGTTTTCATTCAGCTACAAGAGCAAA
>CAZTVO010000006.1:0-751 GCA_964617075.1 uncultured Jutongia sp.
TCTTGTATTATAGTATATGTGGCTGTCATTGCTTTACGCGCCTTTTGGTATTAAGGGTCTTGATACGTGGTTCGCGTTTGGGTACACGACTCTTGTAATGGGAGGGTATCTGACGCTTTCACAGCTTGTGGAAAAGATGAGCGTAAATCCCGCCGGGGTCATAGGTCTTGACAGGGGCAGTCTGGCGCAGGGCAAGACCGCGGACGTGGTAATCGCGGACATTGAATCGGAATACAGGATAGACGCCGCGGGGTTTGCGTCAAAAGGAAAGAGCACGCCGTTTGACAAAATGACCGTCAGGGGCAGGATTGAAAAGACGTTTACGGGCGGAAGGCTAGTCTACGACATAGACGCCTAGGCCCCTGACAGGGAGGATTTTATGATTTCCGCTTTAATTGAGAAGATAAGGCAAAAGGAGGCGCCCGTAGCCGTCGGGCTTGATACGACCCTTGAGTACGTGCCGGAGCATGTCAAAGAAAAGGTTTTTGGCGAATTTGGGGAAACGCTTAAAGGGGCGTCGGAAGCGATATGGCTGTTTAACAAGGCGGTAGTAGACGCTACATACGATTTGATTCCGGCTGTCAAGCTCCAGGTGGCGATGTATGAGCAGTATGGAATCCCCGGCCTTGAGGTTTTCAAAAAAACAATAGATTATTGCAAAGACAAGGGGCTTTTTGTCATAGGAGATGTAAAAAGGGGCGACATAGGCTCGACGTCGGCCGCGTACGCGGCCGCCCATTTGGGCAGGGCA
>CAZTVO010000006.1:761-32264 GCA_964617075.1 uncultured Jutongia sp.
AATGTTGGGAGCAGGTCGTATTCTCCCTTTGATGAAGATTTTGCCACGGTGAACCCGTATTTTGGAAGCGACGGGATAAACCCCTTTGTTGACGTCTGCAAGGAAGAGGGAAAGGGCATTTTTATCCTTGTCAAGACGTCGAATCCGTCGAGCGGGGAATTTCAGGACAGGCTTGTAGATGGCGGGCCGCTGTACGAGATTGTCGCTAAAAAAGTCGCCGAATGGGGAGAGATGTGTATGGACGGCGAGTACAGCGATGTCGGATGCGTGGTCGGCGCGACATATCCCGCGGTAGGCGCTACGCTGCGAAGGCTTGTTCCAAAGGCTTATATGCTTGTGCCGGGGTACGGCGCGCAAGGCGGAACCGCCAAAGACCTAAAGCCGTATTTTAACGACGACGGACTTGGAGCGATAGTAAACTCGTCAAGAGGAATAATATCCGCGTATAAATTGGAAAAATACTCCTCATATGGCAGTAAAAATTTTGCGGACGCCTCAAGGCAGGCCGCCATCGACATGATAGAGGATATTAGGCGGGCACTGCCGTCGTCATGACGTGTTTTGCGTTTTTTACGCTGCTTTGGAGGGTAAAGGCATGTCTTATATTAAAAAATGTTCGGCAAAAGTCATTAGCCAAAGGATGCTTGCAAAGGAAATATACAGCATGTGGATTGGTTTTCCAAACGGCGCCGACGTTTCCGGACATGCGTCTCCCGGACAGTTTATATCTCTTTACTGCGCCGACGGCAGCAGGCTTCTCCCAAGGCCTATAAGCATATGCGAGATAGATGTGAAAATAAACGCGATTAGAATCGTTTATAGATTGACTGGCCGCGGAACCGCGGAATTTTCCATGCTTGAATCTGGCGACTCAATCGAGGTTATGGGGCCGCTTGGAAACGGATACGAGATTCTGGATGGCACAGCGCTTTTGATTGGAGGCGGCATCGGCATTCCCCCCCTTTTGGAGCTTGCAAAATCGCTGAGGGGGGACGTGTACGCGGCGTTAGGATATACGGGCGGCCCTCTTTTTTTGAAGGACGATTTTAAGCCGTACGCAAAGACGTTTATAGCCACGGAGGACGGAAGCGCGGGCGTAAAGGGAAATGTTTTGGACGCCATCGCGGCGGCGGGAATAGAGGCCAACGTAATTTACGCGTGCGGACCCGTTCCAATGCTTCGCGGCGTGAAGGCTTTCGCTAAAGAAAAAAAAATCAGGGCCCAGGTTTCGCTTGAGGAAAGAATGGCTTGTGGAATAGGCGCCTGCCTTGGATGTGTGTGCGCGTCGAAAGAAAAAGACGGACACAGCAACGTTAAAAATAAGCGCGTATGCAGGGATGGACCGGTTTTTTACGCCGAGGACGTCGAATTTTAGCAGATTGGAGGAGCCAATGAATCTTTCGGTCGATTTTGCCGGAGTGCGCGTAAAAAACCCGGTGGCTACGGCATCCGGAACTTTCGGCTCCGGGGCCGAATATAAGGATTTTGTCGATTTGAACCGTCTTGGAGCCATAACTACGAAAGGTGTGGCCAATGTGGCGTGGGAGGGAAATCCCGCGCCGCGCGTATGCGAGACGTACGGCGGCATGCTTAACGCGGTAGGGCTGCAAAATCCCGGCGTCGAGGTGTTTATTGAAAGAGACATACCGTTTTTGAGACAGTATGACGTGGCCGTCATCGCGAATGTGTGCGGAAGAACAGTCGAGGATTACGTCGAAACGGTTGAAAGGCTTTCTGATGAGGACGTGGACATGCTTGAGATCAACATTTCATGTCCAAACGTAAAAGAGGGCGGCATATCCTTTGGGCAGGATCCCAAGCTTGTCGAAAAAATAACAAGTCAGGTAAAGCGCCATGCAAAGCATCCGGTCATAATAAAGCTTAGTCCGAACGTCTCCGACATATCCGTTATGGCAAAGGCGGCACAGGCGGGAGGAGCCGACGCCATTTCTCTCATTAACACTCTAATAGGCATGAAAATCGACGTAAATAAAAGAGAGTTCGCGTTGGCAAATAAGACGGGCGGCCTTTCGGGCCCCGCCATAAAGCCTGTGGCGGTAAGAATGACATATCAGGCGGCGCACGCCGTAGACATACCGGTGCTCGGACTCGGCGGCATAATGACGGCGGAAGACGCGCTTGAATTTATAATGGCGGGCGCGACTATGGTAGCGGTAGGGACCGCAAATTTCAACAATCCAAATGCATCATTGGATATAATTGACGGCATCGAGGAATATATGGATAAGGAGCGTGTCAATGACATAAACGATCTTATCGGATGCGTATAGTTTACGGCGTATATTACGGGAAGGGCGCGCCCGCTGCGCCGGCATTTTTCAGGAGGTAGAAATGAAAAAATATGTTTATGGAGTTGACATTGGGGGAACTACTGTAAAGATGGGCCTTTTCGATGAAAAGGGCGATATGGTTGAAAAGTGGGAGATTGAAACTAGAAAAGAAAATCATGGTTCGAGCATTTTGCCCGATATTGCTGAATCCATAGCAAAGAAAAACGCTGAAAAAGGAATTGCCGCTGGCGATATAACAGGCGTAGGAATGGGAGTGCCTGGCCCTGTCACGGAGGATGGCACGGTGCTTAAGTGCGCCAATTTGGGATGGGGGATTTTTTCAGTGGCGGACGAAACAGCGAAGCTTACCGGCATTAAGAAAGTAAAAGTAGGCAATGACGCGAACGTCGCGGCTTTGGGCGAGCAGTGGCGCGGCGGCGGACGAGGCTTCCACAGCATAGTGATGGTGACGCTTGGCACCGGCGTGGGCGGCGGCATAATATGCAATGGCAAAATTCTTACAGGAAGCAACGGAGCCGGGGGCGAGATAGGCCATTTAAAAGTGAATCCAAAGGAAACCGCCGTATGCGGCTGCGGGGGACATGGATGTCTGGAGCAGTACTCGTCCGCGACGGCAATTATGCGCAGGGCGAGGCAGCTCATGGAAGAAACAGACGCGCCGTCGTATCTGCGTAAATTTGAAAAGGAAAAAATTACCGGCAAAGAGATTTTTGACGCCTACAAGTCAGGCGATGAAGTAGCGAAACAGATAGTCGACGAGTTTGCCTACTACCTTGGGCTTGGCCTGTCGCACGTGGCTCAGGTTGTCGATACTCAGGCGTTTGTCATTGGAGGCGGAGTTTCCAAGAATGGGCAGGTTGTAGTGGACGTAATACGAAGGGAATATGCGCCAAACGTGATGTTTGCCCTTAAAGACAAGGAATTTCGCCTGGCGGAGCTTGGCAATGACGCCGGAATGTACGGCGCTGTAAAGATGGTTCTCTAAGATACTGCATAGATTTGGCATCTGGATAAGGAAAGGTTCTTTTATGGTTAATGAAGAAAAACTTCTTATCATGGCTAAAATAGCGATAGACGAAAAAGAACTTGGGCAAAAAACAATAAGCGAGGGCGGATATTATAGGAGCGACTATCTGCGCTCGCATATTCTTTCGGTCATGCTAAACTACTCCGCGGCTTACGCCCTTATCCTTATTTTGGCGGCGTTATACAACGCGGAGTACATATTTTTAAATTTTGTGTCAATAAATTACACGACGCTTTTTTTTGAAATATTATTGCCATATATTTTTATTATGGTACTATGCGTAGCGGTTTCTTATGTTTATTATGCCAATAAATACGCGAATGACAGGATAAGGATTAAAGAGTATTACGCCGAGCTCAAAAGGCTCGAAAAATTTTACGAGGACGGCAGAAAGGAGGCAGTGGATGACAGGACTTTTGGTATTCAAAGAGATGATTCTTAAGTTTTATCAAAAGTATTCCCTTGTCTTAAATCCTCTGTTTCGCTTTATTGCAGGCTTTATTGCTTTTCATGCCGCCAACATGGCGGTCGGGTATAATCCGGCTCTCACAAAAGTCTGGATTGAGGCGGCTTTGGGTCTTGTTTTGGCGGCATTTCCAACGCAGATGCTTATTGTTGCCGTATCGGCTTTTGTCGTGGTTCAGATTGCCTTTGTTTCAAAATATTTGGCGTTTACTATCGCGGCTACGTTCGCGGTTCTTTATTTCGTATATGTGAAGTTTCTGCCAAAACATGGATTTGCGATCATGGCGATGCCGATATTGTACGCCCTAAATCTGCCGTACGTGGAACCTGTCGTCATGGGGCTTTTTTCAACGCCTATTTCTATCGCTCCGATGGGAATTGGAGTGGCCGCGTACTATCTTATAATTGACACCAATTTTGTAATAGGCACATCTTCGGAAGATTCTATAGGCTTGTATAAAATGGTTGTCGGACAGTTCGCGTCCGACACGCAGATGTATATTTCTATAATAGTATTCGCGGCGGTTATGCTCGTTGTGTATTTTATCAGAAACCTGAAGGTGAATTACGCGTTTGAAATATCCATCGCGGCGGGAACAGTTTTAAATATCGCGTTTTTTTTGACTATGAATTTCTTTTTGGATACAAATATGAATATAGCGGGCGTCTTGACCGGAGCCGTTGCGTCATCCGTAATAGCGTGGATTATGCTCTTTTTCAGAATCTCGCTTAATTATTCCGGCGTGGAAAATCTGCAGTTTGAAGATGAGGAATATTATTATTATGTGAGGGCTGTGCCGAAAATGAGCGTATCGGCCGCAAAAAAAAGGGTGAGACGGTATAATCCCCATCACGGTGCCGCGGGAAACGGCGCAAAAGATCCGGAAAAGCGGCAGGGAGTAAAGCAGGGGGAATAATGGACGAATTTATCGATAATCTAGATGAGAACCTGTATTTTTTGTCTATCCCAAAGGTAGGCTTGGTAGATTTGCTCGAAATGTTTATTTTGGCATTCGCGATTTATCATATAATTCTTTGGGTGAAAAGCACCAGGGCGTGGAGCCTGCTTAAAGGAATCATAGTTTTATTTTTATGTTATGTTTTTGCGTACGTGCTCGACATGAGCGTCATACTCTGGATATTTAACAAGACAGTCGCGATAGGCATTACGGCGATAATGATAGTATTTCAGCCTGAGCTTAGAAAGGCGCTGGATGAGCTTGGCAGAAAGAATATAGTCAAGTCGATTATACCTATATCCTTTGACGATCAAAAAGATAAGAACAAGCGTTTCAGCGACAGAACCGTAAACGAGATAGCGAGAGCGACGGTCGAACTCGCAAAGGCCAAGACCGGCGCCCTTATGGTTATTGAAAAGGAGATAAGCCTTTCCGAGTATATAAGAACAGGCATAAATGTCGATTCGGCCATAAGCAGCCAGCTGCTTATAAATATTTTTGAAAAAAATACCCCCCTTCATGACGGAGCCGTAATAATCCGCGGCGACAGAATAGTCGCGGCTACCTGCTATCTGCCAATTTCAGACAATCTCGGACTGTCGAAAGATCTTGGTACAAGGCACAGGGCCGGAGTTGGAATAAGCGAGGTCAGCGACAGCCTGACTATAATTGTTTCAGAGGAAACGGGAAAGATATCGTTGGCTTTGAACGGAAAGCTTTTTAAAAATATCGATGGCGACCTTCTTAAAGAAAAAATGCGGAACGTGCAGGGAAGCTCCGTTAGAGAAAAGAGAAGACATCTCAATTTTGCCTTGAAAGCGAGGAGTTTGCGTGGAAAAAGAGAAGAATGAAGGCTCGAAATCGACTGGCGAGGATGCGGGCGGCGCTTTAGGCGGCGGGGGCCGGAAGTCATACAAGTGGATTTTTGACAATATGGGCGTAAAAATATGCTCGGCAATAATGGCGGTAGCGATCTGGGCTATTATTATAAACATTGATGATCCGTACAGAAGCAGGTCTTTTTATGTAAACGTCGAAACAATCAATGAAAACGCCTTAAAATCGGTAAATAAAGTTTATGAGGTAATAGACGGCGATACCGCGCTGGTAAACGTACGCGGGAAAAAAAGCATTGTAGACAGGCTTAAAACGACGGATATAAAGGCCACGGCGGATTTGTCGTGCCTTTCCGCAGTAAACGCGGTAGCGATACAGCCGTCATTGAAAAAGACTGTTTCGTCAGACGTCACGCTCACATGCCAGCAGGTGCTTAAGGTATCGCTTGAGGACAGGGAAAGCAAGCAGGTTAAGGTTACCGTGGCCGCGAACGGCGATCCGGGCGATGGATATACTTTAGGAGAATGTACGGCAAAGCCGAATATGATCGAAGTATCGGGCGGCGAATCCGCAATCAAGCAGATCGCCTCCGTCAAGGTATTTTTAAATGTAAACGGGGCAACCGAAAATTTTTCAAAAAGGCTGATGCCGGCGGCGTATGACGAAGATGACAACGAAGTTCAATCCGGCACGCTTTCGTTTAGCAAATCATATGTGAAAGTTTTTGCGCAGATACTTGAGGACAAATCGGTGCCTGTCAAGGTCAAAGTAAAGGGAAAGCCGGCGGAAGGGTACCAGTACGTGGGAACGGACATATTGCCGGAAGAGGTGGAAATAGCAGGCACTTCCAAAAAGCTTTCCGGCATTTCGGAAGTGGTGATACCCGTCGATATTTCAGGCATATCCAATACGTCGCCGAGGCTTGAGCAGGATATTTATATTTCAGACGTTTTGCCAGCGGGCGTAACGCCTGTGGAGCCGGAAGAATCCGTTTCAATAAGGATAAATGTCGAGCCAATCGTAAAAAAGGAGATTTCGGTCGATGTTTCAGAGCTAACATTTTCGTCATTGGCGGATGGATTTTACACTGAAGTGGTTGGGAATACGCGCGTCGTCAAGTTGGTAGTTTTAGGACTGTCGTCGGTTTTAAATGAATTAAATGAGGACAGCATAAACGCGTATATAAATTGCAAGGGGCTTGACGAGGGCACATATACCCTGCCGGTGCTTATAGAAAATTTGGACGAAAGATGCAGGCTTAAGGAGAGCGCAAAGCTTAAAATAAGAATTTTAAAGGCAAAAAAAAGCGACGTTAAAAAGGGCGATTCCGCGGGGACGCCCCCTCCCGCTCCGTCGCCCGCCGCCAGCACTCAGGCGGCGGAGTGACGGCGGCCCTTCAGTCTTTATTTTTCTTCGCGGCGCGGTATCTTTGTGTCGAATCAAGGATTTTCTTTCTGATGCGCAGGCTCTCGGGCGTAACCTCAAGCAGTTCGTCCGAATCGATAAATTCCAGCGCTTCCTCAAGGCTTAGCCGTTTTGGGGGCGTGAGCCTTAGCGCGTCGTCGGCGGACGACGAGCGCGTGTTTGTAAGATGCTTTGTTTTGCACACGTTAACTTCTATGTCGTCGGATTTTCCATTTTGGCCGATTACCATGCCCGCGTACACCTTTTCCCCAGGGCCGATAAAAAGCGTGCCGCGCTCCTGTGCCGAAAAAAGGCCGTAGGCAACCGTTTCTCCCGATTCAAACGCTATAAGAGATCCCTGTTTTCTATATGCTATGTCTCCTTTATAAGGGCCATACCCGTCAAAAACGGTATTCATGACGCCGTTTCCTTTTGTATCGGTCAAAAATTCGCCGCGGTATCCTATAAGGCCCCTGGACGGTATAACAAATTCCAGCCTCGTGCTTCCGCCGCCTATGGAGGACATTCCGCGAAGTTCGCCCTTTCTGCCGCTAAGCTTTTGTATAACGTTTCCGGAAAATTCATCTGGCACGTCCACATACGCCTTTTCCATAGGTTCAAGCCTTTTGCCTTCCTCATCCGTTTTATACAAAACCTCGGCTTTGCTTACGGCGAACTCGTAACCTTCGCGGCGCATATTTTCTATGAGTATCGCGAGGTGAAGCTCTCCCCTGCCGGACACCTTAAAGCAGTCGGCGTCGTCCGTTTCCTCAACACGCAGGCTTACGTCTGAATTTAATTCATTAAAGAGACGCTCGCGTATATGGCGCGACGTGACATACTTGCCCTCCTGTCCCGCGAGCGGACTGTCATTTACAAGAAAGCGCATTGCAATCGTCGGTTCAGAAATTTTTTGAAATGGAATCGGAGCCGGGTTTTCCGGCGAACAGACAGTATCGCCGATGCGAATGTCGGCAATTCCTGAAATTGCCACTATTGACCCTACTTTGGCCTCCTTTACTTCTATTCTTTGAAGGCCTTCAAATTCGTAAAGCTTGCCTATCTTAACTTTTTTTTGAACGGACGGGTCGTGGTGGTTTACGATAACGACGTCCTGATTGACCTTAAGGCTCCCGTTGTCGATTTTCCCTATCCCAATGCGTCCTACATACTCATTGTAGTCAATCGTGCTTATAAGCGCCTGGACGCCGGCGTCCGGATCGCCTTCCGGCGCCGGTATGCGCTCAAGTATGGCGTTAAAAAGCGGCTCCATGTCGATGCCTGGTTCATCGGCGGCGTATGACGCAATGCCGGATTTTGCGGAAGTAAAAATAAACGGGCAGTCAAGCTGTTTTTCGCTTGCGTCAAGATCCATGAGCAGTTCAAGCACTTCGTCCACCACGTCGTCCGGCCTGGCGTCGGGGCGGTCGATTTTATTTATACACGATATTAGCGGCAAATCAAGTTCTAAAGCTTTTTTAAGCACAAATTTCGTCTGGGGCATAACGCCTTCGAAAGCGTCTACTACAAGCACGACGCCGTCCACCATCTTCAATATGCGCTCGACCTCTCCGCCGAAATCCGCGTGTCCCGGCGTATCTATTATGTTTATCTTTGTGCCTTTATACGTAATCGCGGTATTTTTTGAAAGTATCGTTATGCCGCGTTCCCTTTCAATGTCTCCGGAATCCATTACCCTTTCCGCCACTTCCTGGTTGGATCGAAAAACGCCGCTCTGCTTTAGCAGTTCATCGACAAGAGTCGTTTTACCATGGTCTACATGGGCGATTATGGCAATATTCCTTACATCTTCACGTTTCGTTATCATAATTTCCTCCAGTGTGTCAGAATCATCAATTTCGCAAAAAAGTATACTAATACGGTAAAAAATTAACAAGCAAGAAATGTAACAAAATTTTGCGGCAAATGGCAAAATATTTGAGCATGTCCCATTAGGAGCCGTTTTGCGCTCATATGCCGTTAACGACGCAGCCATTTGCGGCTAAGTTTGGCGGGCAAACTGGTACCATAAAAATATTTAAAACTGGCGGTTTAAATGCTGTCAGTTTTGTTTTATTATTGTCCATGCGACAATCCATGGAATAAGCCGCGCAACTTAGAGGCAAAAAACAACCGCAGATGGAGGGAAAAGACTTATGAACATTGACGATTTAAAAATAAAGGCCATGCCTAATTTTAACGAGTGGGAGGAAAAAGAAATAACAATGATGACGCCCGGCCCGACTCAGGTGGCCGAAAACGTCCGGATGGCAAGAAGCCTGGCTGTAACGAATCCTGATCTTGATGAAAGATTTTTTGATTTTTACAAGGAGACTTGCGATCTTTTGGCAAAGGAAATTCATACGTCAAATAACGTGTATATATTGGGAGGAGAGGGAATACTTGGACTTGAGGCGGCGTGCGCTTCGCTTACCGAACCCGGAGACAGGGTGCTTGTCATAGACAATGGAATTTTTGGCAAAGGATTTGCCGATTTTGTGCGGATATACGGCGGGGAACCCGTCATGTACTCCTGCGACTACCGCGAGCCGGTAGACGTAGACGCGCTTGAGGATTTTCTTGAAAAAGACGACGCGTTTAAATACGCGACTGTCGTGCACAGCGACACTCCGAGCGGAGTGCTTAATCCAATTGACAAGATCTGCCCGCTTTTGAACCGCCACAAAATTCTTTCAGTTGTGGACTCTGTGACGGGAATGTTTGCGGAGGAGCTTGATGTGGACAAATCGCGCGCGGATATAGTATGCGGCGGGTCGCAAAAGGCGCTTTCAGCTCCTCCGGGGCTTGCTATGGTATCTGTCAGTGACGACGCCATAAAGGCTATGGAAAAGAGAAAGACCCCCATACGTTCATTTTACGCAAACATTCTTTCATTTAAATCATATTATGAGGACAAATGGTTTCCATATACCATGCCTATAAGCGACATATACGGACTAAGGGCGGCTCTTGAAAACGCGGCCGCCGACAAAGGTCGGCTTGTCAGGCATAAATGCATAGCGTGCGCGGTTCGAAACGCGCTGACGCAGGCGGGCCTTTCGCTTTATTTAAGGGACGGATACGCGTCAACCGTGACGGTGTTTAACGTGCCGGACGGCATAAAGGACGTCCAGATACTTAACGGCATGCTGGAGCGCAAAATAATGATCTCGGGATGCTTCGACGTGCTCGCCGGCAAGGTTATACGCATAGGCCATATGGGAAATAACGCGAATGTGGACGATGTCGCAAAAACGCTTGAAGCCCTTGGGGGCGTTTTATCCGGCCTTGGATTTGAATGTGGCGCGGACATGGGGCGGACATTCATCGATTCAGTTAAAAACTTTATCCCATAGAAACGTCTTTTTTCCCGCCGGATAAGTTAATTTGACAAAATGCTTTGCCATTTTACAATAAATTTGTTTATTGTAGCGCTTGTAATAATTTTTTTTATTAGCTAAAATATCGGTCAAGGGATTTTATTTCTTTGACTCAAAGTTCACGGCCCTTCATGTACTTCATGGAGGGTTTTTTATGAAAAAAAGCAGATTTATAACGATTGCCATATGCCTGCTCTTTGTGGCGCTGTCGGGCTTTTTCTATTTAAAGTCCAGCGCAGGCGGCACTAAAAGCTACGGCATGGATTTGGCCGCCGCTGAAGAGGACGGGGCCGTGCCGCGTAAGGAAGAAGCCGCCGCAAAAGATGAGGCGGCTGGCGCCGACTCCCATACGAGCGGGCCAAAAAAGGTCGATCAGGGCGCGTCCGAAGGTTCTGTCACCGTATTTATATGCGGCGCGGTAAAAAAACCGGGCGTATACAGTTTTGACGTCGGCGGCAGGCTTTGCGATGCGGTTAAAAGGGCGGGCGGCTTTAAAAAATCGGCGGCGGCCACGTCCTCAAATCTTGCGAGGCTTTTGCAGGACGGCGAGCAGATTACGATATTGACGAAAAAGCAATACAAAAAAGAGCTTAAAGGACAAAGCGGCACAAGCCTGGCACCTGCCGCCGAGGGTTATGCTTCCGGAAACGCCGGCGGAGGCGACGGCAGGATCAATATCAATTCGGCGTCAAAAGAAGAGCTTATGCAGATTTCAGGCATAGGCGAAAGCAAGGCGGACGCTATTATAGAGTACCGCAGTTTAAGCCCGTTTAAGGCTGTTGAGGATATTAAAAATGTTTCGGGAATAAAGGATGGAATATTTAATAGCATAAAGGATAAAATAACAGTTTGAGACGCGCATTTTTGACGTAAGGCGTCGCGTCGGCCGCATATGCGGCGTTAAGAATGTTTGGAGGATACGTGGCGAATGGCTAGAAAAGTTCTTGTGGTGGATGACGAAAAGCTGATCGTTAAGGGCATACGTTTTAGCCTGGAGCAGGACGGCATGGAGGTCGACTGCGCCTATGACGGACAAGAGGCCGTCGATTATGTGAAAAAAAACGATTACGATATAATTCTTCTTGATGTAATGCTCCCCATACTTACCGGATTTGAGGTATGCCAGCAGATACGAGAGTTTTCAAATGTGCCGATTATAATGCTTACCGCCAAGGGAGACGACATGGACAAGATACTAGGGCTCGAGTACGGGGCCGACGATTATATCACTAAGCCGTTCAATATTTTGGAGGTTAAGGCGCGCATAAAGGCAATTATTAGGAGAACTTCCCTGGGCGAACCTAAGGACGCGGCGAGGGTGTGTTCCTATGGAGATCTTCGGATAGACATCGACGGCAGACGCGGATACATAAACGATAAGGAAGTAAACCTTACGGCAAAGGAGTTTGACCTGCTTGAAATTTTAATGCTTCATCCAAATAAGGTGTACGGACGCGAAGAGCTTTTAAATACTGTCTGGGGATATGACTATCCTGGCGACGTCAGGACCGTGGATGTTCATATACGGCGTCTCAGAGAGAAGATAGAAGCGGTTCCAAGCAATCCAACCTATATTCACACAAAGTGGGGCGTCGGATATTATTTCCAAAAATAGCTAAGCGTCCTTTTTCGAGCGCGCCGCCGCGGCGCGGCCTGTTGTGTGCGTGAATGGAGGAAGCATTTTGAAGAACGTGTGGAGCGGCCTGCTTTATAGTCTCAGAAGCATTCGGGTTTGGGTATTCGTGATACTTTTGGGAGTAGGGCTTGTGCCGCCGGCATTTGTTTCCTACATGATGTTTAACGCATATGACAAGCAGATAGTTTCGCAAAGAACCGACGAGCTTTTTTCGTATAGCGCCATCATTTCCAGCCGGATTGTTTCCTCGGGATATTTGTTTGGACAGGACGCAAAAGACGTGGAAGACGAAATCGAGGAAATGGCGAACATCTATCAAGGGCGCATAATGGTTGTTGACAGGGATATGCGCATTGTAAAAGACACGTATGGCGTCTGGGAAGGCAAGACGCTTGTTTCAACGGATGCGGTCCAGTGCCTCAGCGAAACGGCCGAAACAAGGCATGTGAGCGATTTGGGAGACTCTTTGCAGCTGACGATGCCGATAGTCGACTCCCAAAGGGGCGGAGTGTGCGGCGTCATAGCGGCGAGCTGCCCTATGGGAAATTTGAGGCAGATATCAAAAAAAGTTGCTTACCGGATGTTTTTTATATTTCTGGGAACGGCCGTGGTAGTGCTGTTCGCGTCGTTTGCGATTTCGATTATGATCGCACGTCCCATGAAAAAGGTTGCCGATTTAATGGACGACATATCCGAGGGAGATATGAGCACAAAGCTCCATATGAGAGGATATTCCGAGCTTGTCACTATTTCAGAGGCGTTCAACCGAATGATTGAAATCATACAAAACCAGGAAAATTCAAGGCAGGAGTTTGTTTCAAACGTCTCGCATGAATTGAAGACTCCCATAGCTTCCATGAAGGTGCTTTCGGATTCTCTTCTTTCGCAGGAGCAGCTTCCGGAGGAGATATACCGCGAGTTTTTGGGCGATATTACGATGGAAATCGACAGGATGACTAAAATCATCGACGATCTGCTTTCAATGGTCAAAATGGATAAAGACAGCGCGGTTATGCAGGTAGACAATATAAGCATAAATGAACTTATAGAGCAGCTTCTTAAAAGACTTCGGCCAATTGCTGAAAAACGGGATATAGAGCTTATTTTTGAAAGCTTTCGGCCAGTCATGGCAGACGTGGATGAAGTCAAGATTTCAATCGCTTTAAACAATATCATCGAAAATGCGATAAAATACAACTATGATGGCGGATGGGTGAGAGTAACTCTGAATGCGGATCATAAATTTTTCTTCGTGACGGTGCAGGATTCCGGAATCGGAATACCCGACGACGCGCATGAGGCCGTATTTGAAAGATTTTACAGGGTCGACAAGACAAGGTCTAGGGAGACGGGCGGCAACGGGCTTGGGCTTGCTCTCACAAAGAGCGTCGTTGCCCTGCACAAAGGTTCCATAAGGCTGTACAGCAAGGAAAAAGAAGGAACGACTTTTACCGTCAGGATTCCGCTCAACTACACGCTGTAAAATAACGCGAACGGAGGAACTTATTTATGAAAAACGATGCAAGCCGCGGCTGCGCGCTTTGCGCGCTGCTTCTCCTGACGTCTTTCATTTCATGTGCAGCGGCCTCATGCGGGCGCGGCGTAAAAGATAAATATGACGGATACTATGTTTATGGAATTGACGCGAACGAAAGAAAAATCGTGTACGAGAAATATTCGCCGTCAGCCAAAGGCACGAAGGGTCTTGTAGACGAATTTATCAGGCAGCTTGCCGCCGAACCCGACGAAGTAAACATGAAAAAAGCTATTCCTGACGATGTTTCCATAGATGAGTATGTAATTTCTGAAATGGGCAATGTTATTTTGTATTTTGATTCGTCATATTCCAACTATACGGGCACGCCTGAAATTTTAAGAAGGGCCGCCGTAGTAAAAACGCTTTGTCAAATACCCGGGGTAACGGGCGTTCAGTTTTTTGTGGCGGGGCAGCCTCTTACCGATTCTAATATGGACGCCATAGGCATAATGACCGCTGAAGACTTTGTCGACAATACGGACGACGAGTCCTTGTATGCCGTTTCTGTGCCTATAACGGTATATTTTGCCGACTACAAGGGGACGAGGCTGGCAAGGATGTCGGCCGAGGCGCGCTATGACGCGTCCATTCCGCTAGAACGGCTCGCCATTGAGATTCTTATAAAAGGTCCTTATTCAATCGAGGGAATAAATAAAAAGAGCGTGCTGCCTACAATGCCTGAGGGCGTTAAATTGAATAAGATGACGATTAAGGAAAATACCTGCTACATCGACTTGTCGTCCGAATTTTTAAATAAGAGAAAGTCTATAACGGCGGACGTCGCGATATACTCCGTTGTAAATACTCTTGTTGAGTTTTCGGGCGTCAACAGGGTGCAGTTTCTCATTGATGGGAAGCAGGTGCTTGAATATAACGGCGAGGAGAATTTCGGGGAGCCGTTTGAACGCAATCTTGATCTGGTTGATCCGGACGTGCCTGTGGGAAAAAATCTTGAAATAAAGGAGGAATTTTAATAAAGCGGCCAATGTTATGGATTTTTGCCGCGCTCGCTGCGATGTTTACAGCATACAGGTTTTATTTTGCATCTTACGACGACGCAAGATATTACATTCTGGACGGCGTTTTAGACGATGAGGCGGACGCCGTGGTTTCGGGCGAGGTTTCCAATTATGAAAAAAAAGAGAACAGCGTCGCGCTGTACTTAAAAGATGTGACGGTGGTTCTTAATAACAACGAATCTTATCATTTATCTAAAATATTAGCGTATATTTCAAAAATGCCTGATTTAAAAGCGGGCAATCAAGTGAAAATCTCAGGAAGCATTTCAAATTTTGAATCTCCAACAAATCCGGGACAATTCAATCAAAAGCAGTATTACAGGGAAAAAAACATTTACTACAAATGTTTCGCAAAAAAGCTGGATGTCGTTGACGATAGCTGCAGCGCGTGGCCGGAGGCGCTTTGTCAAATCAAAAAAAAGATTTCGGAAGCGTATGAGGCCGCGCTTCCAAAAAAAGAGTCGGGCATTGTAAACGCTATGATCCTTGGAGAAAAGAATCTTTTGGACATGGACGTACGTGATCTTTACCAAAAAACCGGAATAAGCCATCTGCTTGCCATAAGCGGACTTCATGTTTCCATTCTTGGCATGGCGGTATATAAAACGCTGATGGCTCCCGCAAAGGGCATTTTCGCGAAATCGGCCGCCACAGCCATTACAATTTTTATTTTGGCCGCGTATGGACAGATGACCGGATTTGGCGTTTCAACGTTTAGGGCTGTCATAATGATGGCTATTATGCTTTTGGCTCCGTTGGCAAACAGAAGCTACGACGCCCTGTCCGCTGCGGGCCTTAGCGCGACGTTTTTAATGCTTCAAAAGCCTTTTGCTGTTTTTTCCTGCGGTTTTTTGCTGTCGTACGGCTCAATAATGGGAATTATATTGATTCAGCCGTCATTGCGGCTTATTTATGAAAAGGGCGTCGACGGAATGAGCGGGCATAGCAGGCGTCTGGAATTTATGCGCAGATACAGACGAATGAAAAAGGAGAAAGCCCGTCAAAGCAAAATTTTTAAAAGTGCGGATTTAAAAAATAATGAGTTAAAAAACAAGTTAAAATATGCGGCGTTTTTCCTAACCGAAAAAGCCGCGGATATGTTTTTGACAGGTCTTTCCGTACAGGCGGCCACGCTTCCCGTTATTCTATATTTTTTTTATGAATTTCCGACGTATGGAATATTTGTAAATATAGCCGTTATACCGCTTGCATCTCTTCTTGTCACAACCGCCGCTCTTGGCGGAATATTGGGTCTTATATCTCCGGTCCTTTCTAAATTTGTTCTTGGAAGCACATATATGCTTTTAAATTTTTACGAAGGAATATGTAAAATCATCCAAAAGCTCCCATTTAACGTCATAATAGCCGGAAAGCCGAAAATGGCGCAGATAGCCATATATTACTTAATTATCTTTATCGTGTGCGTTTTGACGAAACATTTCCTTTCTGGGGAAAATGCGCGTTTTATAAGGGAGATAAAGGCGTTAGCCACGTTTATGGGCATCGCGGCCCTGGCAGCGGCAACTTATACGGATTACTGCGATGGGACGGAGATCGTTTTTATGGACGTTGGACAGGGTGACGGGACGTTTATCAGGGACAACACGGGAAATACGTACCTTGTGGACGGCGGCAGCACAAGCGTCGATGAAGTCGGGAAATACAGAATAATCCCGTTTCTTAAATGCAGGGGCATAAAAAAAATCGACTATATGATAATGACTCATTCTGACGAGGATCATATATCCGGCCTTAAAGAGCTTATAGCGCAGTCGGATGGGGGCATAAGGATAAAAAAGCTGCTAATGCCAAATCCGTCGGATGAATGCAAGGACGCCGCCTATTACGAAATGATTCAGCTGGCGAAGGGGAACGGCGTAGCCGTAGAATACATTAAAAAGGGCGACGCCATTACGAACGAAAAGGGATTTTCAATGGTCTGCCTGCATCCGGAAGAGGGTTTTAAGGCTGAATCGGCAAACGCCTATTCTACGTCTCTAAGGGTCAGGTACAAAGATACGTCGATTCTTTTGACCGGAGACGTGGAAGGCGGCGGAGAGGAAGAGCTGGCAAAAGTTTTAGATCGCCTAAACGAAAGCTACGACGTGTTAAAAGTCGCGCATCACGGCTCCAAAAATTCCACATCCGATTATTTTTTGCAATGCGTAACGCCAGAAACGTCAATAATATCGTGTGGAAAATACAACTCGTACGGCCATCCCAATAAAGAGCTGCTTTCAAGGCTTGAGGCAATAAAAAGCGACATAATTGCCACTAAAGACGCCGGCGCCGTAACAATCTTAAGCGACGGCGAAAAAATCGAGACGCATACATGGAATGGATAAAAACTTTCCAAAAAACCGAAAAAAGAACTTGCTTTTTCCTATGTTAGGGTGTATAGTGGACTTTGTCAGTGCGGGGCCGCGGCCGGTATTTTGGCCGGCGCTTCCGCGGGGCCCGTTGGTCAAGCGGCTAAGACGTCGCCCTCTCACGGCGAAAACAGGGGTTCGATTCCCCTACAGACTGCTGTCGTTTTTAAAGACGGCCCAACCCGAAAAAAGTTTGTAAAATCATATTTTGCAAACTTTTTTTTGTGCATGAAAAGAGAGGGCACGAAAAAAATGCGGGCTTTGATTGACAAACGCTGCGGAAGATCATTTTTAAAGGGCGTTGCGATGATTGCCATGGTCTGCGACCATACGGCGTATGAGCTTGTTTCAGCAAACGAATATCCTAATCTTTACAACATAATGAGAATTATAGGCAGAATCGCGTTCCCTATTTTTTGTTATTTGCTTGTCGAGGGTTTTGTCCACACTTCCAGCAGAAAAAATTACATGGCCAGGCTCGCGGTATTTGCCATATTGTCGGAAGTTCCTTATAACCTTATGATTGACGGACATTTTTTTTGTTCCGGATATCAAAACGTAATGTGGACGCTTCTGATAGGCTTTTTTGTGCTTTGCTTTTTTGATGCGCATCAAAACAGGCCCTTTTTTCAGTTTTTTGCCTGGATTGCCGGATGCGCGGCCGCTTTTTGTTTTAAAACCGACTATGGCTTTTATGGAGTTTTGATTATTGGCCTGTTCTACCTTTTGAGGCAAAATGGCGCGTATATGTATATTTTAATGTCGATCGTGCTTTTATTGCAGGGCGGAAAAAATTCCTTTGCCGTGTTGTCAATTCCGTTCATTATGGCATACGATCCCAAGAAAAACGACTTGCGCCTGCCAAAGTATTTTTTTTATATATTTTACCCTGCCCACATGCTTGCGCTGTTTCTTATAAAAACTTTGCTCCTTGGAGGCGGCTTTGCCTGAGTTTGAAAATATTTTTTCTATGTGATATACTTTTTTTGGTTTTTTGCGGCCGCGTTAACGTGGGGATTTTGAAGGGAGGCTTTGCGTGTGGCAGGACATATAAGAGCGGGCAAATCCTCCAAAGTCGTCAAAATGAAGCGCCGCCAGCCCGTCGCGGCGGGTTTGTTGCTTGCCGTGCTTTCGATATATCTCCTTGTACTTTTTATACGCTTCCTCACCGCGGATCATATCTCAATCTACGAAGTGACGAAAAAACAGATTGCCGACGACGAGGTTATACGCGGCATTATTTTGCGGGATGAAACGCTGATTACTTCGGACGAATCCGGATACATAAATTATTACGTAGGGGAAGGCGCCAGGGTTGGCGTAAACACCACTGTTTATTCCCTTGATGAAACGGGGAGTTTTGCCGACGACATATCGGAGCTTGGCGATGAAAAGATTTCCTTGTCGGAGGAAGATACCCGCGAAATTAGAAGCGACATCGAAAACTACAGGGATTCGTTTAGCCTGTCAAATTACGGCAATGCGTCGAATTTTAAATACGACATTGACAACACCCTTCTTAGAATGACTACGTCAAATCTTTTAAAAAAGCTTGACAAGACGATGAAGAAAAAGGATTCGTCTTCCCTTAAGCTTGTCAAGTCCGGCAGGTCGGGCATCATATCCTTTTGTTCCGATGGCCTTGAAGACTTGTCCATCGACAGCATAACGGCGAAAAATTTTGAAAATATGACAGACAGCTGGTCGCAGCTTAGAAGCACCGAGGAGGTGTTTGCCGGAAGCGTCGTCTACAAGCTTGTAAACAGCGAAAAATGGTCTATTGCGCTGCCGTTGACGAAGGAGCAGTATCAAAAAATATATGACAAGGAAACTATCCCGGTTACATTTAAAAAAGACGGTCTTGAGACGGACGCGGAGATATCGACCTTTATCGTCGATTCTTCATACTACGCGAGGCTCGATTTTGACAAATATATGCTCCGCTATCTTAATAACAGATATATAGACCTTGAAATTGAATTTAACAATGCCGATGGCTTAAAGATACAAGTTTCGTCAATATTGAAAAAAAAGTGCTACGTGGTTCCTGATGAGTATATAACAAACGGCGCCGATTCAAACGCCGGCGAAAAGGGCGTAATGCTTTTGACGTATAAAAAAGACGGGACGCGGGAAACGGTCTTTAAGCCGACTGAAATCTACTATGAAAACGAGGACGGCGACGCGTATGTCGACGCGGGCCTGTTTGAAACGGGAGCTACGATTGTTTGCGGCGGAGGCAAGCATAAGGAAAAACAGATGCAGCTTGCCAAGACGGACAAGCTTGACGGCGTATATTGCTGCAACAGGGGATATTGCGAATTCAAGCGAATTGAAAAATTGTATGAAAACGATGAATACGCCATAGTGGCTGACGGGACGACATACGGGCTTTCAATATACGACCACATTATATTGAATCCTGATTTGATCAATGAAAACGACGTAATATATTGAAACGGCGCGAAGGAGCATTCTGTTATGGTTAAAGAAAATCTTAAAAATGTCGAAGAAAGAATACGGGCGGCGTGCGAACGCTCGGGACGGAGCAGGGAGAGCGTTACTCTTGTTTCGGTAAGCAAAACGAAGCCCATTCAAATGATAGAAGAGGCCTTTGATTATGGAGAACGGGAATTTGGCGAGAACAAGGCTCAGGAACTGAAGGAGAAGTACGATGCGCTGCCAAAGGAAATCAAATGGCATTTTATTGGGCACCTGCAGACGAACAAAGTTAAATATGTTGTTGGAAGGGCGTTTCTTATTCATTCCGTTGATTCTTTCCATCTTGCGAAGGCAATAGAAGATGAATGCGAGAAAAAGTCTCTTGACGCCGATATCCTCATAGAAGTCAATGTGGCGCGGGAATCGTCGAAATTCGGACTGAGCGTGGAAAATGTTTTAGAGCTTGTGGAAAGCGCCTCAAAGCTTAAGCACGTGCACATAAAAGGCCTTATGACAATAGCACCGTACGTGGAGAACGCCGAAGACAACCGCATGATATTTCGACATTTAAAGGATTTATCCGTCGAGATCGCGCAAAAAAAACTTGACGGCGTTTCTATGGATATTCTTTCAATGGGAATGACAAACGATTTCGAGGTTGCCATTGAAGAGGGCGCCACCCATGTGCGCATTGGCACCGGGATTTTTGGCGAAAGAGACTATACGCGCCAGTCGTAGGCGCAGAAACGAGGATTGGTATGGCAGGACGCATAGATAAGATTTTAAGCTATTTAAAGCTTACCGACGAAGAAGAGTATGATGATGATTTTTATGACGACGACTATGACGACGATTACGATGAAAAGGAGCTAAGACGCGAGGAAAAGCGGGTTCAGCGTGAAAAACGCCGGGAAAACAAAAGAAGCGGCGAGCGTTATTCCAGAAGCGAATATGACGATTACGACGAGCCGCCAGCTTCTTTAAATTCAAGAAGTTCATCTTCAAGATCTTCTTCCGTTGGAAAGGTCATATCCATACATAATGACCGGACGCAGGCGGATTTGGAAGTCAACATTGTAAGGCCAAATAATTTCGGCGATTCGCAGCAGGTATGCGAGATACTTTTAAATGGCCAGCCTGCCGTGGTAAATCTTGAGGGAATAGATATTCAGGAGGCGCAGCGCATTATGGATTTTATATCCGGCTGCATCTTTTCAATATCCGGAAATATGCGTCAGGTTTCAAGGTATATTTTTATATTTGCGCCTAAAAATGTCGACATATCGGGCGATTATATAAACAATTTTTCAGCCGCCGGGGACGACCGGATAACCATACCGACGCTCAACAAGGAGTTTTGACAGTGCTTTATTATGCGGCATACTGCTTTGATATTTTTTTTGTCGTGCTTGAAATATTCGTACTGCTGTATTTAATTAGAAAGATCATTCCGATTGGCGTGATTGGCAGGGGCGCCATTGAATTTTTGGTTTACCCGATACTTCCTTCCATGCAAAAGCTTGTGAGGCGTTCGGCGCTTAACTGCTTCAATGTCGATGTTAGTCCGTACATTCTTATTATAATTTTGACATATCTAAACGACCTGTGTTCGTATATAATGGACAACTTGTGCTGACGCGCGGCCGAAAATCGGCGCGGCGGTATTATTAAATTTGTTAAATGGGGAGGCATATGCATTTATCAGAGGAACAGATGATGTATAATCGCTTTGGGGAGATGCTGGATGCCGCATACAGACGCGGGATTCCTGTTTTTGGCGATTTTGTCGGGATGAACGGGCAGTCGGTTATGCATAGGCTTCTTGACGACAGGGGCATTTTGGGAAATATGGCTGACGCGTATGTATCCTTTTATGGAGGATATCCTCAGGCAGAAAGGCAGATGATATGCTTTTTGCCGGGCATGGGGGCGGAGGCGGAAGATGAGGATTTTCCCATTTCGTGCGTAAAGATTGAGCCTTCCGGCAGGAAATTTTGTGAAAAGCTGGGACACAGGGATTTTCTTGGCGCCGTCATGAATATAGGCATTGAGCGAAGCCAGATAGGCGACGTAGTTGTAAAAGAGGAGGATGACGGCAAAAACGCGGCGTATGTCGGATACGTCTTCTGCAAAAAAGACAAAAAACCGCTTTTGTGCGAAATTACGAGAGTGCGAAATACCGCCGTTTTGGCAAAAGAAGTCGACGGTTCCGGGGTTTCGTTTTTGCGGGAATATAAAGAAATTCATGCGTCCGTCGCGTCTCTTAGACTTGACGCCGTAGCCGCGGCGGCGATGAAGTCGTCTCGTTCCGACGTCGAAAGCCTTATTGGCGAAGGGCGCGTATATTTGAATGGCAGGCAGTGCGCGAAAAATTCTCAAAGTGTCAACGACGGCGACGTGATGACAATTAGAGGTCATGGAAAGTTCTTAATAGAAGCGTCGCGTGAATTGACGAAAAAGGGACGCTGCCATATTACAGTTAAACAATACATATAGGAGGTATCTTACTATGCTTACGCCAATAGACATTCAAAACCATAAGTTGAAAGCGACTGTGGGCGGATACAACAAAAAGGACACCGACGCCTTTTTAACCGATATCCTCACGGATTATGAGACTCTTTTCAGGGAAAACCGTGATTTAAAGGAAAAAATAACATCCCTTAGCGAAGGCATTCAATATTATAAAAAGATGGAAAATAATTTGCAAAAGGCGCTGGTGCTTGCCGAAAAAACTTCCACTGAAACGCAGGAAGAGGCAAAAAAACAGGCCGACGCGTCAATCAAAGATGCGCGGGAAAAGGCGGATTCGATAATAAAAGAGGCACACGAAAAAGCCGACCTGATAATAAAAGAGGCGAATGAAAGCGCGTCCTCGATAACTGTAAAAACCGACGCCATCGCAAATGAGGCAAAAGCCGGCGCCGACGCGATCATGCGTGAGGCAAAAGAAAAGGCCGACGCGATAAAAGCGCAGGCGCATGTTGAGCTTGACGAGGCGAAAAAATCCGCGGGCAGGCTCCTGCAAAGTTATGAGGAGTACCGCGTAAAATTTAAAAATCTTGTTTCTTCGCAGCTGGAGCTTATTGAAAGCGTAAATTTCGACTTGCGCGGTGCGGAATCGGAGACTGACGGCAAAAATGCCGGAGACGGCAATGACGCGAAAAAAAAAGCTTTCGATTTTGGAAGCGGCGTGACGGGCGAAGACATAAAAAATGAAAGCGCGGGCAAAATACCTCCGATTAACGACGATTCCGCAAACAGCAGCCTGTTTACATTTATTGATAACGAATAATTGACATGATGGTCTTTGCGCGGGCTGCGGGCGATGTGATGAAAGGAAAATTTTTCTGGCATGAGCAGAATTATAACGCTGCGCCGCGATGGCGAGCCGATTTATGACATAACGATTGAAAGAGATTATGGCGGAATTGGAAAGATTATAGATGATTTGGGAGTTAGGGGACGGAGAATATGCATAGTGGCTGACAGCCGCGTCGCCTCCCTTTATCTTGATGACGTTAAAGATGCCTTTAGACCGTACGCGTCCAAGGTTATTTCATTTACATTTCAAGAGGGGGAGCAGTCCAAAAATCTTGATACTGTAAAAAATTTATATGAGAAGCTTATAATTGAACATTTTGACAGAAACGACATAATCGCCGCCCTTGGCGGCGGCGTGACGGGAGATCTTTCCGGATACGCCGCCGCGACCTTTCTTCGAGGCATACGCGTCATACAGCTGCCGACGTCGCTTCTTGCCATGGTCGACAGCAGCATAGGCGGCAAAACAGGCGTGGACTTTAAGGGATATAAAAATATGGTCGGAGCTTTTCATCAGCCGTCCGCGGTATATATAAACATTTCCGCGCTTTTGACTCTGACAGACAGGCAGTATTTTTCTGGATTTGGCGAAATCATAAAGCATGGCCTTATAAGAGATATAAAATATTTCGACTATCTGGGAGAAAACGCGGAAAAGTTAAACGGCCGCGACTTGGACGCGCTTGAGTGCGCGGTGGCAAAAAGCTGCGAGATAAAACGCGCGGTCGTCCAAAGGGATCCGACTGAAAAGGGAGAGCGCGCAATATTAAATTTTGGCCATACGCTTGGCCACGCGATAGAAAAGCTGCTTGACTTTAAGATGCTGCACGGCGAGTGCGTTGCTATTGGAATGACGGCCGCGGGGTATCTGTCCATGAAGCTTGGCATGATATCATCCGAGGACTATGACAGTATTAGAAAGATGATTGTCGCGTTTAATCTTCCCCTTAGCGTATCGGGAATAAACGCGGAGGAAGTTTTGAGAGTTTCAAAAAACGACAAGAAGATGGACGCGGGCAGGATAAAATTCATTCTTCTTGACGGGCTGGGAAACGCGGTCATATGCGACAAAGTTTCGGACGATTATATACTTGAGGCGCTTGGCGCGGTACTTAATTAGCGGGAGGCGGCATTGAAAAAATATTTATCGGGGGCGGCCGTTTTTTTTGCGCTGCTTGCGGCCGACAGGCTTACAAAATACGCTGCGTTTACGTATCTTAAAGACGCCAAACCCATATCGGTCATAAAGGGAGTGTTTAGCCTCCAATATCTTGAAAATCGCGGAGCCGCTTTTGGAATATTTCAAAATCAGCGCTTTTTCCTTCTGCTTATATCCGCGATAATACTCGCGGCAATTGCCGTGATATACATAAAAATTCCGTTCAAAAAAAAATATATGCCGCTTAACGTGATAGCGGTAATGGTCGCGGCCGGCGCGGCGGGCAATATGATTGACAGGATTGCTAAAGGATACGTAGTGGATTTTTTTTATTTTGAGCTGATAGATTTTCCAATTTTTAATCTGGCCGACTGCTACGTAGTCGTTGCGGCGGCCGCGGCGATTTTTTTTGTCCTTTTTTATTACAAAGATGAAGATTATGATTTTTTGAAATTATAAAGATTTTTTAGTCGGTATGGGGGAAGAAAAATGTCGGCGGACGGCCTTGATGTCGATATAAATGGCGATGGTTTTGACGTTTTAGACGGCTGCGAAGAAGGACAGAGGCGCGTTTACAAGGCGGCGTTCGACGAGGCAGGCGCCAGGCTTGACCGTTATTTGTCGGAAAAGCTTTGCGATATGTCGCGTTCATATGTGCAAAAACACATTAAAGACGGGCGCGTATATGTAAACGGCAAAACGGCGAAGGCGGGACAAAAAGTCGAATATGGCGATTTGATCGAAATAAATATTGAAGAGCCAAAAGAGCCGCATATTGAGCCGGAAGACATTCCGCTAGACATCGTATATGAAGACGACGACGTCATAATTATAAATAAGCCAAAGCAAATGGTGGTGCATCCGGCCCCGGGCCATTATTCCGGCACTGTCGTAAATGCCCTCCTGTATCACTGCAAAGGTTCCCTGTCAGGGATAAACGGCGTAATGCGCCCCGGCATAGTTCATAGAATAGATAAGGATACGTCGGGACTAATCGTTGCCTGTAAAAACGACGCGGCCCACAAATTTATCGCGCGGCAGCTGAAGGAACATTCGATAACGAGGGTGTACCACGCAATAGTATGCAACCATATAAAGGAGCCCGAAGGAACTATTGAGGGCGATATAGGACGCCATCCCGTCGACAGAAAAAAAATGGCTATGAATGTAAAAAATGGGAAAAGAGCCGTTACCCACTATAAAGTGCTTGACAGCCTAAACAACAAATATACGTACGTGGAATGCACTCTTGAAACGGGCCGCACGCATCAGATACGCGTCCATATGGCCGGATTTGGGAATCCAGTATTGGGCGATGATTTGTACGGGCCGTCAAAATGTCCGTTTAACCTTTCGGGACAGGCGCTGCACGCGAAAACGCTTGGATTTATACATCCTTCTACGAAAGAATATGTCGAATTTGACGCGCCGCTTCCGGAGTATTTTGTAAAATTGCTTAAAATACTAAAAGAAAAATAGGCGAAGGATTGAGTTTGATATGGAGTATGCCAGTCACGTAAAATTTAAGATAAAAGAAAAAAGCGTGGATGTCTATCCAAGTGCCGGAACAAATCGGCCAGTAGTCTACCTTAATTCTTTTTCATCAAAATATGAGGAATTGCTTACAGAATTAAAAAGATTAAATTGCCCAGATTTTTCACTTGTTGTAATCAGCGGTTTGGAGTGGGATCACGACATGACGCCGTGGTACGCCCCGCCGATCGCGCCCGACGACTCGCCGTGCACCGGAGGCGCGGACGAATACCTGGATTTTTTTATAAACGAAATTATGCCCAAGGCAGAGAAAAAAATAGGCGAAGTCGGCTCCAGATGCGTTGCGGGATATTCTTTGGCGGGACTGTTCGCAATATACTCAATGTATCGCACGGACATTTTTTCGTGCGTCTGCAGCATGTCGGGTTCGCTTTGGTTTCCTGAATTTAAAGAATATGCCCTGACGCATGAATTAAAAAGGCCCCCGCGCCACATCTACCTTTCGCTTGGCGCTAAAGAGTCTAAGACGGATAATCCATTTTTAAAGCCAGTACGCGCCAATACGCAGGAATTGGCCAATTATTACAAAAGCCTTATGATAGACGTAAAATTTAAGCTTAATCCCGGCAATCATTTTACAGAGCCTTTTTTGCGCTCGGCGATGGGAGTCGCGTGGGCGGCTGAAAAGATGAGTTTATGATTTTTTATTATGCTTTTTGTCTGTAATCGTAAACGGGATAAGGAGGAATTTTATGGAAGATACGATTTATTCGCTTTTTAAGCGCATGGTGGAATTGCATCCTAATGAGCCCGCGATTATTGAGACTAAACGCACAATGACATTTAAAGAATTGTCTGATTTTGCGGACGCGATAGCGGCCGGTTTTCCCACTGGGATTAAAAGCGTTGGAATAGTCATGAGCCATGGCGCGAAGATGATTGCCGCCATTCTTGCTGTTTTAAAACGCGGCGCCAGATATATTCCCGCGGAGCCAGACTTTCCCACCGGAAGGATTTGCCGCATGATGGAAGAGGCGGAAGTTGATTTCGTGTTTACGGAAACTCCCTTCGCGGATAAACTAAAGGGATTTGAAGTTAGACTGGCGGATATGGAGATACGCGGCGCGAATGCGTCTGATTTTGCGCGTAATGAAATTTTTGATCCGGCTGCGCCGGCTTACGTACTCTACACGTCAGGCACCACGGGCCGGCCTAAGGGCGTGTGCGTGACAAATAAAAACGTATGTCATTATGTCCGCGCTTTTGAACATGAGTTTCACATCGCTCCCGGGGATGTGATGCTCCAGTATTCGGTGTGTTCATTTGATATTTTCGTGGAAGAGGTTTTTGCAAGCCTTTTAAACGGCGCCGCGCTGGCGATTCCATCGGAAAAAGACAAAAAAGACATACGTTCGCTCATGCTTTTTGTAAGAAAAACGCGCGTAACAATAATTAGCGGATTCCCGTACCTTTTGGCGGAGATAAACCGACTGCCTCAAATACCGCCGTCGCTGCGGCTTTTAATAAGCGGAGGCGACGTGCTGCGGGCCTCATATGTTGACAATCTGCTTGACAAGACGGATGTGTATAACACTTATGGGCCGTCCGAAACGACAGTGTGCGCCTCATATTATCGCTGCAATGACGGCGCGGTTTTGGACGATGGGACTTATCCGATCGGCAAACCTGTCGTCGGATCCGAAATCAGGATACTTGATCGCAGCGGGAAGGAGCTTTGCGATGGAAAAATCGGCGAAATCTGCATATACGGAGATGGAGTTTCGCTGGGGTATATAGGCGATCACGAAGATGAAAACAGAGCCTTTGAGAGCGCGCCAAACGGAAGGAGGATGTATCGCAGCGGAGATTTGGGATATGTCCTTCCCGATGGAAACATCGCTTTTCTTCATCGCAAAGATTCGCAGATTATGATATACGGCAAGAGGGTGGAGATAATGGAGGTGGAATCGAAGCTTCATGAATGCAAGGGAGTTGATCAGGCCGTCGTTAGAGCTTTTAAGGATGAGGACGGGCTGCCGTATATGATTGCCTACGTCGTTCCCATGGAGAGAAATTTAAAGGCGTCGGAAATTCGCAAGGAGCTTTCGGACAATCTCGCTTCGTTTATGATACCAGAATATATTGTGAAGATGAATCATATTCCGTTAAACAGCAGCGGCAAGCCCGACGTCCGTCAGCTGCCGATTGTTATGAAGGAAGGCGCGCTGTGATGGATGTAAAAATAAGCGAAGCAGGCATTGATGATGTCGATATGCTCGTAAAATGGAGAATTAAGGTTTTGCGGGAGGTTTTTTGCATTCCGGATGACTGTTCCGTTGAAGAATTGGAACGCGCGAACAAAGAGTATTATGAAGTTCAACTGCCAGCAGGAGGGCACGTTGCGTGTTTCGCTCGCGAAAAGGAAGAGGTCGTAGGATGCGGAGGAATCTGCGTTTATCGTGAAATGCCGTCGCCCGACAATCCGTCCGGATGGTGCGCGTATTTAATGAATATTTATGTATGTCCTAATGTTCGCGGGAGGGGCATCGGCGGGAGAGTGGTTGACTGGCTTGTTAAGCAGGCTAAGCAAAGGGACATAACAAAGATTTATTTGGAAACATCCGGATCCGGAAGAAAGCTGTATGAAAAAATGGGATTTTCCGATATGGCGAATATGATGGCGCTTTACTGATTTTAGGGGCAGCAAAATGATTTATTAAATTTATCGATTTTGTTTTTGGCAGGATGGAGAGAATAATGGATTATAAAAAATTGGCAAATTTGCTTTTTCCCGATGTTATAAATGAACCGGATTTTTACGAAAAAAAATATCCGTATAGAAAAATTTCGTCAAAAGCGCATGTCACGCGCATGGCGCCAAGCCCAACCGGGTTTATTCATTTGGGCAACCTATACAGCGCGCTGGCCGATGAGCGTATCGCGCACAAAAAGGGAGGCGTGTTCTATTTAAGGATTGAGGACACGGATGAAAAACGCAAAGTTGACGGCGCGATTGAAACAATAATCAATACTCTGCGCTATTGTGACATAGAGTTTGACGAAGGCGCCGGGTTTGACGAAGACGCACCGGGCAACGAATATGGACCGTATTTTCAGCGCAGGAGGGTTAAAATATACCATACGTATGTCAAATACCTGGTTGAGAACGGGTTGGCGTATCCGTGCTTTTGCACTGAAAAAGAGCTTGAAGAAATAAGGAGCAAACAGGATAAAGATCAGGTTCTGACGGGATACTACGGCGAATACGCCGTGTGCAGAAACCTTTCATATGAAGAGATTGAAGAAAAAATAAACTCGGGTTGTAAGTACGTTATAAGGCTTCGTTCTAATGGCAGTCCCGACAAGGAAATCACGTTTAAAGATAAGATAAAGGGAGATGTGGCTCTTCCCGAAAATATTCATGACATAGTGCTGCTAAAAAACGACGGCGTCCCGACTTATCACCTCGCGCATGTCGTTGACGACCATCTTATGAGGACAACGATGGTCATAAGGGGCGACGAGTGGCTGGCGTCGACGCCGATACATATTGAGCTTTTTAACGATTTAGGGTTTAAAATGCCCGAGTACGGCCACACGGCGCACCTTATGAAATTTGACGATGAAACGGGAGGCAAGAGAAAGCTTTCTAAAAGAAAAGATCCGGAACTTTCTCTTGACTATTACAGAAAAGACGGCTACCATCCCCGCTGCATAAAAGTGTATCTGCTGACACTTTTAAATTCAGATTTTGAGGAATGGCACGACAGATTCCCCGAAAAAGACATTGACGAATTTCCATTTTCGGTCGATAAGATGAGCCGCTCGGGCGCGCTGTTCGATAAGGATAAGTTGCACAACATTTGCAAAAACGAACTTTCCATGTTTTCCGAACAGCAGATGTTTGACTTCCTTTATGACTGGGCATCGGAACATGAGCCTAAAAAGCGCGAAATCTGGTTTGCGGATAAGCAAAAAATGCTTGAAATCATACGGCTGTACATGGGAATAGGAATGAAGCGCAGAAGAAAAGATTTCATATACGCGCGTCAGATTTTTGAACTGATAGGCTACTTTTTTGATATGGATGACGGAAAAGAGAAGGACGCATTCAGGCATGACGCGGAGACAGTAAGCGCCGTGCTTAAAGAGTACCTGGCGACATATAGTCATGAGGACGATAATGGCGCGTGGTTTGACAAGCTTAAGGGCATTGCCGACAAGTTTGGCTTTGCGTCCGATATGAAGGAATACAAGTCATGCCCCGACAAATTTAGGGGAAACGTCTCCGATATCGCCGAAATAGTGCGAATAGCCATAACCGGGCGCGTGAACACCCCGGATTTATGGCATATCGTACATATAATGGGAGAGGAGCAGATGAAAAGCAGGATAGAGGCGGCTATCGCATGATCATTTTGGACGGAGCGTCACGGCGTTTGCGGCGCTCCTTTTTTTGTCATCGTCTATGGCCGCGTAATGCTTTTTCGTTGTATTTACGTCATTGTGCCCCAAAACGTCGGCTACAAGATATATGTCCCCCGTCTGGTTGTAAAGGGCCGTGCCGTACGTGCTTCTTAACTTATGCGGAGTAATATGCTTAAATGTAGTTATCTGTCCGGCGTATTCCTTGACAAGGTTCTCAACGGCCTGAACGCTTATGCGCCGCCTCTGTATCGAATAAAAAAGAGCGTGCTCGTGTCCCTCCATGGGCGTTATTTCGCATCTTGAAAGCTCTATATAATTGCCAAGCGCTTCGGCGACGTCGTCCCCAAAATATACATATTCTTCTTTGCCGCCTTTTCTAATGATCCTTATGCGGTTTTCTTTAAAATCGACGTCCTCTATATTAAGTCCAACGCACTCGGAAACACGTATGCCTGTTCCCAAAAAAAGCATGAATATGGCTATGTTTCTCAGCTTATTTTTTTCGTAATACGTCTTTTTAATTCCCTTAAGATTATCGCCGCCATGCTCGACCAAATCAAGCAGTTCGCTGACCTCATCGGCGTCAAGCCTTATTATTTCACGGTCATGAAGCTTTGGCATGTCGACTATCACGGTAGGGTTGTTTTCAATAAGGCCTCTTTTTTGATAATACATGTAAAAACTGCGTAAAGCCGCCATTTTTCTGTGCAGCCCACGCTCGTCGTTCGTATATTTTTGTCCATCGTAATAATATAGCTTCAAATATTCCATGTATTCCTCGATATCTACAGGCTCAAGCATATTAAGATGCTCAAGCTTTATTTCTGAAATATCGCAATCCTTTAATATTGGATTGGACGAAACAAGAAATCTGAAAAAAGTCCGTATGTCGTAGGCATATCCGACGCGGGTGCGCACGGACGTCGACGGTTCGATTCCCCTAAAATAATCCCTGCAAAATCTTGGAAGCTCGTCCAAAAGATTTCTAAGCTTTTGCGTGTTTTGTTCTATATTTTGCTGATGATATGTTTCGTTATTTGATTTGCCCATAAAAAGCCTCCTTTAACGGTTTTTGATGTTTTGGCGGATGGATTTGCGGTATCTATTTGAAAAACTGGAGTTTATCCAAGAGATATAAAAACACCACAAAAAAATAAAACGTCAGACCCACCCGTTAGGCAATCTCCTATCTGCTCATTTACGTAAACGGATGGGCCTTTTTGACGATTAAAGGCATTTAGCCGGCCGCGTCCCTAGTTGCCGTCTGGTTTAATATTATCTTTTGCAGCTCAGCTATATCCGCGCCCGAAAGTCTTTGAGTTGAAAGGTACGACGTAATGAAGTTCGAAATCGAACCGTTATACAGCTGGTTTAACAAAGCCTGCGTTTCAATATTTTGAATTTTTTTCTTAGTGACGTTTGCCCTGCATATAAAGCCCGGCTCCTCCCTGATTATGGCTCCCTTATTTATCAGACGTTTAATCACGGTATATGTGGTATTTTTTTCCCATCCAATATACTCCTTGATAATCTTGGCGATGTCCTTCGCGGCCAGAGCCTTATTGGACCAAAGAAGCTCCATAACATTTAGTTCGCCCTCATGCAAGCGAATCTCCTTCATTATCGCGATGCCTCCTCTCGACGCTATTGAATTGAAAAACAACATCATATTACAGCAGTAGAACCTATAATTTATGCGGCATTAGACACT
>CAZTVO010000007.1:0-31947 GCA_964617075.1 uncultured Jutongia sp.
CCTTTGATACCTGTTTTGCAAAAGCTCGTCTATAGGCGTGTTTATCAATCCTAAAAGCTCCTGCCTGAGCGCGGCCCTTATCTGCTCCGCAGTATATTCAAAATTATTTTCAATGCCTTCTTTTGCCTCGTAAAATATCCTGTCTACCACATGCTCCCGCATAAGGTCTTTAGCCGTCATCTTCATAAGCGCGGCCGCCTCCTCCACCCTCGACGCGTCGCGCCACAGTATGGTCGCAAACCCTTCCGGGGAGAGAACTGAAAAAAGCCCGTTTTCAAGCATCCACACCTTGTCGGACACCGCGAGTGCAAGGGCTCCGCCGCTTCCGCCCTCGCCAGTGAAGATGCTTATGATAGGAGTCCTTAAATTTGACATTTCCATAAGATTTCTGGCTATGGCCTCGCCTTGCCCGCGCTCTTCGGCTCCAATGCCGCAATACGCGCCGGCCGTATTTATAAACGTTACTACAGGACGTCCAAACTTTTCCGCCTGCTTCATAAGGCGCAGCGCCTTGCGGTATCCCTCGGGATGCGGCTGGCCGAAATTGCATTTCATGTTTTCATCCAAATCATGGCCTTTTTGTATGCCTATAGCCGTGACGGGCGTCCCTTCAAAGCTCGCTATGCCCCCTACGATGGCGCCGTCGTCCGCGTACAGCCTGTCGCCGTGAAGTTCCATAAAATCGTCGAATATTTTTTCAATAAATTCCCTAGCGTTTGGCCTCTCCAACTTTCTGGCTATGGAGACCTTCTTCATAGTATCGTTCATATATTCATTTCCTCGCATCAAAACGCGCCTTTAGGCGCCGTGAAGCTCCAATATTTTAGCCAGCTCCCCGCGAAGCTTCTCGCGATGTACAATCCTGTCCACAAAGCCGTGCTCAAGCTGGAACTCGGCGCGCTGAAATCCTTCGGGAAGTTTTTGCTGAATGGTATTTTGAATGACCCTCTGCCCCGCGAAGCCAATCAGCGCCTTTGGCTCCGATAAAATTATGTCGCCAAGCATGGCAAAGCTCGCGGTAACTCCTCCGGTAGTCGGATCGGTAAGCACGGACACGTACAAAAGGCCGGCCTCATCATGGCGCGCCAGGGCCGCCGAGGCCTTTGCCATCTGCATAAGCGACATGATCCCCTCCTGCATCCTGGCGCCGCCGGACGTCGTAAATATGATAATGGGAAGCCTGTTTTGGGTGGCGTACTCGACTGCGCGCGTCACTTTTTCGCCGACGACCGAACCCATGCTTCCCATCATAAAATGGCTGTCCATTATGGCAATCGCCGTTTCATGCCCTTCTATCGCACACCGTCCGGTAACGACAGCTTCGCGTATTCCGGACTTTTCCTGCGCCTTTTCGATGACCTCGCCGTATCCCGGATACCTCATTGGATTTTTCGACGACATTTCCTTGTCAAATTCTATAAAGCTTCCCTCGTCGCACGTAATCGCGATTCTTTCCGCGGGGCTCATTCTAAAGTGCGCTCCGCAGCTTGGACACAGTTTATATTCCGTAACTTCCTTTTTGTATATTATGGCCTTGCACGTGTTGCATTTTATCCACATTCCATCAGGGATCGACGGCTCGTTTTTCTTTTTTTTACGATCATTCTTTTTTTTATCTTCACTTCCATCCGATGAAAAAAAACTCTTCTTGCCAAACAGGTTCACGATATCATTCCTTCCAATCATTCAAAAATGAAGTGTCAAAATCGCCCTTTTGATAATCCGGATCATTTAATATTCTGTTTTGGAACTCTACGTTTGTCGCCACGCCGTCTATTATAAACTCATACAGCGCGCGCTTCATTTTCGCGATTGCCTCTTTCCTGTCCTTCCCATGCACAATCACTTTGGCAATCATGGAATCGTAAAAAGGAGGTATCTCGCACCCTTCGTATACGGCCGTATCCACTCTAAGGCCGATGCCGCCCGCCGGGAGGAGCAGATACTCTATAAGCCCCGGACTCGGCGCGAAATCGCGCGCCGGATCCTCCGCGTTTATGCGACACTCGATCGCGTGCCCGCTTATCTTTACATCTTTTTGCTCGAAGGAAAGCCTGTTCCCATCGGCAATGTTAATCTGCTCCTTGACAATATCAACGCCCGTAACCATCTCCGTGACGGGATGCTCGACCTGGATTCGCGTGTTCATTTCCATAAAATAGTACTTTCCCGAATCTTCATCGTACAAAAACTCGATAGTGCCGGCGCTCTGGTACCCTGCCGCCTTTGCCGCAAGCACCGCGGCGGCGCACATATCCCTGCGAACCTTATCGGAAAGCGCCGCGCATGGCGCTTCCTCAAGTATTTTTTGGTTTTTTCTCTGCAGCGAGCAGTCCCTCTCGCCCAGACTTACTACATTTCCGTACGAATCTCCAAGTATCTGAACCTCCACGTGCCTCGCGTGACCGATAACCTTTTCAATATATACCCTGGAGTCTCCGAACGCGGCGTCCGCTTCGCTTTTTGCTTCCTCGAATGCCTCCTCAAGATCCTGCTTTTTTTGTACCGTCCTTATTCCCTTGCCGCCCCCTCCGCCGGCGGCTTTAATCATTACAGGATATCCCAGCGCGTCCGCAATCTCACGCGCCTGCTCCGGGCCGTCAACAACGCCGCCGCTTCCTGGAATGACGGGCACCCCGGCCTTCGACATCATTTCCCGCGCGTTCGACTTGTCTCCAAGAGCGTCGATGACCGACGCGTCAGGACCGATAAACTTTATGTTGCACTCTTCGCACATCGCCGCAAAAGTGCTGTTTTCCGAAAGAAATCCAAAGCCGGGATGTATTGCCTGAACTTTTTTTTCAACGGCGGCGCATATGATGTTGTTCATGTTAAGGTAGCTGTCCGACACCTTCGCCGAACCTATGCATACCGCCTCGTCGGCAAGCTGCGTATGGAGCGCTTCCCTGTCCGGCTCCGAGAAGACGGCCACCGTCTGAATTCCCATCTCGCGGCAGGCCCGTATGACGCGAACAGCTATCTCGCCGCGATTGGCAATCAAGATCTTGTCAAACATATGCCCCTCCAATCAAGAAGCCGCGCGTCCGCGGCGTTCTATCCAATCATAAATATCAATTCGGCGGAGGCGGCAATCTTGTCTCCGACGTACGCCGCGCCCTGTCCGACGCCAGCGTTTTTTTTGAGCTTTTCTATCTTTACCTCAAGCCGCAGCACATCCCCGGGCGTCACCTTCCGCTTAAATTTCGCGTTTTTTATGCCGCCGAAATACGCAGTCTTTCCCCTAAATTCATCCATAGACAGAATCGCGGCCGCGCCCGCCTGCGCCATCGCCTCAACTATTAGGACTCCCGGCATCACCGGCTCGCCGGGAAAATGACCCGCAAAAAAAGGCTCGTTGTAGGTTACGTTTTTTATCGCGACCACCGATTCGCCCTCTTTTATCTCTTCTATCCTGTCTATCAAAAGAAACGGCTGCCTGTGGGGAAGTATGTCCATAATTTCCTTTATATCCAATGCCATGCCGTCCTCCTATCCAATACGGAAAAGCGGCGCGCCAAACTCCACAAACGCACCGTCCTCGACAAGAACCTCAAGCACCTTGCCGCTTTCCTCGCTCGTAACTTCGTTCATAAACTTCATGGCCTCTATTATGCACACGACGTCGCCCTTCTTTACCGTATCTCCGACGCTTACGTACGGAGGCTTTTCGGGAGAGGAGCTTTGATAAAAAGTGCCCACTATCGGCGCCTTTATAAACCTTTCCTCTTCCTTATTTCCATCGTCTTTTGGGGGACGCTCGGCAGGCGCGTCGGGAGCGTCGTCAGGCCTAGGCGGCATGGCAACCCCTGCGGCAAAAGGAGCCGGACCTGCGGGAACCTCCCTCGCCAATGGCGGCATAGGAACCGCCTTGCCTCTGTTTAAGCGCACGATATCGTTATCCAAACATACCTCCATGTCATTTAGGTCCGTATTTTCAAATATCTCAATCAGCTCTTTAACTTCCTCATACTTCATATCCGCATTTCCTTTCTGATAGAATCGCTAGCCGTTCCATTTCTTAAAGCAAAGCACTCCGTTATGCCCTCCAAAACCCAACGAATTGGACAGGGCATAGCGCGCGTCACAAGACTCCCTTCCAACGTTTGGAATATAATCCAAATCGCATTTCTCATCGGGAACCTCGTAATTGATGGTAGGAGGCAAAAAACCTTCCTGCAGCGCCTTAACGCATATTATGGCCTCGACCGCGCCCGCCGCTCCAAGCAGATGTCCGATCATCGATTTGGTGGAGCTTATCGGAATGCCATACGCGTCCTTTCCCATCGCCAGCTTTATCGCCGCCGTCTCGGCGGCGTCATTTGCCTGCGTGCCCGTTCCATGGGCGTTTATATAAGAAACGTCGGCAGGCCCTATGCCCGCCTCGTCCATTGCCATCCTCATCGCGCCCGCCGCCCCGGAACCGTCGGGATCGGGAGCCGTCATATGGTACGCGTCGCAAGTGGCTCCAAATCCAACCAGCTCCGCGTATATTTGGGCATCGCGCGCCAGAGCGTGCTCAAGCTCCTCTAAAATGAGAATGCCCGAACCGTCCCCCATCACAAAACCATCTCTTTTTGCGTCGAAAGGCCTGCACGCGCGCTTCGGATCTTCACATGTAGAAAGAGCCGTCAGGCTGGCAAATCCCGCGACTCCCGCCTCGCATATGGAGGCCTCCGCACCGCCCGCTATGCATACGTCGGCATAGCCATGCTTTATCTCCCTATATGCCGCGCCAATCGAATGCGTTCCCGTAGAACACGCGGTAACGATGTTTTCGCAATTTCCCTTGGCCCCAAATCTGATTGCTATATTTCCCGCCGCCATGTTGCTTATGGTCATTGGAATAAAAAGGGGAGAAACCCTGGACGGCCCTTTTTCCCTGAGCCTGACTATCTGTTCCTGCATCGTGACAAGCCCGCCTATTCCCGAACCGACCACTACGCCTACTCTAGAGGCGTTCTCCTTAGTCATGTCTATGCCGCTGTCGTCCATGGCCTGCGACGCGGCCGCAACGGCGTAGAGCGAATACGGATCGCTGCGCTTTATATCCTTTTTGCCTACGTACGTCTCGGCGTCAAAACCCTTGACCTGCGCGCCTATCTTTACTTTAAAGGCGGACGCGTCGAACTTGTCTATCATGCCTATGCCGCATACGCCGCTTTTTATTCCGCTCCAAAACGACTCGACCGTGCTCCCGAGAGGAGTCACCGCGCCCATTCCCGTGACAACACATCTTCTCGACATAAAAACAAAACCTTTCTCCTAGTGTAGTCTACATGACCATTCCGCCGTCCACGTTAATCACCTGTCCGGTAATATATCCGCTCTTTGCCAAAAACAGGGCCGCCTCGGCGATCTCATCCGCCCTGCCGCTGCGCCCAAGGGGAATTGCACCGAGGATGCCCTGCTTAACCTCATCCGAAAGCACTTCAGTCATATCAGTTTCAATAAATCCCGGAGCTATCGCGTTACACGTGACCCCCCTGGACCCAAACTCCTTCGCGGCCGACTTCGTAAGGCCTATTATCCCAGCCTTCGACGCCGCGTAATTTGCCTGTCCGGCGTTGCCGGAAATGCCCACTACGGATGAAATATTTATAATTGCCCCGCTCCTTTGCTTGAGCATAATGGGCGCGGCGTGCCTAATCATATTAAACGCGCCTTTTAAATTTACATCTATGACCTGGTCAAACTGCTCTTCAGACATGCGCATCAAAAGCATGTCCTTTGTTATCCCCGCGTTATTGACAAGAATATCAACCGAGCCAAACTTCTTTTTTACATCCTTAAACAGTCCCGCGGCAAAATCAAAGTCCGCGACGCTGCCCTTAACCGGCATACATTCCACGCCGCATCCTTCTATCTCCCTTATGACGTCGTCGGGAGAACTGCTGTGGAAGTTAAGGACGATGTTGCACCCTTCCCTCGCGAACGCACAAGCGATTGCCCGCCCTATGCCTTTGGCGGCGCCGGTGACGAGCGCAGTCTTTCCCTTCAGCATATTATATCCAAACCTTTCCTCATTCCGCCCGTCCATCCAGAGGACGCTCGGCGCATAACACAAGTCTTAGCGGCCAATATTAGTTATCCGTCAGGACATGATCCGCTTGTTGTTTATAGGCGCAATATACACGCTACAGCGTTGGGGCAAGCGCGTCAAGAGCCTTTTCAAGCGTGGTAAGATCCTCAACGTTGACGCATACGGCCCCCTTTATGATGCGTCTTACAAATCCGCACAGCGTCTTTCCGGGGCCCAGCTCAACAAATACGTCGGCTCCTTCGGCTGACATATTGCGAATCGTATCTTCCCAGCGTACCGGAGCGCAGATCTGCCTGACAAGAATAGGCGCCACATCATCCTTGGAATTTACCGCGCGCGCGTCCACATTGGCGTACACCGGAATTTTTAGGGGAGCCATTTTAATCTTTTCCAACTCCTTTTCAAGCCTGTCGGCCGCGGGACGCATAAGTTCGGTATGAAAAGGCCCGCTCACACTAAGCCTTACCGTCGTTTTTGCTCCTTTTTCCTTGGCCAGCTCGGCCGCCCTGGCAACGGACGCGGTCTTTCCGGAAATAACTATCTGGCCCGGCGCGTTGTAATTCGCGATTGCGGCGAGCCCAAGCCCTTCGTCCATCGCCTCGCCGCACGCCTCCTCGATGCTTTTCGCGTCCAGCCCTATTATGGCATACATGGCCCCTTCGCCGCTCGGCGACGCCTCGGCCATAAACCTTCCCCTCTTCTGGACAAGAGCGACGGCGTCGTCAAAACTCATGGCTCCGCCCGCCACGTACGCGGAATACTCGCCAAGGCTTAAACCGGCGGCCATGTCCGCGGCGACGCCCCTTCCCTCTAGAACTTTCATGGCGGCAATGCTCATCGTCAAAATCGCCGGCTGCGCAAATTCGGTCTCCTCGAGCTTTTTTTCATCATTAAAGCAGACGTCCTTTATGGAATATCCCAAAACTTCGTCCGCCCTGTCAAATACCTCCCTCGCCTCCGCGCAGGCGTCGTACAGCTCTTTTCCCATGCCGGCGCGCTGCGACCCCTGGCCGCTGAACATAAAAACGACCTTCATCCGACTCCTCCATAAACAAGTAAAAACATCGCATCAATTCTTATGGCTTTCGATGAAGTCTACCGCGTCCTTCACGGTCACTATGGACTCAGGGTCTTCTATCGACACGTCGAACTCATCCTCAATGTCGTTGATGATCTGGAACAAATCCAGGGAATCAGCGTCAAGATCCTCCTTGACGTTAGTCTCAAGCGTAATCTCGTCCTCGTCCTTACCGGTCTGCTCCGCAATAATCTCTCTAATCTTTTCGAATACCATGAATTTTTTCCTCCTAAAAATATTTATATATACTGTATATTTTCATATACTTTCCACAGAAATAAATCCCGCGTGACGGCAATACGGCAACAAAAGAGCGCCTACCATGATACAATCATGGTAGCCCACGTCATGCCGCCGCCAAATCCGGTCAACATGATTTTATCGCCTTTTTCTATAAGCCCTTTTTCATTAAGCTCGTTTAGGGCAATAGGAATGCTTGCCGACGACGTATTTCCATACATATCCATGTTCATATAAAACTTCTCGCGCGGTATGCCAAGCTTGCCGGAAACAACGTCTATTATCCGCGCGTTCGCCTGATGCGGGATTATGTACTTTATATCGCCGATGTCCGTACCCGAACTTGACAGTGCCCGCCTGACGCTTTCCGCGACCGTTTTCGTGGCAAACTTAAATACTCCCCTGCCGTCCATGTTGACGTACCACAGCGGATTTCTTTCCGCGCGGCCGCCATTAAAAACATTGGCGCATTCCGTATATCCCTCGGTAAGAATCCCCCAAAGCTCGCCTTTTGTGCCAAGCTCCTCTATTATTATGCCAGTTGTTTCGGAGCCCTCTACGTAGACGCCGCCAGCGCCGTCTCCGAAAAGCACGCATGTGGACCTGTCCGTCCAATCGACAATTTTTGAAAGAGCCTCGGCCCCAATGACTATCGCGTTGCTGTACGTTCCCATGCGTATATATTTGTCCGCAATGCTAAGCGCGAACATGAAGCCGCTGCACGCGGCGGCGACGTCAAACGCGACGGCGTTCGACAGGCCAAGTTCCTTTTGTATCATGCATCCAAGCGACGGAGTTCCGTAATCCGACGTGACGGACGCCACAATGACAAGCTCCACGCGCTCCGCCGGCACGCCCGCCTTTTCCAAAAGCTGCCTGGCCGCGTTTATCGCGAAGACAGACGTATTCTCGCCCGCCGATATATGCCTCTGCCTTATTCCGGTCCGCTTGACAATCCACTCGTCGCTCGTGTCTACCATTTTAGACAGGTCGTCATTGGTAACGATCTGCTCAGGGGCATACGCGGCCGTAGAAATTATCCTAGTCATCATAGCTTGTTTCCCTCTATATAAAAAACGCCTGCGCGGCGCCAGCCCGGCTCAAGCCGCAAACGCCGCCCGCGGGCGTAGAAAACAATGATTCAGCCCCGGACCCTAACAAACAAAAAAAGTATATCCAATAAATATATAATCCGTCAACCTTTCATTTATTCTAATTTGAAATTCATTTTCCGCGTTTTTTTGTGCATTTTATACAAATAAAACGCAGAAAAGAGAACCTTGCGTCAAGCCTAAGTTCTCTTCCCATTGATAATCAATTTTCCGCCTTTTCGCCGTTCAACATCTCTTCCCGCTGCTTCTTCAAAAGCTCCAAGGTCGCTAACAGCACGTCGTCCTCCCACGGCTTTGGAATAAGGTATTTGACCCCTATCTCCCTTACCTCCTCAAGCGTTCCGGCATCGCACAGCGAGCTTAGCATAAGAATGGTTACGTTCGGATCGTCCTTCTTTAATATCTGCGCGGTCTCTATGCCGTCTATCCCGGGCATTATGATGTCAAGTATAACTATGTCGGGGTGAAGCTCCTCATACATCCGTATGCCTTCCTCGCCATTCTTTGCATATCCGATAACCTCGTAGCCGTTTTCCTCAACGATGTCCTTAATCTGCTTAGAAGCAAACGGAGAGTCGTCAACCACCAAAATACTTGTTTTATCCATTTATTGGCCTCCTTTAATTTATTATGTCCCCACAGAAAACAGACACGCGCATGACGCCCATATCAGTTTCATAATATAAATTTAAGCTTTCCGACTTACTTTCCTCCCCGCCCATCATTTCATCAGATGTGCCGAACGCGGGCGGCGTCAGCCTTGATGGCGGAGGACCCATTTTGTTGTTTATCTGCGACAAGGCGTATCCGCACACGATATTTATGTACTCTTTGATGTAGAGAATCCTCTCGTCCTCCGACATCATCTCGCCTCCGTTCATAACGTCGATTATGTAATCGTAGACCTCGGGCGATATCTCGCAGACAATAAGCGAATTAAACCTGCCCTTTGTAGACACGGAGCCGATGTACTTCTCTTCATCGTTCATATCCCTGTCCGGTTCCCTTTTCAAATCAAGCGAAGCTATTTTTTGAGTCACCGACACGAAAGCAAAATCAAAGAGCTCAGCTACCTCAGCCATTTCCATATGTATCAAAGCTCCCTCCTTATAAATTCCATACGTCAGCTGCCTAAAAACCTCATTTTCGCTGAATCGGACTTTCTGTCCTTCGCCTGCGGCGCCGTCGTCACATACAGGTTGTTCAATGAATTCGTCATCGTCTTTTTGCATTCCGCGCAGAAGCGTCCCGTCAATATGGGCCTGCCGCATTTTTCGCAGTCGATGGAAACGCCCGAATCTTTGGAAAATGTAAGCCGCTCTTCCCGTATCCATTTCTTGATCTGCTGGATTGGGACATCATTTTCCTCGGCGACCGTGGGCATGCTCGCTCCCGGATTATCCTGTATGTACTTTCTTACTTCCAGGAACTTGTCTTCCATCAGCTTCTCGCAGGATGGGCAGATGGGATTTCCATTGTAATTAAACAGGTTGCCGCATCTTTTACAATTTCTAACGTCCATGTCCGCTACCTCCTTTATATTTCTTTTCCGGTACAAATGCATATAAAATATATCTTCTCCACGCCGGCGCCTTTTAACGCGGAAGAACACGCTCTTATTGTGCTTCCCGTAGTATATATGTCATCTATTATTATAACACACTTTACATTTCGATACAACTCCCGGCTTCCCTCCACGACGCCAAACGCGGAATTTAAATTTTTAATCCTCTCGGCCTTCGTCAGATCCTTTTGCGGCGCCGTATCCCGGCTCCTTGCTATAAGATTCTTGATTACGGGTACTTTCACCATTTCTCCCATGCAATCGGCAATTATCTCGGCCTGGTTGTATCCCCTCTTTTTTCTCCGGTTTTTGTGAATTGGAACTGGTATAAGTGCGTCCGGATTTATTTTTTTTATAAGCCCTCCGTATGCCCTCACCGCTTCCTCGGCATAATACTTCCCGTACTCGGCCCTTCCTCTGTACTTAAACGCGGCTATCGACTTTTGCATGTACTTGTCGTAAACGAACACGGCCCTTCCATATTCAAACGGCTCGCCGCGGCCGCCGCAATCGGCGCAAAATTCCTTTTCGCCGCCCTCCTTTCTAAGCGGCCTGCCGCACCGCAGGCAGTACGGCTCCTCCACGTGCCGCGCCTTTCCCGCGCATTTTTTACACACGCCGCCCCCGCTTCCCGCCGGAAGAACGCCGTCGCATATGGGACACCTCGACGGATATATCATTTCCAAAATATATTTGACCGCGCCGGCCTTAAGCAAATCCTTCAGCTTGTTCCTCCATTTCCATTATGCGCAGGGAAAGACTTGAATATCTTTTCCGCTCGTTTGCGTTTCCTATCATGCGATAAACCGTAGCCGAACTCCCGACAATGGTCACGCATTTTTTCGCGCGCGTAACCGCGGTATATAAAAGATTCCTATTAAGCAGCATGTCCGGACCGTCCAGTATAGGAAGCACGACAGCCGGATATTCGCTCCCTTGGGATTTATGTATTGTAATGGCGTAAGCTAACTCTACCTGATCCATTTCGTCAAAATCATATTCGACGATCTTGCCCTCCTCAAACTCTACCACAACAATCTCTTCTATTTCAAGTATGCTTTTTATAATCCCCGCGTCGCCGTTGAATACTCCGGTTCCCTCCTCGTACGCATCTCCAAAGGAATTTTTCTTCACCCATTTGATTTGATAATTGTTCTTTACCTGCATGACCTTGTCGTTTTCGCGAAAGAGCGTTCCATGAAAATCCTTTTCCTTTTTTTCCCGCGATTTCACGTTCATGTATCCCTGCAGAATCTTATTAAGATTTTCAACTCCAAGCTCTCCGCGCCTCATCGGCGTAAGCACCTGGACGTCGTACATTGAAGCGCCCACGTATCCTGGAAGGTTTTTCATGGCAAGCTGTATTGTCACATTTATTATGTCTTTAGGATTTTTCCTCTCGAGATGAAAAAAATCCATATTGTCATTGTCAAGGTTTATCTTGATTCCGGCATTTATTTTGTGGGCATTAGTAATTATCTCGCTCTCCGCCGCCTGGCGAAATATCCTGTCAAGCCTGACGACGGCACAAAATCCCGACTGAATCATGTCCTTTAGGACATTCCCAGGACCTACCGAAGGAAGCTGGTTGACATCGCCCGCCATTATGAGCCTGGTGCCCGGCGCAATCGCCTTTAGAAGCGCGCAAAGCAGGTAAATGTCCACCATTGAAAACTCGTCGACTATCACGGCGTCCGCCTCAAGCGGCTGCAGTTCGTTTCTTTCAAAATGCATGCTGGCGCCGCCGTCCGAGCCGCCGCTTATCTCAAGCATTCTATGAATCGTCTGAGCCTCTCGCCCCGACGTTTCGGTCATCCTCTTTGCCGCCCTGCCCGTAGGCGCGGCAAGCAGCAGCTTCAATCCCTCGCTTTCAAGAACATTTAGTATCATATTTATGGTCGTAGTCTTGCCGGTTCCTGGCCCGCCGGTTATTATCATTATGCCTTTTTGCGCCGCCCGGCACACGGCCTGCATCTGCATTTCGTCAAGAACTATCCCCTCCAGGCGCTCAAACTCTCCCGCCTTTTCCCGCAGAGCCGCCTCGTCGACTTCAAAATCAATGTTTAAATCCACAAGCATTCTCGCGCAGCTTAACTCCATATAATAAAGTCCAGCCTCGTACATCCTTCTTTCGCCGTCCGCCTCCTGCACGACAATTTCCTTATTCAGGGCAAGAGAGGCCATTTCCCGCGCGACATCCTCCACGTCGACAAGCAGGAGCCTCGCGGCTTTAGACGCAAGCTCCTCCTCTGGCAGATAGCAGTGCCCCTGCGACGCCGACTGCCTTAGAGTATACAGTATCCCCGCCCTTATCCTAAAGCCCGAATCCTTGTTAAACCCTCCCTTTTGCGCGATGGCGTCCGCCAGCTTAAAGCCTATGCCCGATATGTCCTCCGCCAGCCTGTATGGATTCTTTTGCAAAACTTCGTATATGTCGTCTTTGTAAAATTTATATATCTTGACGGCCATGTTCATGCTTATGCCGTATTCCTGAAGAAACATCATGGCCTGGCGCATCTGCCTCTTTTCACAAAACTGCTTCGCGATGTCCTCGGCCATTTTAAGGCTTATGCCCTTGACTTGCGAAAGCCTTTCAGGCTCTTTTTCTATCACGTTGAAAGTGTCTTTTGAAAATCTTTTGACTATCCTGGCGGCAAGGGCGCTTCCTATGCCTTTTATGACGCCGGAACCCAAATACTTCTCTATGGAGGAATCGTCGTCCGGCTGCCTCTGTTCATAACTTTCAACCTGTATCTGCGGGCCGTAGTTTTTATGTACCACTTCTCTTCCTTTTACCAGAAGATACTCGCCTTCCGACACAAATGAAAAATTTCCGACGCAGCATACGTCATCTTCTTCTCCGCCGCCGTCCGCGGGCTTGACAAGATGAAGAACCGTATATCCATTTTCCTCATTGCGAAACGTTATGCGGTCGACGTAACCCTCAACTTCCATAATCAAGCAACCTTTTTCCTTTTATATAAATATAAAGCCACTGCTAAAAAGCAGCGGCTCCGTATGTAATATATTCACTTAGTCACAAATTGTATTGAGTCTTCATCGAGTCATACAGCTGCTGCGCCAATCCTATGCCTCCGCCATCTACGACCGCGTCCGCGTACGCCTCGTTCAGCATGCTGCCAAAATACTGCATATACTCGCCCTGCTCGTCCTCATTTTCAAGCGTCTTCTTTGCCTCTTCAATAAGCTTTTGAACAAAAAAGGATTCAAAATCCTTGCATACGTCCATAAGCTCCTCGTCGTCATTTACAGACTCTACGCCCTCAAGCCTGCTTTGAAGATCCGCGCCAGCCGCGGACGAGACATTCTGCGCGTAATATGAATTATATATCGACGACGTATCCAAAATCGAACTCATTTAAAAACCACCAGCCCTTTCACAAAATACGGCAAGAAGCGTCAGACCGCGCTCCGCCGCTATGACCTGAGATTGTTCGCCTGCTGCAGCATCTCGTCGGACGCGATTATAATCTTAGAATTCATCTCGTACGCGCGCTGCGTGACAATCATGTCCACCATCTCGTCGACGGCCTGTACGCTTGAACCTTCAAGATAGCCGTTCTTTACGACGCTTCTGTTAAGGTTGCCGTCAATCCCCTCTATCCTCGCGGCGCCGGACGCGACCGACTCTGAATAGTAGCTGTCCCCGACCTTGTCAAGGCCGGAAGGATTGTTGAACTGGGCCATGCCAATGGCCCTATTAAGAGGAGCGGCATTTCCATCGGCCCCTATATATCCTATGTTGCCGTAATTGTCAAAATAAAGCTTAGTCGCGTCTATGTCGCCCTCAAAAGTAAGCGGATTGCCGGTAGCGTCAAGCACAGCGTATCCGTCGGCGGTAGTAAGCGTCATGCCGTTCGTGTCGACAGCCATGATGAAATTCCCGTTGCGTGTATATCCGGTCGTTCCGTCCGGCATCTGAACCATAAAAAATCCGTCGCCATTGATCGCAAAATCAAAATCGCCGTCGCTTTCAAGCATGGGACCGTTTGTAAACGAGGAAGATATCGCGGAGACCTTCACTCCCAAACCGACCTGCGCGCCGGTAGGCTTTTCCGTTCCATCCGTGTATGTGGTCCTCTCCTGTATCGTCTGATAAAGAAGGGACTGAAACTCCGCCGTTTCCTTCTTGTATCCGGTCGTGTTGATATTTGCCAAATTGTTCGAAATGGTATCCAGACTCGTCTGCTGGGCTTTCATGCCGGTAGCCGCGGTCCAAAGCGATCTCATCATAAAAATCAACTCACCTTTCTTAATATTCTTCCTCTGCCTATATTCTGCCTACATCGTTTACCGCCTTGCCTATAAGGCCGTCCTCTGTCTGAATCATCTTCTGGTTGGCCTCATACGCGCGCGTAATCGTGATAAGCTGAACCATCTGATCTATGACGTTTACGTTCGACTGTTCCGTAAATCCCTGAAGCATTCCGCCTGTGGCGTCTATCTGCGACGCCCCGTCCAGAGCCCTGTACATATTTTCGCCGTACAGTTCAAGATAGTCGTAATTTTCAAAGTCGGTAAGGCCTATCGTATCGACCAAAACATCGTCCGCGTAGAGCGAGCCGTCATTTTTTATGGCTATGTCGACCGCGTCCGTAGGCACCTGCACGTCTCCGTTTGCGCCTTGAAGACGGTTCCCGTCGGCGTCCACCACATACCCGTCCCTAGTAACGGTAAACTTGCCGTTGCGAGTGTACATAATCTCCTCGCCGCCATTTTTGTCGACGACCTTCACGGCAAAAAACCCCTTGCCCTCTATAGCTATGTCGTATGTATTGTCCGTCTCCCTAAGGGAGCCCTGCGTCCAGTCCATATACGTCTCGCCAATCTTTGCGCCAAGATTCATGTCGCCTATGGGAACGTCAAGATACGCGTTGGCGCCGTCCCTGATTTTTACCGCCATAACGTCCTCAAACGAACGGCTGGTGACGCCCTCGGCCTTATATCCCACAGTGGCGGAATTCGCCATATTGTTGGATATTATGTCCAGCCGCTTCTGCTCGTTAATCATGCCGGTATACGCCGTATACAACCCTCTAATCATTGCTTTGCCCTTTCACTAAAAAATAAATCGGATCTGCGGCCAAAATCAGCTGGCCAACGCATCCCGTTCATTAGTATATCGTCATATTTTCCCTTAAGCATTAGCCGATCCTATTCGCTTTCATCGCGCTTTCCGCTAAGAAATTCCACGAATTTGCCGGTGCCTACCGCAACGGCCGTCATGGGATCTTCCGCCGTCATGGTGGTGATTCCGGTCTTTTCCGCAATCAGCTCCTCTAGGCCGTACAAAAGGCTCCCTCCTCCGGTAAGGACAATGCCCCTGTCCGCCACGTCGGCCGCAAGCTCGGGCGGCGTCTTTTCAAGCACGCTGTGCACCGCCTCCACTATCTGCGACGTAATTTCCCTAAGCGCCTCTAAAGTCTCGTCGGACGTGACCGTTATGGTCTTTGGCAGCCCCGTCACAAGGTTTCGCCCCCTCACGTCCATAGTCTGAACCTCCGGACGCTTGTAGGCGGAGCCTATCTTAATCTTTATGTCCTCGGCCGTCCTTTCGCCGATAAGCAGGTTGTGGTTCTTCCTCATATAGCGCACTATAGCCTCGTCAAAATCGTCGCCGGCAACTTTTATGGAAGTGCTGACCACCGTGCCGCCAAGAGAGATCACGGCTATGTCGGCCGTGCCTCCGCCTATGTCGACTATCATGTTTCCGCATGGCCTGGAAATATCTATGCCCGCCCCTATGGCGGCGGCGATAGGCTCCTCAATTATGGCCACTTCCCTCGCGCCGGCCTCGTATGTCGCGTCCTCCACGGCCTTTTTTTCGACTTCCGTCACGCCGCTTGGCACGCATACGCTTATCCTTGGCTTTCTAAACCTCGTCTTGCCGCACGACTTTTGTATGAAGTAGCGCAACATCTTTTCAGTAACCGTGTAGTCGGAAATGACTCCCTGACGCAGCGGACGCACCGCCACGATGTTTCCGGGCGTACGCCCAAGCATAAGCCTCGCGTCCTCCCCTATTGCCTTTATCTTATTTGAATCCCTGTCAAAAGCTACTACGGAGGGCTCCCTTAAAACGACGCCCTTGCCCTTTATATATACAAGCACGTTGGCCGTGCCTAAATCAATCCCTATGTCACTGGCTACCATCTATTTTCTTTCTCCTTTCAGCACAACCCTGCAATTACATCAAAAAAAGCAAATCCAATTCACACGCTAGTATTATATACTATCCTCCAGAATTTTAAAAGGCGAATTTTATATTTTGACTAAATTAAGCCTATGCCTTATACTGTTTTTTTGCGGGCCGTCCAATGGGGCCCGCGCCTGATAAAACGCTTACAAAATGGGAGCCTGCCATGTCAAATAAAACACAGATAAACCACGAGCTGTCATCGATAAGCAGGTACATGGGCCTTGTCTGCTCCAAGTGCGTGCTTCTTGTGCTGCTTGCGCTTATATATTACCCGATGCGCCTTACGCCCGGGTATATATTTATAGCCGCGCTCATACTTCCCCCGATATACGGGATCATGTCGGACGCGTCGTCCAAGCCGGACGGCGGCCCGGAAAAACTCATCCTTTCGAACACGGCAAAAAAATACCGGTTCACGGCCCTTAAATATAAAAGCGAAAAATTCGGATATGCCGCAACCCTTGTCATGCTGCTGGCGTGGCAGGCGGGCGTAAGCATAAACGACGCGTATCCTATGCCGCTCTACATCGTCCCATCGCTTCTTGTCGCGATATACGCGGCGACACGCGTCGCCGCCGGAATTTTTTTCAAGCGAAAAATCAACCGCGACTTCATAAACTTAAACGCGCTGTAATCTCTTCGCGGCGGCAGCAGGCCGCGCAAAAAAAGGCACAGGACGCATCAAATGACGTCCTGTGCCTTTTTCCGATTTTTCATAACCGCCCGGCCGCCGCTATTGACGATTGAATAGCGTCTGCCGCTTCGCTCTCGAAGCCGTCAAAATCAAAATCGTCATACCGCGATGAAAACGCCTCGGCCGTCTGTCCATCCGTCTGGCCGGACGACGGCAGGCCCTCTGCCAGGCTTGGCAGCGACTGCGCCGCCGCAGACGCCGTTTTTTCCACAAAATAATCATATATCTCCTGTACAGTCTTGTACAACTGCGTGGAATCCTCCCCAGCGTCCTCCGCCGCGTCAAGCGCCTCCTCAAGCCGCGCGCCCATAGACGCGGCCTCGTCAAGGCCTCCGCCCAGACAGCGCTGCAATATGGAATAAAAGCTTGACTCCTCTCCGACGTACCCAATGCTGCCGTCAACGTCCGAAGAGCCATCATCCGCGCCAAGCGCTTTAAACATCGTGCTTTTCGTGTTGTTGTCTATAAGATATTGATAATATAAATCCTTTTCGCTAAGAAGCGACGACAACGCCCCTATAGGCGACATATCAGCCATGCCTGCTCCTCCCTCCATTCGCAAAAACATCCAACCGCACCTATGGTAGCATAATTTTAAACAAACGACAAGCGCGGTTTTATAAATCGCGGCTAAAAGAAAAAAACTTTAAAACTACCTGCAGTCGACTATCTTAAATTGAATATTTCCGTATCTTTCATTTAAATCGGGCTCGTACAATATGTCGACGGCCCTGCCGCGTACGCCGTTTTTTACCTCGTCCCAGGCTCCGTGTCCGTACCTTTTTTCTACCGCCGCTCCCACGCATTCTTTGGCGTTAAAATCCACCGCGTCGTAGACCGCGCCGTCATCCTCAAGCTTTAGCCTGGCCACCTGATTGCGGCTTCCGCACATGCGCACCGATTTTATCTTTACTCCGCGTCTGGCAAATACCGCCCTGCCGTTTGCCTCACCGTACGGCTCCAAAAATTTTAGCTGCCCTATAAGCTCCGTGTCGATATCCGAAAGCTTCACCTCCATGTCAAAGACGACTTTTTCCACAAGGTCCTCCTTTGTCAGCGTACACTGGGCGTTAAGCGCTTTTATAAATTCTTCCAGATTTTTTTGGGGCAGAGTAAAACCCGCGGCCATCGAGTGTCCTCCAAATTCCGTAAGAAGATCTTGACATTTCACAAGCTCCCCCTGCATATGATAGCCCGGAATCGAACGGCCGGAGCCCTTTAGCCCTTTCTTTCCTTTTGTCAATATGTACGTCGGCCTGTAATATCTTTCCTTAATCCTTCCAGCGACGATTCCCGCGACGCTTTCATGGCAGTTCTTAAGGCAGATGACAAGAACCTTTTCACTAAGCATATTTTCTTCTTCAATTTTTTTTATGGCCATGGCTTCGGCGTCGGCCGTCATTTTCTTTCTTTCCTCGTTAAGCTCTATAATGCCCTCCGCCATGTCAAAAGCCGCCTTTTCATCCTTTTCAAACAGCATTTCAAGGCTGGCCGCCGCGTCGCCTAGCCTTCCCGCGGCGTTGATGCACGGGCCGACTTTAAAAGCCAAATCAGACGAATGTATTTTCCCGTAAAGGCCAAGCCCTTCAAGCAGCGCCCTCATTCCCGCATTTTTTATGGCACCCGCCTCTGAAAACATCTTAAGGCCATTGCTTACTATAATTCGGTTTTCTCCCATAAGCGGAACCACGTCGCATACCGCCGCTACGGCCGCGTACGGAAGCAGCTCGCCGACGTATCTTTTGTCGCCTCGCCCCTCAAAAACATAGCTCATAAGCTTATAAGCCACGCCGGCTCCGCAAAGCTCCTTAAAAGGATAGCCGCAGTCCGGCTGTTTTGGATTTATAACCGCGTCCGCGGGCGGCACGGCCATCGCCGCGTCCTTTACGGGAATCTCATGGTGATCCGTAAGAATATACGTCATGCCAAGCTCCTTCGCGCGTATCGCGGCCTCCGGCGCCGATATCCCGTTGTCGCACGTAATAATCGCCGCGGCGCCGCGGCCATATGACTCGTCCACCATATACGCGCGTATCCCATATCCGTCCCGCACGCGATGCGGTATTATGCAAAAAGCAGTGCCGCCAAGCATTTCGATGCCCTTTTTCAATATATACGACGACATTATTCCGTCTACGTCATAGTCGCCTATCACGCATATTTTTTCGCCTTTTGAAATTAAATCCTCCAAAAGCCCTCCGGCCTTGGCAAGATCTTTCATAAGTTCCGGATTATGCATCGCGCGCAAGTCGGGAAATAAGTACGCATCCATAGACTCCCATGTATAAAGGCCCCTTTTTACAAGCACTTCGGCCAAAATTTCCGATATGCCGTAATGCGACGCTATCTTTTTAAAATCCGCGTCGCATCTTTTACTTACCCATCGCTTCAAAACTTCTTCCCCTTTTCTTTTTTCTGGCTTCAAACGACGCCCATTCTCCCAGCACGTTTTTCTTTATCGATTCAAAGCCGCCTTTAACCAGCGCCTCCTCCACCTTATCCGCCTCGCCGGCAAGTATTCCCGAAGAAATAAAAAAACCTCCGTCTTTTATGAATTCGCCTATATTTTCAGAAAGACGCACTATTACGTCCGCAAGAATATTGGCCACGGCAATATCCGCCGGCAGGTCAAATTCCGCCTTTACAAGTTCTCCATCTTCAAGCATATTGGCGCAGACCGCCTTAAACCTGTCGTCTTTTATATTATTTCTAACCGCGTTTTCTTTCGCCGATTTAACGGCGAACTCGTCCACATCCACGCAGTACGCCGCCTTCGCGCCAAGCAGCAGCGCGCTTATGCCAAGTATCCCGCTTCCGCAGCCGACGTCAAGCACCGTTGTTTCCCCGTCCGCCAGCTTTTCAAGCGACCGCAGGCAAAGCTTCGTAGTTTCGTGCGAACCCGTGCCAAATGCCTGACCCGGATCTATTTCAACGACAATGTCTGAACTCCCTATATCTTTGGGATCGTCCTCCCAGGAAGGCTTGACTATTATATTTTTCGCTGCTCTAAACGGCTTAAAATTTTCTTTCCATCTGTCTTTCCATAATGAATCGTCCACGACAAAATACTCAAATTCAGGCATTTTTATTGTCGTGTATTCCTGCATGTCGCTTATGCGCCGTTTTATTTCGTCTATCACGCTGTCCGGATCCCCATATTTTCGTACGCCGTCCGTAAGACGGGCATCCCTTAAAGACGATCCCGTGCTAAAGCCCGCGGCGCCGCTTCCATCAGCTTCAGTATAAAAAATCAGGGTAGACAGCCCATCGTCTCTGCCAACGTCCGCGGGAATATCAGTAAACATCTTTTTTTCATCTTCTTTTGACAGCGCTACCCTGTCAACCGTTTCATATCCTTCTATTCCGATTTCGTTTAAAATTCCTCCAATGCAGTCGGCGTCGCTCGTCACGGTATGTATTTTATATTCAATCCACTTCATAATTTTCTCCTTATTTTACAGCCTGACGCTTTCGTAAATATCCGCAAAAACGCCGCGTGGAAATCGCGAAATCCCGCAATTTCCACGCGGCGCCCCATACGTAAAATATCCTTATTTTGCGGTTTTAAATGCCGCCTTTTTAATAGTGTACCAAAGCGTGCCCGTTATGCAGACCGACGAATATGCCCCGCATACAATGCCCGCTAAAAGCGGTATCGCAAAGTCGCGCACCGAATCCACGCCAAGCAGCGCGAGCATAAACACCATAAAAAACGTCGTCAGCGACGTATTTATGCTTCTTGTCAAAGTCTGTGTAATGCTGTCGTTTACTATGCCCGCCAAAACGTCCATGTCCGGGTTCGACCTGCTGCCAAGATTCTCGCGTATACGGTCAAATATTACTATGGTGGCGTTGATGGAATATCCAACTATCGTAAGCATGCACGCGATAAACGTATTGCCCACCGAAATCCTTGCCGCGGCGTATACTAAAAGCACGCATACAACGTCGTGCAAAAGGGCCAGGACGGCGCTTCCCGCAAAAACTATGTCCTTAAATCTAAACCATATGTATATGAGCATGCAGACAGCCGCGATTATGACCGCGATGACGGCGTCCGTCTTCATCTCGTCCGACACCGAGGCGCTGATGCTTTGAATCTGAATGCTGTCCTCTTTTATGCTGTACTTTTCCGAAATCTGCGATGTAAGATCCTTGCGCTGCGCCTCCGACAGCTCGACCGTCTTGACGCTAAGCTGGTTTGAGCCCGCGACTTCGGCTATGACAACGTCGTTTGATCCGCTCACGTCCATAAAAAGCTGCTCGACCTCGTCCTTTAGCCCGTCGTCTATCTTTTTGTCGTCGCTGAAAGGTATGCTGTATGTCGTGCCGCCGACAAAATCAAGGCCGTAGTTTAATATGCTTCCTGTCCTCACATAATTAAATACAAGCATTGCAGCGCACGCAAGAACCATTACGCCTGAAATCAGGAAAAATTTGCCCCTGTTTCCGACAAAATCGATTGCCTTTCTTTCCTTTTCTATGCCAAAATACTTGACGTCGTCGACGCCCAGCGCGTACATCGCGTTAAGTATGACCTTCGTAATGACGAGGGCCGTGAACATGGAAAGAACTATGCCCATGGCAAGCGTGGTTGCAAAACCTTTAACAGTGCCAGAACCCTTAAGGTACAAGACGGCGGCCGCGATAAGCGTGGTGACGTTGCCGTCTATTATCGCTGAAAGAGCCTTGTCAAACCCAAGCTTTATGCTGGTCTGAACCGACTTGCCTTTCCTAAGCTCCTCCTTTATTCGCGTAAATATGATTACGTTGGCGTCCACCGCCATTCCTATGTTGAGTATTATTCCCGCGACGCCCGGAAGCGTAAGCGTAATATTTAAGCCGTTAAGCGCCACAAGCATGACTACAAGGTAAAACAGGAGCGCTATGGATGCGGCGATGCCCGGAAGCCTGTAAAGCACGACCATGAATATGACCACAAGCGCGAATCCTATTGCGCCTGCGACCAGGCTCGTATTTATCGCGTTGCGGCCAAGCTGTGCGCCTACAACCTGAGACTGAATTTCCTCAAGCTCAACCGGAAGGGCTCCTATCCTTATCATCGAAGCGAGCTCGTTCGCCTCGTCGTACGTGCTGAAATTGCCTGAAATGACGGCGTGGCCGTCGGTAATCTCGGCCTGCACCCTTGGAGCAGAAAGAACCTGCCCGTCATATATAATATAAATCTGCTTTTTTGAAGGATACGCCTCGGCGGTCGCGTTCGCGAACTTCTTCGCTCCCTTTGCGTTAAAGGTCAGCTCAACGACGTACTCCTTGTTTTTCGTAACCTCATCCTGCTGCGTGCCGGCCTGAGCGTCCTTTATGTGCTTTCCGGTGCACACCGTCTTTGTATACTGCGGATTATTGTTGTCGTCAAAAGTCACGTCGTCCTGCGCCACAAAATCAAGGGACCCTTCCTTGCCCAGCGACGCGAGAACCTCGTCGGCATTTTCAACGCCCGGGATGTCTATTGAAATGCGCCTGTCCCCTTCCTGCACCACTGACGATTCGGTGCTGTAGACCTCGGCGCGGTCCTGCATCATCGCTATCGTGTCGCTCATTTCCGTATCGGTCGGATTTTCCTTAACAGTCTGGTAGGTGATGCTTACGCCGCCCGCCAAGTCAAGGCCAAGCTTGATATTTTCCGCGCTCCCCCTCTTCGAGTCGGTAAATCCCACCAAAGTTGTATAAGTACACAGAGCTATCGCGGCGGCTATCACGAACAGATTCAGCAGCCCCTTTTTTCTGTTATTCATGCTACATGTCTCCTTTTCGCGCTAAACTTCTTTCGCCTTTTTTTCGCGGCGCGTAAAAAAGGCGTCAACCCGCATTATAGCACAGCTGCCGGCCCGTTTGCAAGTTTTACGGCTCAGCGGGCCTTTTTCGCGCTTTTCGCGCTGTAATACACCTCTCCAGCTTTTGCCTTTATTCCCCTGTAGCGCAAAAGCTCGTCCACGGTGACTAACTGCCAGCCGCGCTTTGCAAGCCTTGGAACAAGTTTTTTTACGGCCGCGGCGGTGGTAGGATAAAGATCATGCATAAGCACTATGTCGCCGTCCTTTATGTATCTGCAGTTTTTTAATATCTTCGCCGCGTTTCTGCTCCTCCAGTCCTGCGTGTCTACGTTCCAGTTAATCATTGGAACCTTGACAACGTCGCGCATCCGGCCATTGACGCTTCCGCCCGGAGGCCTTAAGGCTGAAAAGCTGCATCCTATGGCATCGTTTATGACGTCGCTGCTCATTTTAAGCTCCGCCCTTATCTTTTTTTTGCTAAGTTTTGTCAAATTTACATGGCTGTACGTATGCGTCGCAATCTGGCATCCCTGCGCGTAGGCGCGCCTGACTACGTCGTCGTATCTTGCGACCCTGCTGCCTACGACAAAAAAAGTGGCGCGGCCGTCATATTTTTTTAAAACCTTAAGTATCGCCCCGGTAACCGGGGCGTACGGACCGTCGTCGAACGTAAGCGCCACCATCGGCCTGTCGGAATCAAGTCCGTCCCTTAGCCACTTACTCTGACCTTTATGTGAACTCTCGCGAGTACCGTCTTTTTTTTCTTGAGCGGCTTTATCTAAATCTTTTTTATCTTCTTTATCTTCGGATTTGCCGGCCGGATCCTTTTCTTCTTCGTTTTTATCCGTTTTTTTTAACGTCTCGCCCGGAGCCGACGGCCGCGCGGCGTCATGCCGCGATTTTGACTTGTCAAGACCTGCGAGCCTTCCCCCAACCACGACAAGCAGCGCCAGGAGCGCGGCCGCGGCGCCAAAAAGCGCGGCCCACGCGATTTTTTGGGCCGTCTTTTTTTCACGAGCCTTGCCGTCCCCTTTTGAGGCGGCCCCGCCTCCGTCATTTTCTTCCCGCTTTTTTTTATAATTCATTGAAATCTTCCCCCTAAACGCCATCCCGCCACGCCATATTATAACAAACCCCCTATTAAGACTATTTTAATGCGATATTACAATACTATTATATTTTTGTTAATAAGCCGCGCGGCGCGTCCATACGGCGCCAGACCGCGAATTTGGCGCCATAAAGCGGCCAGATTATGATACAATAAGGTAGTATACGCGGCATACCGCAAAATGGAGGAACCAGCGAAATGAAATATGTAGATTTGCATACCCACTCCAACTATTCGGACGGAACCTTCCCGCCCGCAAAACTTGTGGAAAAGGCGGTGGAGACGGGCCTTGCGGCGTTTGCCCTGACCGACCACGACTCCGTTAGGGGAATAGACGACGCCATAAAGGCCGTAAAAGAAAAAAAAGCGCCGGTTAAACTCATACCCGGGGTGGAACTGTCGGCGGCGTACAAAAGACGCGACATACATATATTGGGACTCTTCGTAAATCATAAAAATCCCGAATTTGGCCGCGTATCCGACCTTGTCATAAAAAGGCGCGACGACCGAAACCGGGAGATGGTCAAGAATCTAAAAAAGGCCGGCATACCTATATCGATGGAGGCGCTCACGGCGGGCAATCCCGACGCGGCGGTCACAAGGGCGCATTTCGCGCGCTTTCTCGTGGATGCCAAAATATCCGCCACCCCGGACGAGGCATTTAAAAATTATTTGAATCCGGACACTCCTTTCTACGTGCCGCGCAAGTACATCGAACCGTCCGAGGCGATAGAACTTATCAGGAAATCCGGCGGAATATCGATTTTGGCCCATCCTCTGCATTACGGACTGGAGGAGCGCGAACTGGACGACCTTGTCAGGCGTCTGGCATCGTACGGCCTTGGGGGCATAGAGGCGCTCTATTCGAATCATTCCACAGACGATGAGATTTACGCAAAAAAGCTCGCAAAAAAATATGGCCTCCTAATAAGCGGAGGCTCCGACTTTCACGGGAGCAACAAGCCCTCCATTGAAATGGGAACCGGACGGGGAAGCCTTAGAGTGCCCTATTCGTATCTTGAGGACTTGGCCGACGCGTGCGGCTATCGACTGTAGCCCCGCGCGGCCCCTTGGCCGCAGACGCTATTTCTCGCTGCTTTGCTTGTCTATTTCCACTATATTGTCCTTTTTCATGGGAATGCGGCAGTTCTTGTTGTTGCCAAATTCAACAATGACAACCTCGTCCATTATATCTATAACCACTCCGAAAAAACCGCTTGTCGTAAGGATGCTGTCCCCCACCTCAAGCGTGGAAATCAGGGCCTCATGCTGTTTTTGCTGCTTTTTCTGCGGCCTTATCGCAAAAAACCAGAATACGCCTATAACGGCGGCATAGATGATAATCATGCTCAAAAGGCCTCCGCCGGCGCTCGACCCAAAAACCGTTGCTAAATTCATTTTGCTTCCTCCCTTAACTGCTCTAATTTTTTTCGCTTATATTCTTTATAACGTCCATTTTCTATGGCAAGGCGTATCTCTTCCATGAGCGTGTTGTAGAAATAAAGATTATGAGCCGTCATCAGCCGCAGGCCAAGCGTTTCTTTCGCCTTTAGCAGATGCCTTATGTACGCCCTGCTGTACGTCCGGCATACAAAGCATCCGCAATCCGGATCTAACGGGCCGTCGTCTAACTCATATTTTTTATTTGTCAGGTTTATTTTGCCGCGGCCGGTATAGGCATGACCATGTCTTCCGTTCCTCGCGGGATAAACGCAGTCAAACATGTCGACCCCCCTGTCCACCGCCTCAAGTATATTTGCCGGGGTACCCACCCCCATCAGGTATATCGGCCTGTCGCCCGGAAGATGCGGCGCCGTTTTTTCTATGACGCCATACATCTCTTCGTCGCTTTCGCCCACGGCAAGCCCTCCAATCGCGTATCCGTCAAGCTCGAGGTCGGCAATGCGCTTCGCGTGCTCGATTCTTATGTCTATAAACGTCCCGCCCTGATTTATTCCAAAAAGCATCTGCTCCCTGTTGATCGTGCTTTCAAGGCCGTTAAGCCTATCCATTTCCTTTTTGCATCTTTCAAGCCACCGGGCGGTTCTGTCGGCGGAGTCCTTGACGTATTTTCTGGACGCCTCATGCGGAGGACACTCGTCAAAAGCCATAGCTATGGTTGACGCTAGATTTGACTGTATGCGCATGCTTTCCTCCGGACCCATAAAAATCTTTTGTCCGTCTATGTGGGAATTGAAATAAACCCCCTCTTCCCTTATTTTCCTAAGCTTTGCCAAGGAAAACACTTGAAAGCCGCCCGAATCCGTAAGCGTCGGGCCGTCCCAGCCCATAAATTTTCTCACGCCGCCAAGCCGGCGCACAACGCCGTCTCCAGGCCTTACATGCAGATGATACGCGTTGCAAAGCACCATCTGCGTCCCTATTCCTTTTAAATCCCGCGCGGACATGGCTCCCTTCATTGCCGCCGCGGTAGCTACATTCATAAACACGGGCGTCTGCACCGCTCCATGTGCGGTCTCAAGCCGCCCCCTCCTTGCGTTTCCGTCTTTTTGCAGTATTTTAAACATTCGCCGCCGCATCCACTTCCATCAATCTCCACCCGCCGCAACTCATGGATGATACCATTGCATCAGTCCGCCTGTCAACCTTTGCCAAAATAGTCCTTTATAATCTTTATCAAAAAAAGCAGAATAGCCACCGGCACCACTATCCGGATTATAAATACGGCGGCTATGCCTCCAAACATAAAAAGCATTGCCGCCGCGACTATTAAAAGCGCGGCCGCGACAATCTTTTCGACCCGCGTAAATCTGCCAAACGGGCCGCCGTTTTTCCCGTATCCTGTGCCGTCTCCTCCCTCGACGTCGCCCTCGGAACGGCTTTTGCTGTATTCATCCCTTGCCTGTTCCGTATAATAGCCTGCCATAGGCCCCTTAGACGCCTTAAAGGCGTCTATCACGGTTTTTGCGATAAGATTCGGCTCGCCCAGCTTTTCAAGCGCCTCCTCCTCCGTTTCCTCCCCATTTTCGATATAGTCCCTGTAATAGCGAATATTTTCGTCAATTTCTGACGACGGTATGTTTCCTTCGAGATTTTCCCTAAGAAGCTCCAAAAATTCTTTTTTTGTCATCTGCCCTCCAGCGCCGCAGGCTTTTTAAAGTTAAAAGCGCAAGTCTAACGACCTGCGCCCACAACAATCCAAAAAGACAAAAGCCTCAAGCCTTTCCAACCGAACCGAAAAGCTCCATCTTCTCCTTTACGGTAGCCTTTATGGCCTCCGCGCCCGGAGCCAGAAGCTTTCGCGGATCAAAGCCTTTGCCCTGCAAATCCTTTCCATCCTCTATGTACTTGCGCGTAGCCTCCTGGAAGGAGAGCTGGCACTCGGTGTTTACGTTGATCTTTGCGACTCCCAAAGAAATCGCCTTTTTAATCATGTCGGCGGGAATGCCCGTGCCCCCGTGAAGAACGAGCGGCATGTCGCCGGTCTTTGCCTGAATAGCCTCAAGCGTTTCAAAGCTTAAGCCCGGCCAATTGTCGGGATATTTGCCGTGGATGTTTCCGATGCCGGCCGCCAGCATGGTGACGCCCAAATCCGCGATGGCCTTGCATTCGTCCGGATCGGCGCATTCCCCGGCGCCGACGACTCCGTCCTCTTCCCCGCCGATGGCGCCTACCTCCGCCTCAAGCGAAAGGCCAAGGATATCGCACGCATTGACAAGCTCCCTGGTTTTTGCGATATTTTCATCGATTGGATAATGCGACCCGTCGAACATGATGGACGAAAATCCCGCGTTTATACACGCCTTCGCGCCCTCGAACGTGCCATGGTCTAGATGGAGCGCGACCGGAACCGTTATGTTCATCTCGCAAAGCATTCCATTTACCATGCCGACCACTGTTCTAAAGCCGCACATATATTTGCCCGCGCCCTCGGAGACGCCCAAGATGACGGGCGAGTTCAGCTCCTGCGCCGTCTGCAGAATGGACTTCGTCCATTCCAAATTGTTGATGTTGAACTGGCCTACCGCGTACTTGCCTGCCTTAGCCTTGACAAGCATTTCCTTCGCTGATACTAACATAGCATAACCTCCATACTCTTAAAATAATAGCTAAAACTACAGACATTATATACTATCTTTGCAAAAAAATAAATATTCTACAGCAAATTTACTTAAAAAATCTCTAAAAACTTTCACCGCAATAGGCGTCGGCAAGCCGCGTCCGCGTTTCGCGCCGCGCCCCCCGTTTTTCTTGAAAAAAGGGCTCCCTCATGATAGAATGTCTTATGTTGTTTTACCATTTCAACCGGCATGAAATGTGCGGAAAGGAGCTTTACTATGAATGAATTTGAGCTAAAATACGGGTGCAATCCAAATCAAAAGCCCTCAAAAGTCTTTATGAGGGACGGAAGCGACCTTCCCTTTGAAGTGCTTAACGGGACTCCCGGATATATAAACCTTTTGGACGCCTTTAACAGCTGGCAGCTCGTAAAAGAGGCAAAAGAAGCGACAGGACGCGCCGCCGCCGCTTCTTTTAAGCATGTAAGCCCCGCCGGAGCCGCTATAGACATTCCTTTAAGCGACACGCTAAAAAAAGCTTATTTTGTGGACGACGACATAGAGCTTACGCCAATCGCGACCGCGTACATACGCGCAAGGGGCGCGGACAGGATGTCTTCTTTCGGCGATTTTGCCGCGCTTTCCGACGAGTGCGACGCCTCTACGGCGGCTTATTTAAAAACTCTCGTATCCGACGGCATAATCGCGCCATCGTATACCGACGAGGCGCTCAAAATACTAAAAAGCAAAAAAAGGGGATCCTACTGTGTCATAAAAATAGATCCCGATTACGAGCCGGCTCCGCTCGAATCCAAAGACGTGTTCGGCGTCGCGTTCGAGCAGGGACGCAACAGCGTAAAGACTACAAAGGAGCTTTTTAATGACGTCGTGACCGAAAAGAAAGATCTTTCGGATGACGCGCTAAACGACATGATGCTCGCGAACATCATTTTAAAATATACGCAGTCCAACTCCGTATGCTACGTAAAAGACGGACAGGCAATCGGCATAGGCGCCGGACAGCAGTCGCGCATACACTGTACCCGTCTTGCGGGCGACAAGGCGGACAAGTGGTTTCTCCGCCAGTCGCCAAAGGCGCTTAATCTCCCGTTCAAAGAGGGAATAAGCCGCCCGGATAAGGACAACGCGATAGACGTCTACCTTTCGGACGACTATATGGACGTCCTTGACGATGGAAAATGGGAAGCCCTGTTTACAAAAAAGCCCGAACCCATGGATAGGGACGAGCGCGCTGAATGGATTAAAAAGCTTGACAACGTAACGCTTGGCTCGGACGCGTTCATCCCCTTTAGGGACAATATAGAGCGGGCGCAAAGAAGCGGCGTTAAATACGTAATGGAGGCCGGCGGCTCAAAAAACGACCAAAGCGTCATAGACGCCTGCAACGAATTTGGAATTACTATGGCGTTTACGCATCTTCGCCTTTTCCACCATTAAGGCGCAAGCGACTATAAGAGGAGAGGAAAAAAGCCATGAAAAGACTGTCTTTAGAAAATGAATTGAAAACGAACGCGTATCCGGGACGCGGAATCGTGGTTGGAAAGACCCCTAACGCAAAATTCGCCGCCGTCGCGTATTTTATTATGGGACGCAGCGAAAACAGCCGAAACCGCGTCTTTGAGGAGGACGGCACGGGCATTCGCACGCAGGCGCGGGATCCGTCAAAACTAAGCGACCCAAGCCTGATAATATATTCTCCGGTGCGGACAGCCAAAAACCTCACCATAGTGACTAACGGGGATCAGACGGATACCATATTCGACTTTATAAACAGGGGAGACTCGTTTGAAAACGCGCTGAAAACAAGAACGTTTGAACCGGACGCGCCCAATTTCACGCCACGCATATCCGCCATGCTCGATATAGGCGCGGGCGGCTTCAAATACGCAATGTCAATCATCAAAAAAGGCCATGATAGCGGCTCGTGCTGCCGGTATTACTTCGACTACGAGTCCCCGGCAAACGGAGAGGGCCGCTTCATACACACGTATATGCATGACGGCAATCCCCTTCCAAGCTTTGAAGGCGAGCCAAAGCCGGTGGACGTGCCCGACGACATGGAGGCGTTTGGCGGCCTCATATGGGAAAGCTTAAACTTCGACAACAAAATTTCCCTTTTTGTGCGCTATATCGATCTTTATGACGGAAGCTGCCGGACAAAAATATACAATAAATACTAAAAAGCGGCGGCTGCCCGGCTCATCCACTCGTCTATTTCTTTTCTGACGCCGTCTTTTAGCCCTTGATATTTGGCGAAAGAAACGCTTGCGCCCTCCAGACCAAAACCAAGCAGCCGCCTGTTTCCGTCCAAATATTTATCGACCAGCGCCCCCCGCCTCTCTTCGTCAAAGAAGCCGTATCTTCCGTCATCGGGATGTTCTAGCGAGTATACCTTGTATAGGTAGTTTGACAGCGGATCATTCGCCTTATTTAAAAGCTTATGTTCAAGCGCGTCTCTTGAAAGGCCGACGTTTACGTCGCAGACGTCTGGCATGTCAAATTCAGAAATCTCAACGTCCGACATGCCAAAATATCTGCCCAAAAAATCATAAATTATATCGCCTTTGCGCAGTGCGTCCTTTTTGTACGGACTAAAAAATAAATTCTTTCCGAAATACCTCTCCCACCCCTCCGCCTCGCCGCAATAGTCAAGACACAGCCTCTGCTTTTTTAAAAACTCCTCAAAGCAAACGGGCTTCTCATTTTTTCGCCAAGGCGTCTTGCAATACTCATTGTACATGGACTCCAGGTAAAAATCCTGCCGCCGCAGATAGCATACCGCCATCGCATCGGGCAAAAGCCTGCTAAGCCTCATGCGGATATGATCATTTACGATACTTACGACGTCCTCAAAAAGGCCCGCGTCTATGCCCGCCGAAACCTGCAGCAAATCCGCAAAAAGGCCTTCGCACGATATAATTATGGCGTCAAGTCCCCTTTCGCTGGCTACAAAGCGCATTTTTTCAAGCTCCACGGCGGGAGATAGATCAAAATCGGAAAGCTCTGGGCAAAGCCGCGTAAGTCCGTTTATTTCAAGAGCCTCTTTCAGAAGCGCGTACCCAAGCCACACATGGCTGCAGACGGCCTCCCAGTCGTTGCCATAATATATCCCGTGCCTTTCAAGCTTTTTTTTGTTGATATGAAAAAAATTCTGCAGCGCCGACGTGCCCGTCTTGTAATTGCCTATATGTAGAATAATCCTCACGCCCGGCCTCCAATTCCGCGGCTATTGCCTCACTTTTATGTGGGCCTCCCTAAGCTGCGTCTCCGAAACATTTCCCGGCGCGCCGCACATAAGATCCTGCGCATTTCCATTCATAGGAAATGGTATTACCTCACGAATATTTTCCTCGTTGCGAAGAAGCATTATCATCCTGTCTATGCCGGGGGCCATGCCCGCGTGCGGCGGCGCCCCGTATTGAAACGCGTTGTAAAGCGCGCCGAATTTTTCTTTCAGATCTTCTTCCGAATATCCGGCTATCTCAAACGCCTTTACCATTATATCAAGGTCATGGTTGCGGACAGCGCCCGACGAAAGCTCGACGCCGTTGCATACTATGTCGTACTGATACGCCAGTATTTCCGACGGCTCCATGCTGTTTAACGCCTCTATGCCTCCCTGCGGCATTGAGAAGGGATTGTGCGTGAATATGTATTTTTTCTCTTCACGGTCGTACTCATACATCGGAAAATCATTTACGTAGCAGAAGCGGTACGCGTTCTTCTCAACCAGGTCAAGCCTGTTTCCAAGCTCCGTACGTATCTGCCCCGCGTATATTGACGCCGCTTCTTCCTTGTCCGCAATAAAAAATATCGTGTCGCCTGCCTTAAGCCCCGCGATTTCGGCTATCTTTCCCTTCATTTCTTCGGGAATGAACTTGTCTATGGGCCCTTTGTACGACATGTCGTCAAGAACCTCAAGGTAGCCCAGTCCGCCCATGCCTATCGACTGGGCAAATTTAAGCAGCTTTTCATGGCTGCCCTTGGAAAGCTTTGCGTGTACGTTTATCGCGCGTACCGTCTTTCCATGGAAAGGCTTAAAGGAGCACCTTTGGA
>CAZTVO010000008.1:0-16796 GCA_964617075.1 uncultured Jutongia sp.
TTTAAGCGTCCAAAGGGGGATTTCGCGGGCAGGCTTATACAGGACGCCGGGCTTAAGGGATACCGCTGCGGCGACGTGATGGTTTCCGAAAAGCACGCGGGCTTTTTGGTCAACGTAGGCAGCGGCACGTGCGAGCAGGCTATGAACGTGATAAATCATGTCAGGGAAGAAGTCGAGAGGCAGTTTGGCGTAAGTTTGGAGCTTGAGGTCAGGCTGCTGCCGTGACGGCGGAGGAGTTTGCGGCGGGAAAGGCATGGCGTTTATATGAGATTTGTTATTGTTACGGGAATGTCCGGGGCGGGCAAAAGCTCGGTAATGAAAATGCTTGAGGACGTCGGCTATTTTTGCGTGGACAATCTGCCCGTAAGGCTCATTCCCAAGCTTACCGGGCTTATGCTTGAGGAAAGCTCCATAGACCGGGCGGCAATAGGCATCGACGTAAGAAATCTCCAGGGCCTTTCCGAGCTGGACGCGATCCTGGACGCCATGCGCGAAAACGGCTACGTTTATGAAATCCTCTTCCTTGAGGCGGAGGACGAGGCGCTTGTAAAAAGGTACAAGGAGACAAGGAGGAACCATCCTCTCGCGCTTCAGGGACGCGTCGACAAGGCCATAGAGGCGGAGAGGAGCGAGCTTGCCTTCATAAAAAGGCGCGCCGACTACATAATCGACACGAGCCATATGCTGATTAGGGATCTAAAGGGAGAGGTCGACAAGATTTTTTTGGACGAGGGCGAATATGAAAATTTTTTCGTGACGATACTTTCGTTCGGGTTTAAATACGGCATACCGACCGACGCCGATTTGGTATTTGACGTCCGTTTCCTGCCAAATCCCTACTACATGCCGGAGCTTAGGCGGCTTACGGGCAACGACAGGGAAGTGTACGATTATGTGATGGATTCCGACAATGCGAAGATTTTTGAAAAAAAGCTTTATGAAATGGTGTCCTTTCTAATACCGAACTACATTACGGAGGGCAAGAATCAGCTTGTTATAGGAGTTGGATGCACCGGCGGGAAGCACAGGTCGGTGGCCGTCGCCAACGCTTTGGCAAAAAAGATGAAGCAGCTTCCGTACGGGGTCAGGGTCGAGCACCGCGACATGCAAAAGGACGCCGCTGTCAAGCGCGAGAGGTGAGTTTGCGGGTTCATGTCTTTTTCAAGCGATGTAAAAGAGGAGCTTGCGGATATTATAAGTCCGGCGAGGCATTGCCGTATAGCGGAGCTTGCCGCGATATTCGCGCTGGCAGGGCGCGCCAGGTCGGCAGGCGTCGGTGGGGCGGCGCGCGTAACCATGCGCACCGAAAATTTCGCGTTGGCCAAAAAGGCGTACGCGCTGCTTAAGGGCACGTTTGGCGCGCGAGTCGACGTCATGGCAAAAAGCCACAAGTCGGGAGCGGCCGCGACGGACTTTTTTTTGGCGGTCGCGGGCGGCTGGGATTCGGAGAGGATTTTAAAGGCCCTAAAGATAGTCGATGATGACGGAAATTTTGCGGCCGATATTTCAAAAGTTGATTACAAGATAATACAGAGCGGCTGCTGCAGGAGGGCTTTTTTAAGGGGCGTATTTATGGCCGCGGGCTCCGTGACGGATCCTAAAAAGGCGTACCATTTGGAGATTGCCGTTCCCTCGCGCGGCCTGGCCGCGCAGGTTAAAGAGATTATATCTTCTTTTATGATCGACGCGAAGATAGTAGTAAGAAAAAAGTACTACGTGACATACATAAAGGAAGGCGAGCAGATAGTGGATTTCCTCAATGTAATTGGGGCGCATCTCGCGTTGATGGATTTTGAAAATGTGAGAATAGTTAAGGAAGTCCGCAATTCTGTGAATCGCCGCGTCAACTGTGAAACGGCGAATATAGGAAAGACTGTAGACGCGTCGGCCAGACAGATAGAAGATATAAAATATATTCAACGCAATATGGGGTTTAGCAAATTGTCGGATGGACTGCGAGAAATTGCCATGCTTCGGCTCGAGCACCCTGAAAGCTCGCTGCAGGAGCTTGGCGGCATGCTTGACAGGCCCATCGGGAAGTCGGGTGTGAATCACCGCCTGCGGAAGTTAAGCAGCATGGCGGACGAGATGAGGAACAAATCCATCGGGCCGTGATTCGCCAACATTTTGCTAATAGGAGGAACATGTTAGTATGATTACCAAAAAAATCAAAATTCAGATTCAAAACGGTTTGGAAGCCAGGCCCGTGGCGGTTCTTGTTCAAGTGGCAAGCCAGTACAACAGCAGCATCTACGTCGAATGCGAAAACAAAAAAGTAAATGCCAAAAGCATAATGGGCATGATGGCCCTTGGCCTTGCCGAAGGCGACGAGGTGGTGGTTTCCGCGAATGGCGACGACGAAAAGACGGCTATGATGGACATAGCCAAGTATTTGAGCGCCGCGGGCGCGTGAAAAATGAAACTAAATCCGGTTTTTCCGGCATTGAGATAAAATCAAATAGGCAACGCGGATGTCCGCGTTGCCTATTTGAATGCAGCGGGAGGCGGACCGATGGGTTTTGCGCATTTGCATGTACATACCGAATATTCTTTGCTGGACGGATCCTGCAAGATAAACGAGATAGCCGCGAGGGCAAAAGAGCTTGGAATGAAGCACCTTGCGATAACGGATCACGGAAATATGTACGGCGTGATCGATTTTTACCGCGCCGCGCGCGCGGCGGGCATAAATCCGATAATAGGATGCGAAGCCTACGTCGCGCCGGGCTCTAGGTTTGACAGGGAGGCCGTAAAGGGAGAGGAAAGGTACAACCACCTGGTGCTTCTGGCCGAGAACAATACAGGATACTCCAATTTGATGAAGATATCGTCAAGGGGATTTACGGAAGGGTTTTACTATAAGCCCAGGGTCGACTATGATCTTTTGGAAAAATATCACGAGGGGATAATAGCCCTTAGCGCGTGCCTTGCCGGAGCCGTGCCGTCCGCCATAGTTAAAGGGGACTATGAGGCCGCGAAAAAAGAGGCCCTAAGGCTTTTAGGCATTTTTGGCCGCGACAATTTCTTTCTTGAGCTTCAGGATCACGGCCTGCCGCAGCAAACCGCGGCCAATCAAGGGCTTTTAAGGATTAGCGCGGAAACCGGGATTGGACTTGTCGCGACTAACGATGTCCACTATATAATGGCCGACGACGCCGAGGCGCACGACGTGCTTTTATGCATTCAGACGCAGAAAAAGCTGCGGGACGAAGACCGAATGCGCTACGTGGGCGGCCAGTACTACCTAAAATCCGAAAAACAGATGAGGGAGCTTTTTCCATATGCCGAGCAGGCCATAGACAATACCGAGCTTATCGCCGGGCGCTGCCATGTAGAGATAGAGTTTGGCAACTACAAATTGCCCAAATACGACGTCCCTGACGGATATACGGCTTTTGAATATCTTAAAAAGCTTTGCGGCGAGGGGCTTTGCGCGCGCTACGGCGATCCTGATCAAAATCTTAAGGACAGGCTTGACTACGAGCTTAAAACCATCAACGAGATGGGATTTGTCGACTATTTTTTGATAGTCTGGGACTTTATAAAATACGCCAGGGACAACGGAATAAGCGTAGGGCCGGGACGCGGCTCCGCCGCGGGGAGCATAGTTTCATACGCGCTTGGCATAACAAGCATTGATCCCATAAAATACGACCTTCTTTTTGAGCGCTTCCTAAATCCCGAAAGGGTCACTATGCCCGACATAGACATAGACTTTTGCTATGAGCGGCGGCAGGAGGTCATAGATTATGTGACAAAAAAATACGGCGAGAAGAACGTGGCGCAGATTGTCACATTCGGAACGCTCGCGGCAAGGGGAGTGGTGCGCGACGTAGGCCGGGTGCTCGACCTTCCATACAATTACGTGGACGCTATCGCTAAGTCCATAAAAAACGAAGTGGGAATGACAATCGACAAGGCTCTTTTAACAAGCCTTGAATTAAAAAAAATATATAGCGAAGACCCGGAGGCAAAAAACCTTATCGACATGGCGAGGCGCCTTGAGGGGCTGCCGCGCCATACGTCCATACACGCCGCGGGCGTGCTTATAAGCCCGAAAAGCGTCGACGAGTACGTGCCAATTTCAAGAGCCGCGGACGGCGCGATAACGACCCAGTATACAATGACCACGTTAGAGGAGCTTGGCCTTTTGAAAATGGATTTTTTGGGGCTGCGCACGCTTACCGTCATACAAAATACGGCGCGTATGGCGGGCATCGAGGACGAAGCGCTGACGGGCATCGACTACGACGACAAAAACGTGTTCGACATGATAGGCTCGGGAAAGACGGAAGGGGTTTTTCAGCTTGAGAGCGCCGGCATGAGGCAGTTTATGAAAGAGCTTAAGCCCAAAAACATGGAAGACGTCATAGCGGGCATAGCCTTGTACCGCCCGGGGCCTATGGACTTCATTCCGAAGTACATAGAAGGCAAAAACAACGCGGACAGCATAGTCTACGACTGTCCGCAGCTTGAGCCGATACTGTCCGCCACATACGGCTGCATAGTCTACCAGGAGCAGGTAATGGAAATAGTGAGGAGCCTGGCGGGGTACAGCTACGGAAGAAGCGACCTTGTGCGCAGGGCTATGTCCAAAAAAAAGAAAAGCATAATGGAGGCGGAAAGGAAAAATTTCGTATACGGAAATGAAAAAGAGGGCGTCAAAGGGTGCGTCGCCAACGGCATTTCCGAGGAAGTCGCCAACAAAATTTACGACGAGATGACTGATTTCGCCAAATACGCCTTCAACAAGTCGCACGCCGCCGCGTACGCCGTGGTAGCGTACCAGACGGCATATTTAAAATACTATTATCCGCTGGAATTTATGGCGTCCCTTTTAACTTCCGTAAAGGACAACGCGAATAAAATCATTTCCTACGTAATGACGTGCAGGCAGATGGATATACAAATACTGCCGCCCGACGTAAACGAGGGGCGCGGGGAGTTTTGCGTGTTTGGCGGGAAGATAATGTATGGAATGTCCGCTATAAAAGGGCTTGGCACGTCGGTCATAAACTCGATAGTGATAGAACGCGAAAGGGGCGGGAAGTACTCTTCCATGAAGGATTTTATGAGGAGGCTTTCCTCAAAGGAGGTAAACAGGCACGCCATAGAAGGATTCATAAAATCGGGCGCGTTCGACTCGCTTGGAGGCACAAGGCGCCAGAAGATGATGGCGTATCCCGGCATGATGGAGAGCGTGGCCAGGGAAAAAAGGGACAATATGACGGGCCAGATGTCTTTGTTTGACGCGGAAAGCGATTTGAGGGGGGCGGATGAGGAAAAATATCCAAATGTAGGAGAGTACGAAAAAGAGGAGCTTTTAAGCTTGGAAAAGGAAACGCTTGGCATATATGTAAGCGGCCATCCGCTGGAGGACTACATCGGTCTTATGGAAAAGAACTGCACGAGGACGTCGATGGATTTTTTGCCCGCCGAGGATGACGGGGACGCGGACGGTCAGGGCGCGTCCGACGGGGAAAACGTCGTAATAGGCGGCATGATTGTGGACGTTTCTGTAAAGATTACAAGAAAAAACGACGCGATGGCCATTGTGACGGTCGAGGATCTGTACGGTTCGGTCGAAGTGGTCGTGTTTCCGCGCGATTACGAACGCAGGCGGGATCTTCTTGAGCCGGAAAAAAAAGTGTTCGTGCTTGGAAGGGCAAGCATGGATGAGGGCAGGGGAGGAAAAGTCATATGCAGGGACGTCGCCTCCTTTGACAGCGTCGTGTGCGAGCTTTGGATAAAATTTGGCGACAAGGCCGAATTTATGGAAAAGAAAGAGAGGCTTTATGAAAAAATCGCGGCTTACGCGGGGCGCGACGTCGTATGCGTATATCTTGAAAAGGAAAGGCAGCTAAAAAGGCTGCCGGGCGGCCTTGCCGCGGACGCGAGAAGAATGGTAAAGGAAGGGGCTCTAGAAGAGTTTGGCGTCGGGTGCGCGGCGATTAAGGAAAAGAGCGTCGCAAATTGGGATAAATTTCTTGAAAACGCTTCCTTTAAAGTGTATAATTGACGAAAGATTATAATTTAATGGGCGCTAAAAGATAAGGCGTCCGCGGACAAGGAGGAGTTTATGGGGAATGCGGTAAAAACTATAGGCGTTTTGACGAGCGGAGGGGACGCTCCGGGCATGAACGCCGCCATTCGCGCGGTAGTGCGCACAGGCATTTCAAACGGCCTTAAGGTAAAGGGGATAAGGCATGGATTCGCGGGACTTCTGGAAGAGGACATAATAGACATGAACAATCTGTCCGTGTCAAACATCATCCAGACGGGCGGCACGATTCTTTATACCGCGCGCTGCCTTGAGTTTAAAAAGGCGGAGTATCAGAAAAAAGGAGCCGAAATCTGCCGCCGCCACGGGATAGACGGCGTAGTCGTAATAGGCGGCGACGGCTCCTTCAACGGCGCCAGCAGGCTGTCGGAAAACGGCATAAACACGATTGGGGTGCCGGGCACCATAGACCTTGACATCGCCTGCACCGAGTATACCATAGGGTTTGACACGGCGATAAATACGGCCATGGAGGCCATAGACAAGTTAAGGGACACGTCCGAGTCGCACGAACGCTGCACGATCGTGGAGGTCATGGGGCGCACGGCGGGCCACATTGCGCTTTGGACCGGCATAGCCAGCGGCGCGGAATACATACTGACTACCGAAAAATACGACGGCGACATTCAGAGGGTCATAGGAAAGATTCAGGACAGGCGCAAGATCGGAAAGAAGAATCACGTCATCGTAAACGCGGAGGGCATAGGCAATTCCATCGAGATAGCCAAATTCATCGAGATAGCCACGGGCATTGAGACTAGGGCCACGATACTTGGCCATATACAGCGCGGAGGAAATCCTACGTGCAAGGACAGGGTTTTTGCGTCGGCTCTAGGCACTAAGGCGGTGGAGCTTTTGTGCGAGGGCAAGTCGAACCGCGTGGTGGGATACAAGGGAGGAGAATTCGTCGACTACGACATACAGGAGGCCCTTAGCATGGAAAAGGGGCTTGATCCTTACCTGTTCCACATCACGCAAAAGCTTACTACGAGATAATCGGGGCCAAAAGGGACGAGGCCCTTGGCATGGAAAAAGGGCCTTTTGACCCCGCAATCATAAAACGAAGGGAGAAAATCATAATGAAAAAAATATTTAAAGTCGCGCTTGGAGCTGTAACGGCCGTAGGAACGGCGTGCGGAGCGCTATATTTTGCGGAGAAGGTATTGGGGATAGACATTCTCAAGAAAAAGAAGGACGATGATTTGGAAGAGGATTTTGACGACGAAGAGTTTGACGACGACAGCGAAGAAGAAGAGGGCGAACCTGATTCCGGCGACAGGGAGTATGTGACGCTTGATATGGACGGCAAGGAATCCGAAGAGGCAAATGACGGCGGCGTGGACGCGGCGCCGCAGCCGGAGCCGGCGGCCGAATAGGGCGCTGGGAGCAAAAAACAGGCGCAAGGGGCAAGCGCGGGCGCTTCCCCCTTGTGCCTGTTTTTTTCAAGAAATTTTTACGGGTCTGCCGTTTCTGTTTCCAACTTTGATTTTTTTGGGGTCGTATGTTTTTTCGCCAAGCAATATGGCGCTTCCCGGCGGGAATATCCCGGCGTACGCCGCCAAGTCCCCCTTTGGGAGTAAAATGCCCTTTTGGCCCCTGCTCGCCTTTTTTAATTCGCCCACCTGCTCGACGGGAAAGGAGAGGGCGTACCCCTTCTTTGTGACAATCGCTACAATCAGGCCGTCTTTTTCGCCGCCCGCCGCGACGGGGCATACGCATATTAGCCTGTCGTCTTTATCAAGCTTTGACGCCAAAACGGACGACCGGTTCGTTTCAAATTCTTTTCCGGACGAAATCTTTACATATCCCTTTTCGGATACGAACAAAAGCCGCGATTTAATTAAGTCCTCATAGGCCATATACGCTATCGCGTCGTCGGAGTCGATCCTGCAAAGCGACTGAAGCGGAGCCCCCCTGTCGCGGCTTTTAGCCTTTGGAATGGACGAGGCCTTTATCTGGTGCATCATCGCCAAAGACGTAAACACGCACAGCCTGTCCGTATTGCCCATGGCGACGACGTGCCTGTATTCCGACAGCGTTTCCGCGGAGAGGCGTGAATAGCTTGCCTCGTCTAATGATTTGCAGTATCCGAAGCGGTCCGTGACGACATAGATTGTCTCGTTTTTGACCTCTTCCACATATTTTTCGCCGGCGGCGTTTTCAAGCGTTGTTTTTCGTTCGCGGCCAAACTGCTTCTTATACGACCTTAGCCTTTTTTTGATCGCCGCGTAGAGCTTTGACTTGTCGCCAAGTATATCCTTGTATTCGTCAATGCTTGAGGCAAGCGCGCCGCTTTCCTGGCGCAGCTTTAAAAGCTCAAGCCCTACAAGCCTGCTTAAAGGCATGGCAAGTATCGCGTCCGCCTGGCGTTCCGAAAAATCAAGCGCCGCCGCGGCCTTTTGCGATTTTTTCGATTTAAAGCTTATTTTTTCAGTGATTCCTTTCGTTAAGCACTCTTTTGCCGTTTTTACGGAATCGCTCCCGCGCAGTATTTCAATGATAAGGTCGATTATGCCGGCGGCTTTTATCAGGCCGTCCGTTATTTCAAGCTTTTCTTCAGCTTTTTTTAAAAGATGTTTGTATTCCTTCGCGTAAAGCTCTTCCTGAAACGAAACGAACTCCGCTATAAGCTCTTTAAGCGTGTAGGTTTTTGGCTGTCCGTCCTTTACGGCGAGCATGTTCACGCTTAGCGTGTCCTCAAGTCCCGTCTTTAGGTATAGCCCGTTAAGAAGGTTTTTCGCGTCTCTTCCCTTTTTAACTTCTATTACTATCCTTATGCCCTCTTTAGACGACTCGTCCCTTACATCGTATATTTCGTTAAACACCTTGTCCCTTGAAAGGGCCGTAAGGCTTTCCATAAGCTTCGTCTTGCCGCCGGCCGCCGTATACGGAATCTGTGTTATCACAAGATTTTTGCGTCCGCCGTCGCCGTCCTCTATTTTTGCCTTCGCGCGTATCCTAAGCCTGCCCTCGCCCGTGTCGTATATGTTAAAAATATCGTCGGCGTTTACAATCGAGGCCCCCGTTGGGAAATCGGGGCCTTTAATATATTTCATAAGGCCCTTTGTTGTTATGGCCGGATTGTCCATGTAGGCTATCACGCCGTCTATGGCCTCCGCCGGATTGTGCGGCGGCATGTTTGTGGCCATGCCCACGGCTATACCGGTGGCGCCGTTTATGATAAGGTTGGGGATGGTGGCGGGAAGCAGCGTCGGCTCCTTTTCGCTGCCGTCGTAATTTGGCGCGAAAGGCACGAGGCCTTTGTCGAGGTTTTCAAGGAGAGCCATCGCCCCGCGCGAAAGCCTTGCCTCCGTGTAGCGCATCGCGGCGGCGCCGTCGCCGTCTATCGAGCCGAAATTGCCATGTCCGTCCACTAAAGGGATGGAAAGGGAATAGTCCTTTGACATATGCACCAGCGCCTCGTAAATGGAGCTGTCGCCGTGCGGGTGGTATTTGGCCATCGCGTCGCCCACTATGCGCGCGCTTTTTCTGTGCGGCTTGTCGGGAGTGAGCGAAAGCTCGTTCATCGAGTAGAGAATGCGCCTCTGCACCGGCTTTAGCCCGTCCCTTACGTCGGGCAGCGCCCTTGATATAATTACGCTCACCGCGTAGTCGCGGTAGGAATTTCGCATTTCCTCCGAAAAGTCCAGTTGTATTATCTGCTGTCCGTTAGAGCTGGATTTCATCACTGCCTCCTTTTAGCGCTTCATACGTCAAGCTTCGCGTATTTTGCCTCTTCCATTATAAACTGCCTTCTGGGAACGACGTTGCTGCTCATAAGCATGGAGGTCACGTCGTCGGCGTCCACGCCGTCGCTTATGCAAATTCTGGCAAGCGTCCTGCTTTCGGGATTGAGCGTCGTTTCCCACAGCTGGTCGGCGTCCATCTCCCCCAGTCCCTTGTATCTTTGTATATTCGAGATTTTGTTAGCCTTGTTTTTGCGAAATTTTTCAAGCTCGAAATCGTTGAATATGTACTGCGACTTCTTTTGCCTGCCGCTTGTGTAATCCACCTTGTACAACGGCGGGAGGCCCCTGTACACTTTTCCGGAATAAATAAGCTCCGGCATGAACCTGTAGAAAAATGTGAGGAGCAGCGCGCTGATGTGCGCGCCGTCAACGTCGGCGTCGGTAAGTATTATGATTTTGTCGTACCGCAGCTTCTTTATGTCAAAGTCGTCGCCTATTCCGCATCCAAACGCCGATATCATGGACTTTATCTCGTTATTCACAAGTATTTTTTCCAAGGTGGCCTTTTCGACGTTTAGAATTTTTCCGCGCAGCGGAAGCACCGCCTGCGTGCTTCTGTTTCTGGCTATTTTTACGGTGCCGCCCGCGGAATCGCCCTCGACTATGTAAACCTCGCATTCTTCGGGCTTTTTGGAAGTGCACGCCGCCAGCTTGCTTTTGGCGTCGAAGTCGCCAAGCTGCTTTAGCGCCGCGTTGCGCGCCTTGTCGCCCGCCCTGCGCGCGTTGTACGATTTAAGCGAATTGTCCACTATCGCGCGCAGCACGTCCAGGTTTTTGTCAAAATAGTGCTGCGCCTCGGCTGTAAAGACCTCCTCGACGGCCGTCTTGGCGTCGGTGTTTCCAAGCTTTGTCTTTGTCTGCCCCTCAAACTGCGGGTCGGGGTGTTTTATCGAAATGACCGCCACTATGCCGTTTCTTATGTCCCTGCCGTCGAAATTTTCGTCCTTTCCCTTAAGTACGCCAAGTTCCCTGGCGTACTGGTTTATGACGCGCGTGAGCGCGGATTTGAAACCGGTGACGAGCGTGCCGCCGTCGGCCACGTTTATGCAGTTGCAGTATGAATTTATCTGTTCCGAAAATCCCGACGTATATTGAAACGCCGCCTCCACCTCTATGCCGCCGCTTATCCCCTCTATGTAGACCGGTTCGCCGTGTACCGTGTCGGCGTCCCTGTTTAGGTAGGAGACGAAGCTTTTGATGCCGTCCTTTTCCAAATACGCGGCCTCTTCGCCCGTCTCCTCGTCCTTAAAGAAAAGCTTTAAATTTTTATTCAGATACGCCGTTTCCTTGAGCCTTTTTTTAATGACGTCGGCCTTAAATTTTGTCGTTTCAAATATTTCCGGATCCGGATAAAACACGACGGCCGTGCCAGATTCGGATTTTTTGCATTTGCCGACGGGCGGCAGCGAGCCGTCCCCGTTTAGCTCTGTCACAGGCTTTCCGCCGTCCTTATACTCATCGCGGTATATGCGCCCGTCCCGCCTTACCTCCACCGTCATGCGCGACGAGAGCGCGTTTACGACGGACGCCCCGACGCCGTGCAGGCCCCCGGACGTCTTATACGCCGCGTTTGAAAACTTCCCGCCCGCGTGCAGCATGGTGCATACTACGCGAAGCGCCGAAATCTTTTTGACGGGATGGACGTCTGTGGGGATGCCCCTTCCGTCGTCCTCTACGCGCATCCCCCCGTCTTTTTGAATTGTCGTGTGTATCTCGGTGCAAAAGCCCGCGAGATGCTCGTCTATGCTGTTGTCAAGTATTTCCCATATAAGGTGGTGCAGGCCCTGCGATCCGGTCGATCCTATATACATTCCCGGACGTTTGCGCACCGCGTCAAGGCCCTCCAAAACCACGATTTCCTTTCCGGTATATTCATCCATCGCCATTTCCTCCAAAGCCCGCTAATTATACCACAATGGTTTAAAACTTTACACCCAAAGAATTTGATGTTATCATCAAAATGTCTTTTTTTCAAATGCCACAAAAGGGAGGAAATGAAAAAATGAAAAAAAAGCCGTTTACGACAAAGGAAAAGATTGAGGAGATAGCAAAGACTTGCCCGACGCCTTTTTATATATATGACGAAAAGGGAATAAGAGAAAACGCGCGCAGGCTAAACGAGGCATTTTCGTGGAACGAAGGCTTTCGCGAGTACTTTGCCGTAAAGGCCACGCCCAACCCTTTCATACTTAAGATTTTAAAAGAAGAAGGCTGCGGCGTCGACTGCTCCTCTCTTACCGAGCTTATGATGGCGCGGGCATGCGGCTTTTTTGGGGACGACATAATGTTGTCCTCAAACGACACGCCCCCGGGCGAATATAAGATGGCAAAAGACCTTGGAGCCTATATAAATCTTGACGACGCGACCCACATAGATTTTCTCAAAAAGGAAGCGGGCGTTCCTGAAACGATATTTTGCAGATACAACCCGGGCGGCGTATTTAAGCTTGGAACCGACATAATGGATAACCCTGGCGACGCCAAGTACGGCATGACAAAGGAGCAGCTAATAGACGCTTTTAAGACGCTTAAAGGCATGGGCGTAAAAAGATTTGGCATACATTCGTTTCTTGCCAGCAACACGGTCAGCAACGACTACTACCCGGCCCTCGCGTCGATTTTGTTTGAGCTTGCAGTGGAAATAAAAGAAAAGACGGGCATTGAAGTTTCGTTTATAAACCTTTCAGGCGGCGTGGGCGTGGCGTACAGGCCCGAAGAGGAGCCAAACGACATAGCGGCGATAGGGGACGGCGTAAGGCGCCGCTACGAAGAAATCCTAAAGCCCGCGGGCCTTGGCGGCGTAAAGATTTTTACGGAGCTTGGCCGCTTTATGCTCGCGCCTTACGGCGCGCTTGTCACGAGGGCTATACACGAAAAGCACATATATAAGGAGTACATAGGCGTGGACGCGTGCGCCGCCAATCTGATGCGTCCGGCCATGTACGGCGCGTACCACCACATAACGGTATTGGGAAAGGAGGACGCGCCGTGCGATCACAAATACGACGTAACGGGATCGCTTTGCGAAAACAACGACAAATTCGCCAAGGACCGGATGCTTCCAAAAATAGACATGGGGGATCTTCTTTTCATACACGACGCGGGAGCGCACGGATTCGCCATGGGATACAATTACAACGGCAGATTAAGGTCTGCGGAGATGCTTTTAGAAAAAGACGGGAGCGCGCGGATGATAAGGAGGGCGGAAACTCCAAAGGACTACTTCTCGACTTTTGATTTTTGCGATTTTTTTTCAATGGGCTAAAGTAAAAGAAAACACTGCCGATAAATATTATGAAACGCAGGGTATGTATGAACAAAGAGAGCATTAGGTGGTGGTATCATGAGAGTAGAAGCGCTAAGTCAGGTAAGCCAGATGTATCAGGCCGCCAAGGCGAAAAAGGCCGCCCAAAAGACGGACGCGAGGGAAAAGGACAGGTACGAGGCGTCGAGGTCGGCGCGCGACTATCAGATTGCTAGGAACGCCGTAGCGGCCGCGCCGGAGATCAGGGAAGAAAAGGTTGAAAAGATTAAGGAGGCCCTTTCAAGCGGCACGTACAACGTGTCCGCGCAGGAGATTGCCGACAAGATGGTAAGCAAGTATTTCGATTCCTTGATTTAGAAGCGAGGGGTGGATATTGGCTAGTTTAATGGAAGAACTCATAAGCGCGCTCGAGGCCGAAAAGGACATTTACGAGGAGCTTATACCGGTCTCGGAGAGAAAGACGCGGGCGCTTATTCACGAAGACCTCGGAGAGTTAAAGGAAGTCACCGCGCAGGAGCAGCTTTTAGTCGACAGGGCCGGGGCGGTTGACAGGAAGAGGGAGGAGGTCATTAAGAACATAGCGGTTGTTCTTAATAAAAAGCCCGAGGAGCTCGACCTCGCGGCGCTCGCCAGGCTCATGGCCAGGCAGCCAGGCGAAAAGGAGGCCCTCTCCAGACTTCATGACGCGCTAAGGGCCACGATGGGCAAGCTGGTCAAAATAAATGAAAGAAACAAAGAATTGATAGAAAATTCCCTTGAAATGATAGAGTTCAACATGAACTATATTCAAAGTACACGGATGTCGCCAGGGAGCAACAACTACGACCGCAACGCTACGAACAGCTATACCGCCGATTACGGCGTGCATGGCTTCGACGCGAAGCAGTGACGGCCGCGGCCTTTGGCCGCGGGCGCGGGCTCTTTGAAACGGCGTCCGTTGTTTTTTGCCCATTGCAAAAAATTGATTTTATGGAGGTACGCATATGGGACTGTTTACAAGTTTTAACGTCGGAGCGCAGGGGATACGCTCCGCGCAGTCGGGACTCAATACGACGTCGCACAACCTCGCCAATACCAAGACAAAGGGGTATACGAGGCAGCAGAACATAAATACCGATCTCTTCTACCAGACGTACAAGACTACGGAAAGGGACAAGCTCAAAATCGGGCTTGGCACGCGCGTCGCCGCCATCAGGCAGATACGCGACATGTTCCTCGACAAGGAATACAGGGTCGAGGCGAGCAGGCAGACGTTTTATGAGCAGCAGTTTGAGACGGCCACGGAGATATACGACGTATTTGGCGAGATGGACGGCATGGAGTTTAGAAACGCCATGGAAGATCTTTGGGAGGAAATACAGTCCCTTTCCACCGATCCGCAAAGCGTCGTTCACCGCGAGCTTTTCATATCGGGCGCGGAGGCCTTTTTGCAAAAGGCGCAGGAGGTGTACGACGCGCTTGTCAACTATCAGGTCGGCCTAAACGACGAGATACAAAAGCAGGTCGACAGGATAAACGAGATAGCGGACGGCATAGCCGCCTACAACACGCTTATATCGTATTCCGAGGCGTCGGGTCTTGAAAACGCGAACGACTACAGGGACGCCAGAAATCTGCTTCTTGACGAGCTTGCCGAGATTACGCACTACACGTACGAGGAGGATGTGGACGGCAGGGTGCAGGTCTACATAAACAGCCAGCCGCTTGTAGTCGAGGGGCTAAGCTTTCATATGCACTGCGAGCAGATTTCGGACGATTCGCCCATGCTAAAGCCGGTGTGGTCGGACAACGGCGGCGGGGACGTCTACGTCCTTGACGAGGCCTACTCCATGGACAAAAAGACCGACACGGGCTCCCTTCTTGGAATGCTTACGGCGCGCGGCAGCAAGTACGCGACGTTTAAGGACTTGTGCTATGAGGATCTGCTAAATCCGCCGGTAATGCCGCAGGAGGACGACTACCGCAAAGCGGACGGCTCCTTGGATCAGACCAAGTACGACGCCGCCATGGCGGACTACGAGCTTGCCATGAGCAAGTTTAACAACTGGGTTAAGGATTTCAACAATACGACGGGCAATTCCATAATCGAAAAGACGGAGGCTCAGTTTGACAAGCTGATCCACGACCTCGTCACGATGATAAACGACGTCTTCTGCCCGAATGTATACTGCGGCAGAGCGATGGGCGAGTTTGCGGGAAAGAGGCTGCTTGACGTCGCCCACTGCCCTGTCGGAACGGACGACGAGCAGACTTTCGGCGAGGAGCTTTTCACAAGGGGCGGCACCGAAAGGTACACTAAGGTAACAGTCAACCAGCAGATATACTTGACGGACGACAATGGCAATAGGATCAAGGACGAAAACGGCAACGACATTCCGTTAGCCAAGGAAAACGAGGACGGATCGTTTACGGTTTACGTTTACAACGAGGAGCAGGCCGACGACTTCGGCTCCCAGTACACGCTTAGAAACCTGGAGGTAAACGCCGACATTCTCGCCAACTATTCGCTTCTTCCAATAAAGAGCAACCCGTATTTTGAGGACGACGGAGGATACGACCAGGATATATTCACAGAGCTTTTGGAAAACTGGCAGAACAAAGGGGCGGTGCTTAATCCGAACGACCTTACCGTATATTCGTACAATGAGTATTTCAACGCCTTGGTAGGCGAGATTGCCGTGCAGGGCCAGGTGTGGGAGAGCATGGCCGACAACCAGGAGGCGCTTACGGAAAGCATCGAGGACAAGAGGCAGCAGGTAGCGGGAGTTTCTTCCGATGAGGAGCTCGTTTATCTTCTCCAGTACCAGCACGCCTTCAACGCCGCCGCCAGATATATAAACGTGATAGACGAGATGCTTGAGCATCTTATTGAAAGGCTTGGATGACACATATGAAAGCCGGCATGAAATGTGCCGCCGCGGCGGCACGGAAATGGAGGGATTAGATGCCATCATCATTTTTGGGACTTCATATAGCGGCGTCGGGCATGGCCGCCTACAGCGCGTATCTAAATGTCGCGGCGCACAACGTGTCAAACGCGAAGACGCCCGGGTACTCTAGGCAGTACGCCACGCAGACGGCGAGGGTGCCTATATCGCTTCGCTCCTCGTACGGAATGCTTGGAGCGGGAACGCAGATTACGTCCATTAGGAGCGCGCGCGACGAGTATTACGACTTTAAATACAGAAAAAGCACCTCGCGCCTTGGCTATTTTGACATGGCCACATACTACATGAAGGGTATAGAGGACTACTTCTATTCAAACGACTCGAGCGCGGCGGGCATGTCCAATTCGCTAAACAGGCTTTTTGAATCGTTAAAGACGCTTACCGAAAGCCCCGCGGACACGACGATGCGCACGGAGGCGGCGGGCCACGCCGACACTTTCGCGCAGTTTGTGAACGAAATGGCCAGGAACCTCCAGGATATGCAAAACGAGGTCAATGAGGAGATATCCTCCACCATCGACCAGATAAACGCCTACGCGGAGCAGATTGCCTCCCTTAACAAGCAGATAAACACGCTTGAGATATACGGTGAGGCCGCCAACGACCTGCGCGACCAGAGGGCGCTTCTGGTAGACGAGCTTTCGCTTCTTGCCGACATCGACGTGGTTGAAAAGGAGCCCGCCGACGGCAACGGCATCAATCAGTTCATAATAAATCTCGCGGGCGGCGTTTTGGTCGACACGGCATTGCCGGAGGCGGTCGACAACTTTCTG
>CAZTVO010000008.1:16806-27160 GCA_964617075.1 uncultured Jutongia sp.
AGGTAAATCAGGGCGTCGTGGACGGCCTTTACGATATAAAGTGGAGCACCGGCCAGGATTTTGCCACGCGCAGTCCAAAGATAGGCGGGCAGCTCCAGGCGCTCCTAGACGTACGCGACGGCAACAACGGCGAAAATTTCAGGGCGGATTTTGATAACAAAGAGCAGGCTGGCTGGAACAGCACGCCGCCTACTTTTACCATGACGGTCGACCCGTCAAACACCGAGACGGGCTCAAGTCTTGCGAGGCTAAATATTCCAGGATCCAAAGGCGTCATAAAGATTGCCAATTATGAGTTTGAGTATTCCTCCTTTGAAGTTTCAGTAGACAAAAACGGCAATTATACGTATACGTTTACGCTTTCGCAGGATTTAAGCGATACCGACAAGGCAAATCTTGCGAGGATTACCGCTGGCGGAAAAACGATCAAGGCGACTATAGGCGACGCCGTGGAATACAGGGGAATACCATATTACATGGCGCAGCTAAACGAGCTTGTCAGGACTTTTTCGGCGACTTTTAACCAGCAGCAGAACAGGGGATACGACCTCTACGGCAACAAAGGAGTCGACATTTTTAAGGCAAAGGACGCCACTTCGGGCGAACAGCTTAACATGGCGGAGTTTTTAAAGAATACGAAGGACGGGTACTATTACCTAAACGGCGAGAAGGTCATTGTTGACGATTGGAAGGAGTATTTGACGTCCGCGTACGGGGAGCCGGCGGGCAAATACGAACTTGGGGAGAACTCGCCTGAACAAAAGAAAGTGAACGACGTTGACTATGACTATTACACCGTGGTAGACAAGGAGACTGGCGAAGTTGTTGAGAGCGTGTACGTGCCGAAAAACGGCAATACGATTTTTAAGTTCAGCTCCCTTGTGTCCGCGAACGATCCGGAAGTTTCCTACTACAACATGAACGCGTGGAACTTTTCCGCCAATGAGGACGTGGTAAAGGACGGAAAGCTTTTGGCCGCCGCGTCGCGCGATCCGTTTAAAAGCAGCGGTGTGGAAGAGGGTGGAAACCTCGCGCTGCTCGCGGGCCTTATAGAAGACGAGACCATGTTTAAGCAGGGCAATCCGGTTTCTTTTCTGCAGGTCATGACAGCCACTGTAGGCGTCGACACGGAAAAGCTCGTTTCGTCTTATGAAAACGCCTACGCCCTGACGGAGGCGGCGGACAGCAGGCGCCTCTCAAACGCCGGCGTGGACGAGGACGAGGAGGGCCAGATGCTTATAGAGGCCAGAAACCTTCTAAACGTTCAGTACAGAGTGGTTTCGGTCATGAATGAAGTGTTGAACAAGCTCATAAACGAGATGGGAATTTAACGTGCGGCTTTAGACTGCGGCCGCGGAACGGAGGCATATATGAGGATAACTAACAGCATGCTTGCCAACAGCGCCAGAAATCATATAGGCAACGCGAAGAACAGATTTTATAAATATCAGGAGCAGTATACGACCGGGCATAAGATTCAGAGGCCGTCAGACGATCCTACCGTGGCCGTCCGCTCCCTAAAGCTTAGGACGACATACTCGCAGCTTACGCAGTACGTTGAAAAAAACGTCAAGGACGCCATGAGCTGGATGGACGTAACCGAGTCGTCCATGGCCGAAATCCAAAAGATACTGACCAACATGAAGGGATATTTGGATCAGGGCAACTGCGACGATTTGGAGCTTGACCAGAGAAACGCCATATTGTCCACGCTGCAGCAGTATGTAAAGTCCATATTCGAGGACAACGCCAACGCCGACTACTCGGGACGCTACGTGTTCACGGGCTACCGCACCGACACCTCCCTTCTCTTTCCGGAGGCTACGACCGATTTTGAATATAAGATTACGCAAAACTTTGACTTCAACTCGTTCAGGGACGTTACCTCGGTATTAGGCGGGGCGCAGTATGCTCCGAATACGTCAGCGCAAGGCTACGTGGATAGCCAGGCGGAAACCGAGACCGCGTACCGCCTCCAGCTCGCGTATGACAACTGTGCAGAGAAGATGACCGGCTTTGATGATGGCATAAAAATTACTCTTACGTACGAAAATGGGACGTCTGTCGACCTTACTGGCCCCAATGGGCTTACACCGAAGCTTTCCACTGATCCTGGCGCGCGCGACGTTGGCCCTGATGATGTAGTCTACCTTTATGACACTGGCGAAATCCTCATAGGAGAAGAGGTCTATTCGACCATTCAGGAAAACAAGGCAAGCATTACCGTGGAGTACTGCAAGAGCGAGTTTGAAAAGTCCGACATACGTCCCGAGATGTACTTTAAGTCCGAGTGCTACAACACCGTGACAAAAAGGACCACAAACTACGCGGATCCCGCCGGCCAGAAGATAAATTACGAGATAAACTTCAGCCAGACTATGACCGTAAACACGCAGGCCAGGGACGCCATAAGCACCGACATATACAGAAGCATTGACTACATAGCCCAGACCATGTCCTACGTCGACGACGTGGAGCGCAGGCTCTCCGAGTGCGAAAAGCTTATCGCAAATACTCCGGAAGGAAAAGATCTTGAAGCACTAAAGGCGTTAAAGACGACGCTTGAGGACGAAAAGCAGCTAAGGGTCAAGGTGATGGCGGAGGCGTTTGGCATGGCGCTTACCATGGTCGACGACGCGGAGGCAAAGCTTAATGTGGCCTACGCCGACCACGGAGCCAGGTATAACCGGACGGAGCTTACCTCCGACAAGCTCCTTGATACCAGAAACGACACGGAGGAGAGGCTGTCCAACAATGAAGGCGTGGATCTTGAGGACGTATACATAAACCTTACGCAGGCGAACAACTTGTACAACGCGTCGCTTTCGGTGACGTCGTCGATACTTGGCAACACATTGTTGAATTATATTTAAAGCAGGGGCCTCGCGGTAAAAAGCGGGGCCTTGTGATTTAGCGCGCCGACTGCGGGCAAAACGGAGGGCTAACATGAAGATTGATACGAAATATTTCGGGGAAGTGGAGATAGGCGACGAAAAAATCATCCGCTTCGAAAACGGCATACCGGGCTTTGAGGACTACAAGGACTACACCATCATATATGACGCGGAGACGGACGAGGCTCCGCTGTTTTCCTGGCTTCAGAGCGTAGACGAAAAAATGCTCGCCTTTCCCGTCATGAATCCCTTTAAGGTAGATGAAAACTACAATCCCAAGATAAACGACGAAATGCTTGAGCCGATAGGCGGATATTCGGAGGACGACTTGGTAGTACTTCTGCTCGCGACGGTGCCGGAGCAGGTAAAGGAGGCCTCGGTAAACATGAAGGCGCCTCTTATAATAAACGCGTCCACGAAAAAGGGGATGCAGATCATACTTGAGGGCGCGGAATATGAAATCAAGCGCCGCCTGATAAAGGAATAAGGCGGCTTATATCGAGAATAGAATAGGAGGACGGTCATGTTAGCACTCGCGCGCAAGGTAAACCAGTCGATAGTGATAGGCAACGACGTCGAGATAACGCTTTTGGAGATAAAAGGCGATCAGGTAAAGATAGGAATAAGCGCTCCAAAGTCAGTGCCGATCTACCGCAAGGAAATATACGAGCAGATACAGGAGGAGAACAGAAAGTCGGCCGAAACGGCGGTCGACATGGACGCTTTGAAAAATCTGCTTTCATAGATAAAATATTAAGTAATCCCGCGATTATGTCGATATAGATTTAAGATGAACCGCCGCGTATGCCTATGACATGGATTGTCATGCGCGTCCGCGGCTTTAAGCAAAGGAGCATTATATCACACGGAGGTGGTAGGAGATGTCAATGGAAGTAAAGCAGGTCGATCTGGCGCAGGTCGACGCGCCTGCCGTAAGCGCGAGGGAGTTCGATGCCGCGTCCTCCCGCGTAAAAGCCGAGTCGCAGGCCGAGCCCGTCAGGGCGAAGGAGGCGCCGGAGCTTGAGGACATAAGCATAGGCGAGTCTATTCCCGAGGAGAAGAAGGATCTGTTCGAGGAGGAAATGGAAAAGCTTCTTTTCCCCGAAAAGGAGCCGTCTAAGAAAAGCATTGATTCCGCGTTTTCAGCTATGAATTCAAAGCTTAAGATGCAGCGCACCAGGTGCGAGTACGAGTATGACGAGGATATAAACCGCGTGTCCATAAAGATCTACGACCAGGATACGGACGAGCTTGTGCTCGAGGTGCCCCCGGAGGAGGTGCGCGACGCCCTTAAAAAGGCGTGGGAGCTTGCGGGCATTATAGTCGATGAGAAATATTGATTTTTGGGCAGTTCAAATTTGAGGCGTTTATGTTTTGGGCCGTCCAAAGGAGATAGGAGGAGTTAGCATGCCATTAAGAATGACCGGACTTATGTCTGGACTTAATACCGAGTCCATAGTCGAGGCGCTCATGTCGGCGCAGCGCACTAAAAAGACTAAGATCGAAAACAAGAAGACAAAGCTTGAATGGAAGCAGGAGGTATGGTCTTCCCTCAATTCCAAGATTTATAACTTCTATAAGGACTGGATCGGCAAGATGAGGTTTACGACCGCGTACAGGACAAAGGCCGCCACCTCTTCAAATACCTCAAAGGTTACGGCCAACGCGGGCGCCAACGCGGCCACGGGCACGTATACGGTCAAGGTAAAAAGCCTTGCCTCTACTCAGTACGTTACGAGCGGCAGGCTAAACAAGGTAAAGGATGCCGACGGCAACGAATCCGCCGTCACGTCCAAGACGAAGCTTGTCGATCTTTTAAACGCCGACGGCCAGACGCACAGCTTTAAGGCGGGCGACCAGATAAAGCTTAAAGTGGGCAAGAACGGCCAGGAGACGTATCTTGACGTGGACGAAAACACCACGGTGCAGGATTTTATAGACAAGTGTCAGGACGCGGGGCTTGACGCCACTTTTGACCAGGGGCAGCAGAGGCTCTTTATCAGCGCGAAGGCGAGCGGCGCCGACAATACCTTCGAGATTTCGGCGGGTTCCCTAAGTTTAGACCAGCAGGACGCCATGTCAAAGCTTAAGGAGGGCCTAAATTACGACAGCCTCTCCTCCGCCAATAAAAAAGCGGTCGACCAGATACTTGCCTCCATGCAAAACGGCGACATCGACGCGGACAAGGCGTACGAGCGCCTAAAGGACATCGCGAAGGCTTCCGCGGACGGCGTGGCGTCCAGCAACGCGCACAGGTACTATTACGCCCTCGCGAATAAGCAGGCTTCCGACGAGGTGAACGCCGTAGGCTTTGATTCCATGGGCACGGATCAGATAGTCGACTATTTTAAGACGCAAAACGGCATCGACATAGACGAATCCAAGCTTTCAAGTTCGGATCCGGAGGTCAAAAAGAAGGCCATTGAGGACGCCAAGGCAAAGCTTATCGAAAAAAAGACTAACGAAACCCTCAAGGGTTATACGGACAGCGGCGCGATTGACGACGCCATTAAAAACGGCATATCCGAGGACAAGGTAAAGGCCGATCTTGGCATAGACAGTCCTGACGAGCTAAAGCTTTATACCGTGACCGGCGAGAACGAGAGGGAGGCTTATATAAACAGCGGCCTTTCGGCCGATATAAACGCGTACTCCTCCGCGATGGCGGGCGGCGTGACGGAAGATGGCTCCATACTTGCGGGGCTTGGCCTCTCGGCTGTTGACGGAAGCGCGAAGGGCGAAAGCGATCCCGGCAACGATGTGGGAATGGTCGTTATCGACGCGAAGGATACTGTAGTTGAGTATAACGGCGCCACGCTTACAAGCAGTTCGACCAATATGTCCATAGCGGGCATAGATTTTAACTTTTTGGGAACGACCGGCGACGACGAGACTGTGACTGTTACCGTCACTAACGACGTGTCCGGCATATACGACACCATCAAGGAGTTCATCGAGGGGTACAATTCCATCCTCAAGGAGATGGGCACGTACTACAACGCCGAATCGGCAAGGGACTACGACGTCCTCTCCGACGATGACAGGAAGGCCATGAGCGACGATGAGGTGGAGAAGTGGGAGTCAAAGATAAAGGATTCCCTTTTAAGGCGCGACAGTACGCTTGGTTCTCTTGTTTCATCGTTTAGAAACGCCATGATGGGTTCTTATACTGCGGCTGACGGTACGAAGTATTCGCTCTCGACCTTGGGCATCACGACGTCCACCGATTACAGAGAGGGCGGCCTTCTTCATATAATGGGCGATGAGGACGATTCGGAATACAGCGACAGCGCGAACAAGCTTATGGAAATGCTTGAAAAGGATCCGGACGTCGTCATGAACCTCTTTACCACCCTGACGGGAAATCTTTACGACGACCTTACAAAAAAGATGTCGAGGACGAATATGAGCAGCGCCCTGACGTTTTACAACGACAGGGAGATGGCTTCCCAGCTTTCTGACTACAAGGACGACATCGACAAATGGGAAAAGAAGCTAAACGACATGGAGGACAAGTACTACAGCCAGTTTAGCCAGATGGAGAGCGCCATGGCGCAGCTCCAGTCGCAGCAAAACTCCCTTGCCCAGATGCTTGGGGGCTGATGAAACGTCCGCCGGCGTCTTGGCCATGGGAATATAATGAAGTGAATGGACGCAGTAATGCTGCAGCGCGGCGTTGCTGCGTTCGTGACATATGGGCATAACAGATTACATGGAGGTAAAGTTATGGCAAATTACGCTAATTCCAAGATGACGCAGATGTACCAGAGCAACTCGGTAAAGACGGCGTCGCCCGCGAGGCTTACGCTTATGCTCTACGACGGCGCCGTGAAGTTTTGCAACATGGCCATGGACGACATCGACGCCAACGCCATCGAGAGGGCGGGCAAAAATATTGTAAAGGCCGAGAATATAATAGTGGAGCTAAGGGCCACGCTTGAAATGAAGTACCCTGTCGCCAAGGAGTTTGACCGGGTGTACGACTATATATACAGGCGTCTTGTCGAGGCGAACATGAAAAAGGACAAGGAGATTTTGCAGGAGGCCCTAGGCCATATAAAGACGATGAGGGACACCTGGAAAGAGGTTATGCGCATCAACAATGCCGTTTAGTTTTTTGGAAATGGGGTTTGCTATGGACGATACAAAAGAAGATGTTGGCACATATGTCTCCGTGCTTCATAGTTCGCTTCGAAAAAAGCTTGACGTCATGAAAAGGCTTTTGGAGCTTACCAGGGAGCAGGAGGAGATTCTTGACGCAAACGAGTTTGACGTCGATGGATTTGACCGCGCCGTCGGCGCCAAGCAGGACTGCTTAGACGAAATATCGGAGCTTGACAGGGGATTTCAGTCTGTCTTTGACCGCGTCGGCCCCGTCATAAAGGCAAACATCGACGCGTACCGGAGCCAGGTCGTGGAGATGCAGAATTTTATAAGGACGATTTCCGGCGTCGGCATGGAGATTGAGGCCGTGGAGCGCAAAAATAAGGAAAAGTTCAACAAGTTCCTGTATGAGAACAGGAGCGAGATAAAGGAGTTTAAAAAGAGCAACAAAACCGCCGCCACATATTATCAAAATATGTCAAACCAGCACAGGGAATGGCAGTCGTATTTTTTTGACAGCAAAAAATAAAATGGGAAAATGCGAAAAAATGTTAAAGTATATTTACGAGCGTCCGATATATATAACAGGTAAAATAATACATGCCCAATGTTAAAAAGACGGCGTTCTTTTTAATATTTGCCTCTGAACCGATGTGTACGGGCTGACGTGACGGGGCGGAAACTTCAACCCAATACTGGCTTCATGGAGGAAGCCGAAATTTCAAGGAGGAATTTGTTATGATAGTACAACACAATATGACGGCGCTTAATGCGAACAGGATGCTCGGCATCACGAATTCAAAGCTTGCAAAGAACACTGAGAAGCTTTCATCAGGCTACAGGGTAAACCGTGCGGCAGACGACGCTGCGGGCCTTTCAATCAGCGAGAAGATGAGGGGACAGATTAGAGGTTTGAATCAGGCTTCTGCGAACGCGCAGGACGGCATCTCTCTTATCCAAACTGCTGAAGGCGCTTTGGGCGAGATTCATGAAGTCATCCAGAGGATGAGGGAACTTACGGTTCAGGCATCAAATGACACGAATGTAACTGCTGACCGTACGGCTATCCGCCTTGAGCTTTCAGCTCTTACCGAAGAGATTGATCGTATCGCTAGCCAGACGGAATTCAATACGATGACGCTTTTGAGCGGTAAGTTCAAGGATCGTATACTTCAGGTTGGTGCTAATAATTCACAGGTAATCAAGATTACGATTAGCAAGATGACGGCAGCAGGACTTGGCATCGATAAGCCTAATTTTGCTGACAATATCAAAGGTTCTGGTGCTAAGATTACTCACTATATCAAGGTTATCAACAGTGCACTTACCAGAGTTTCTCTGCAGAGGTCAAGGCTTGGTGCTATTCAGAACAGGCTTGACCACACCATTTCAAATGCCGACAACATGGCTGAGAACCTTCAGTCAGCAGAGAGCAAGATTCGCGATACCGACATTGCAGATCAGATGGTACAGTATGCTGCCGAGAGCATCTTGCAGCAGGCTGGACAGTCTATGCTCGCACAGGCAAATCAGGCTACGCAGGGCGTGCTTGCATTGCTTGGCTAATAGCTTTTATATCGGCTTTAGTTTACGCGGCTTGTCATCATTGTACAGGGCCGACCTTACGGTCGGCCCTGTTTTGTTTATATAAATATTAAATATAAAGGTGGTACAGATATGGATGCTTCAAGAGAAGTCGTTGAAAAATCGATAAAAAGCGTAGAGGACGCGGTGGAGCTTTTTTATCAGCAAAAAAATAAAGAGGGAATGGAAAAGTTTAACGGGGCGCTTGGCGACATGGCGGAGGCGGTTGACGTCCTTTTTTCATATAATGCTTCACATGACGGCTTTGGCCTTGACGAGATTAGGCTCGCGGGCATTTTAAAAGACGCGATGGGGGCTATGGAAAAGGCCGACAAGGTGCTTATGGCCGACATATTGCAGTATGATTATGTGGAATACGTGAAAGAGCTTTTGGAAAAGATGGAGTAGGCATGGACATGCGAGGCAGGTAAAGAGGGGAACGGGATATGGAGCGCTTTGACGCGAATATGGCGGCCTTGGAAAAGTCAAGGCCTTTGATGTATAAAAAGCTAAAAGAGATAATAGACGAGGGTGGCTATGTTGAGGGAAATATAGAAGAGGTGGATGCCAGGGACGGCGGCAAGGCGCTTGTCGTAACGGCGGCGGATGGCGTCAAATACAGGTTAAACAGTCTATACCGGCCGTACGATGAGGCAAAAAGGTGGGCTTCGCAATATAAATTTAACAATATAGACATTAGCGTCATGATGTTTGGCATGGGCAACCTCATATTTGTGAGGGAGATGCTAAAAAATCTGCAAAAAGACGCGGCGGTCTATCTATATGAGCCTGACATATCTATTTTCATTTATAATATATATAATAACGACATGGAAGACGTCATATCGGACATGAGGACGGCATTGTTTGTAGGAGGAATAAACACCTATGAATTCAAATCCGTAATCCAGTCTCAGACTGACTGGGTTGACGTTTCCACGCAGATAACATGCTGCCATCCGATATACGAAAAGGCTTATCCTAAGGAATACAAAGAATTTTTAAAAGATGTGCGAGATGTTCTTGTTATCCATGAATCGAATAGAAACACTCTTAGACATCTTTCAGTTGCGTCGGCGAATAATATACTTAAGAATTTAGTATATATCAGGGAAAGCAATTATGTTTCGGAATTTGTTGGAAAGATTCCAGAGGATGTGCCCGCGATAATAGTGGCGGCGGGTCCTTCTCTTGACAAAAATATAGACGAGCTAAAAAGGGCAAAGGGAAAGGCTTTTATATTCGCGACGGACACGTCCGTCAAATATCTTCTCGCGCACGGCGTCAGTTTTGACGCGATGATTACGATAGATTCAAAAAAATCCATACGCCACCTTTCGGATGAAAGGTGCTACGGCGTTCCACTTTTTACCGTAATAGAGGCTAAGAGCGAATTTATGGCGCAGCATACGGGGCGAAAAATATGGTTTTTTTCTTCTGGAGCTTATATGGCGGGTCTTTATAGGAAACATAATAAAATTTTTCCAGAGTACAGTACCGGAGGCTCGGTAGCGACCGCGGCCTTTTCCATATGCGTGACTTTTGGAATAAAAAATATAATACTTATTGGGCAGGATCTGGCCTACCTAGGCGATGCCTCATACGCGGGAGGAATCGCGTCGCATCATGTCATGGATGAAGATAAGACGCTTGTGGATGGCGTAAATGGCGACAAGGTCTACACAAGAGGCGACTGGATTATCTACCGCGACTGGTTTGAGCAGGCGATAGGCATAAAAGAGAGGCTGGGATTTGACGAGCTTATAGACGCC
>CAZTVO010000008.1:27170-29487 GCA_964617075.1 uncultured Jutongia sp.
CGCCACGGAAGGCGGCGCGCTCATACACGGCTCAAAAGTCATGAAGCTTTCGGACGCGATAGACGAGTACTGCGTGAAGGATTTTTCTTTTAAAGACGTAATAGACGACATGCCGTACACTTTTTCTGAGGAGGAGTATGGAAAAGTCAGGGAGGACATGCTTCATCTAAAAAAAGAGTTTAACAATATAAGGCAAAAGTCAAACGAGGGCATAAAGGCGACTAATGAGCTTTTGTCTATGATGGGCGCGCCGCGCCGCGATGAAAGAAAAGAAGAAAAAAATTTAAAGATAATAAATAAGGCAAATAGATTTATGGAAAAGCAGCCAGTGTATGAAATATTTGATATGTACATATCAGGCGACGTCGTAGACGTTATGTCAGATGTAAACAGGCTTACTGACGACGAGGACGCCAATATGAAAAAGACGCTTGAGATTTCAAAAAATGTATATAAATCCATGATACGGGCGGCCGATGCGCTTGAGCCGGTTCTTGACGAGTCATTGGAAAAGATATGACGCGTCGCTTAATGACGACGTGGACGGAGGCGTTATGCAAAAATTATTGGAAATGTTAAGGGAGCTGATATATGCCGTTACCGAGGCGGCCCATTTTTTCAGGCAGCAAAATTACGCCAGAGCCTGGGGTCTGGCGGGAGCTGTGGCAAATTTGGGAGAGGCGTGTCTTGAGGCCGCGGCGGAGCAGGGGTTTGACGTGGGCGCGGCGGCTGTCGTTTTTAAGTCCATGCTTGACGCCATGGAAAGAAGGGACGAGGAGGAGCTTGCCGACATATACGGCTCCGACCTTTCAAGCGTGCTTTTTGAAATGCAGGCGTTGGCCGCCGAGGCGGCGGGCTATGAGCCGCCGGATTTTTACGAGAGGAATATGCGGCTGCTAAAGGATGCCGATCCGGATTTATGTACATTGCTTAAAAGTGCTCCTGACGGCTTTGGCGACGAGTATATGCTTGGATGGGCGGCCACCGGCGACAATTTCCTTTCGATTGAGACTAAAAAGTTTGGCCATGTGAGCTTAAGCTCGCGCGTAAATCCGTGGGAGGAGGCCATGACGTACGCCGATATGGGGGCGGCAAAAAGCTGCGACGAGATAGTCGTGGTTGGCGTCGGCATGGGATATCATCTCAACGCTTTGGCCAGAAAATATGAATATAAAAAGATAACGGCGCTTGAAAATGACATTTCCCAGTTAAAGATATGCATGACTTACGCCAATATGAAATACGCCCTTTCCCACCGGGATCTTAAAATACGAGTTCCAAAAAATCGGGCGGACTACATGAAGTATATGGCGCGGCCGGACGGCAGTCTAAAAAAGGGAGTCATGATATGGCGTCCATCGGTAAAGTGCGTAAAGGACGCTTCTTTAAGGGAATGGCTTGAGGACGTTTTTTTGCAGTGCAACGCCGTTGAAAACGACGCCGACATGCTTGACGGCAATATAAGAAGAAATATTTTGCTAAATGATCCTAACGCGGACGACCTTGCTGGCGATCTGGGCGGAGCGGACGTCGTATTTGTCGCCGGAGGGCCGTCTGTCGACGAGAATATGGCGGATTTAAAGAAAATAAGCGAAAAAGGCGAAAAAAAAATTATATGCGCGGGAAAGATAGCGGCCAAGCTTTTTAACGCCGGCGTTAAAATAGACTATATAGTCATCGCGGACGCTAAGGCGTCCACGGCGTGGCAGCTTAGGGGCCTTAGGGACTGCGGCGTGCCGCTCATATACATATCGACCGCCGCCGCCAATGTCGTGTCCGAATACGGGGGCAGGAGGCATATAGCGTTCCAGGAGGGCGTGGATTTGGCGGAGAAGGCCGCGCGGGAAGGGAAAAAAACGCTTTACGAAAGCGGCGGATCCGTCGCTACGTTTGCGATAGACTTGTTTATAAGGATGAAATGCAGACGGGTGATATGCGTAGGGCTTGATATGGGATATAAGGGGGACGCGACGCACGCGTTGGGCATCGGCCACAAAATCGAGGACAAAAAGCCGCTAAGAAAAGTCGCCGCCGTGGGCGGAGGCTTTATTTACGCGAACGGCGCGCTTGACATGTACAGAACCTGGATTGAGAGGCGCATAAGAGGCGAAAGGGATGTCGAATTTATAAACGCGTCGTTTGGCGCAAAGATCGCCGGAATGAAGGACGAACATATGAAAGATTTCGTATAAAGCCGCGTTTAGCCGGTTTTTGGAGGTATATATGTGTATTAGGTGTACTTTATGCCAAAGTTTAGATATAGAAAAGATAGACACGAATATCAGGAATGTGTCGGATGAAAATATAAAGATGTATA